>WQVZ01000005.1 GCA_009785595.1 Defluviitaleaceae bacterium | reverse complement strand
TGCGAAGCTGTGGTTTATGTTAATCCCCACAAGACCACTGATTACGCAATCGAAGTCCGGGTTTATCAATAGCCAATCTAGTTCGGCAATAATATACAGCACGGGCGAGCGTGGTCGGTCGCCTGTGCTCATTCATATGATATCCTAAATCGGCAGCGTTATCTGGCTTTGCTTCTGCAAGCCTTTTAAATGCTCCACTAACCGCCCGGTGGCATCCAAAATGGGCTCAATAGAGCGGTTCATATTAAGGCTGTTAACAACCTCCGCCGCAAAGGGACTCATATCCACATGTTTAAACCATGGTTGTTGGCGTATATCCTCCGGCACATAGGTTAGGTTTGTGGAATATACCCGGGTAAGCAGGCCGTCGTCATAAAGCTTCCGGAAAGCATCGGTGCCTTTGGTAAACAGAGCAAATGTGGTGGCCACAAATATTTTCTCGGCGCGGCGCTTTTTTAGGTTGTGGATAATTTCCACGGCGCTTTCGCCGGTAGCTATTATGTCATCAATGATAATAACGTTTTTGCCCTCCAGGTCGCGGCCCAGATATTCGTGCTGCACTATAGGGTTGCGGCCGTCTACCACGCTGGAATAATCCCGCCGTTTGTAATACATGCCAATGTCTATGCCCATAACGGTAGAGTAGTAAATGGCGCGCTCCATGCCTCCAAGGTCAGGGCTGATGATGAGAAAATTGTCCTTGTCAGACACAATTTCTCCCTCATCATGAATAAAATTTTTCACAATTTCATATGTGGCGTAAAGATTTTCGAAAGACATAAGGGGCACAGCATTTTGCACGGATGGGTTGTGTACGTCAAAAGTGATGACGTCGCGCACGCCAAGGGCTTCAAGCTCCCGCAAAGCCAGGGCACAGTCCAAAGATTCCCGCCCTTTGTTTCTGTCCTGGCGGGACGCGTACAGCATGGGCATCATCACATTTATGCGGGCCGCCTTGCCGCCGATGGCAGACACCGCCCGCTTTATGTCCTGAAAATGCTCGTCCGGGCCCATGTGGTTGGTGTGCCCGTACAAATTATATGTGCAGCTGTAATTGCCAATGTCGCAGACAAGGTAAATATCCTTGCCCCGCACCGTCTCATTAAGGATTATTTTTCCCTCGCCGTTGGTAAAGCGTATCTCCTGGGCATCAATCATAAAAGTTTCGGGATGATCAATGCCCTCCTTTGCCCGCAGATTTTTAACATGCTCGTCCAACTTTTTGCCAAATTCCTGACAGCTTTGCAGGGCTATAATACCCAAATCTCCCGCAAAACTTATGTCGTTTGTTCTTCCGTTGCTAACCATGCTGCGCCACCTCTGCTATCTTTTAGTATTTCAAAACCGTTTTCACATCGTAACCTTTTAAAATTTCCCGGCCGCCAAGACCACCCAGCTCAATTAAAAACGCAATACACATAATCCGGCCGCCCAATTCCTCCACAATTTCGCATATGCCTTTACAGGTGCCACCCGTGGCCAAAAGATCATCCACAATAACAACTTTTTGCCCGGGTTTTATAGCATCTTTATGTATTTCTATGGCATCGATTCCATACTCCAAAAAATACGTCCGAGCCAGCACCTCTCCCGGTAGCTTGCCCTTTTTACGGGCAGGCACAAAACCCTTGCCAAGCCGCGCAGCCACGGGTGCCCCAAACATAAAACCTCGGGATTCTGGAGAAATCACCAAATCATAGTCATAACCCGTCAGCAACTCCTCTATCTGCGCAATAGAGCTGCTAAAATGCGCCGGGTCTTTTAAAATTGTGGTGATGTCCCGAAACAATATGCCCGGGCGCGGAAAATCATGAAAATCTCTTATAGTTTGCTTTAGATCCATAATCCTCGCCTTTCTTGGTCAGAATGAAGTATTGCCGTCTTCAAGCGGCATCGCCTCTAAAACTTAAAGTCAACTATGCGCAATTGCAAGCTGGAATTACCGTTAAACGTATTTATCTCAATATGATAGGCCATGTCCAACTTCACAGTCAAATTACGTATATGCCCGGTCAAAAACCCCTGGCACACTTCTTCGCTATAAAGCTCCGCCAGCATCGCCGCAAACTTTTTCACACTATTAAACGCCACGGCACGTATGCGGCGGCCACTGTCACACCTAAAACTCATACGCAATGTGGTGCCGCTTTGACCAATAACTTCAATGCTTTCTGTATATATTTGCCGCGTAGCAAACACCGGCTGTTTGTTTTCTTTACCAAAAGGCGCCAACACTCCCAGCGATTGGGCCAGCTCAAAGGTTACCTCATCCAGCTCCAGCTCTTTTTCCACATAAACAATAGGCACAAAATCCTCGTCCGTTAAGGTACAGACCTCATTAAGCCGCCGCCGCAACACATCAATATTCTCCACGGCCAGCGTCGCCCCTGCCGCCATTTTATGGCCGCCAAAGCGTATAAAGAGCTCTTTGTGCCGCTGCATTTCCGCAAAAATATCGTATTGCTCTATGCTCCGCGCTGACCCCTTGGCCACGTCGCCGCTTTTGGCAAACACCAATGCCGGCCGCCACAGGGCTTCTTTAACCCGCCCGGCCACAATGCCGGCAATGCTTTCGTGTATGTCCTCGTCATAAATAACCAGCACCTTGTCCAGCTCGGCATCTTCCAGGCTTGCAATGGTTTTCTCCACAAACTTCGCACACAAATCCTTGCGGTTGTTGTTAAGCTCCACCAGCCTTTGGGCCATCTGCTCCGCTTTAGCAAAATCATCACACAAAAACAGCTCCACGGCCTGTTCGGCAGACTCCAGCCGCCCCGTGGCATTTATGCACGGCCCTATGATAAATCCAATGTCAAATGTATCTAGCTTATTATATTCCAAATTCCGCGCTTTTACAAGAGCATTTAACCCAATATTTGTCCGCCGCTCACTGTTAAGCAGCGCCAGCCCATTTGCGGCAATAATACGGTTTTCCCCCACCAAATCCACCACATCACAAAAACTGGCAATGGCCGCAAAAATAAGAAATTCGTCCCTTCTAACAAAATCTACCCCGGCCTCTTTGTGCAAATATTCGGCAAATTTATAAGCCAGCGCGGCGGCACACATCTCCTTAAAAGGATACTGACAGTCAAAACGTTTTGGGTCAATAATAGCATCAGCCACTGGCAACTG
This sequence comes from Defluviitaleaceae bacterium, assembly GCA_009785595.1. Taxonomy (GTDB): domain Bacteria; phylum Bacillota; class Clostridia; order Lachnospirales; family WRAX01; genus WQVZ01. The sequence continues at coordinate 45,870 of WQVZ01000005.1, read as the reverse complement.
CTGCTCCTTAACCCCACCCACCTCAATATACGCCGGCTCGTGGTGGTCAATTACAATAACCGTCATGCCCAATTCCTTAGCACAGGCCACCTCCGCTTCGGCTGCAATACCATTGTCCACCGTAATGAGAACATCCGCATATTCGGCAATTTTCTCCACAGCTGATATATTAAGGCCATAACCCTCTTGCTCACGACGGGGTATGTAATAACCACAATCCGCCCCAAGCCCCGCCAGAGCCTTGTGCAAAATTACGGTGCCGCTCACACCATCCACGTCATAATCCCCATAAATACAAAACTTGCGGCCGGCCTTTATACCATCCAGCACAATACATCCCGCCCGCGCCATATCCGCCATCATCGCCCCATCATGCATAAATTGCAACGCCGGGTTAAGGTATTTTATGGCAGTATTTTTTGTGCGTATGCCCCTGTTGGCCAAAATCTCACACACAATCGGGCTTATTTTAAGCACCCCAGCCATCAGGCCAATGTCCGCGTCATTTTCCTTCATTATCCATCGGGCCATTTTTCGTCACCTCTGCCTTAATTCTAACAAAAAAAATGCCCCTTGACAAGAGGCCGCTACAGCAGTATAATTGGGTCAATATAACAAAAAAGCTTCGGGGCAGGGTTAAAATCCCGACCGGCGGTATAGTCCGCGAGCCATATTGCCTAATGGCAATTTGGCAGATTTGGTGAAATTCCAAAACCGACAGTAACATAAGCCACAAGTGAGAGAATTGCAAAAACACTTCAATTGTGCAATTTCGAGCGTTTTTTTTGCAAAGCAAAAAATGCCTCCTTGTGTCTGTGAAGTCTGGATGGAAGAAGCTTACAGCGTGTCTTTTTGCGTTGTTTTCTTGCCCCTTTTGTGGGCTTTTTTTGTTGCCAATATCACCGCCCCACAAATGTCATCCCGGGCTTGACCCGGAATCTCACCCCCAAGGAGGAAAACCATGTCAAACCAAGCCGCCCCAAAAAAACTAAATATCCAAACCATGACCAAAATAGCCCTGCTGGCCGCCATAGCCTTTGTGCTTACCATCGATGGCATCTTCCGCTTGCGTCTGCCCATCTTCCCCACCTTTTTGGCCATGGATGTCTCCGACATTCCCGCCGTCATTGGCACCATAACCCTCGGCCCCATCGCCGGTGTATGGATAATGGGTATCAAAAACATACTGGACGTTTTAGTAACCGGCACAAACTCCGCCGGCATAGGTTCTCTGGCCAACTTCATCTTCGGTTGCGCCTATATACTGCCCTTTGGTTACATATATCACCGTCTCAACCGCTCCACAAAAGGCTTTATCCTGGGTGCCCTCGCGGGCACATTAATATCCACCGCCATCGCCGCATTAATAAATTATTATATGCTCATCCCGGCTTTTGCCTATATCTTCGGCGGCATGGACAGGGTAATCGGCCGCGGCACTGACACAAATGCCAACATCAGCACCCTGTTTACACTGGTGCTGTACGCCATCATCCCCTTCAATCTACTCAAAAACACCCTGGTGTCCCTGGGCAGCTTTGTTATATACAAAGCCTTTGTACCCCTAATGGCCATGCTGGCCAAAAAGCAATAACACAAACGCAAAAACCGGCGACCACACAGGGCTGCCGGTTTTTTTTACATTATCTGCCGCCACAAAAAAACGAATCTATCATCTTCAAATCAAAACCCATATACACCCACTGGCCATGCATCCATCTGTATCCCGCCACAGATTTTCTGCCCACAAATGTGGGGAAAAACCAAAATTCCTGCCTGTTATTAAGCCACAGATATGTGTACGAATACAAACAGCGGCTTATAGCACCCGGGTCTACAGCACGCAGCCCCGGGGCCGCTTTCGGCACATATGACGGCGGCGCAAAACGAGGGGCAGAACCAGAATGATGGTCATAGCGTTCCTCATGGCGCGGCGGCTGATGTCCACCATGATGCGGGTCGTGGTGCCTGTCTTGGTAATGGCCATGATGCCCTCCGCCGTGATTGGGTTGGTGGTGCCTGTTCGGCTGCGGCGGTGCGGGTGCTTGGTGTCTGTCATGGTAATGATCATGCCGCCTGTCGTCCCTCCCACCGGGAAGGTCGTGCTCCGGCTGCCACGGCCCCTTATATTCGTAGCCGCCACGGGCAAACTCCACAAAGGCTTCTTTCGCGCATATATCCTGCGTCAAGCTCTCTCTCATATATTGTGCCTCCCATATTTACATGTATTGTAATTATATGACGGAGGCATGTAAAGGTTGCGGCAGTGGGCACATTGTGGTAAAATTAAAACAGGATGGGGCGTGTTGCTATGCGGTTGTTTATAGCAATTAATTTTGACAAGGCCACACGCGATGGCCTTGTTTTGTTGCAGAATGACCTACGCAAACAATCTACAGGCGGCAATTTTACCCTGTATACAAACCTACACTTAACACTTGCATTTATCGGCGAATGCACTGCCGCCCAAGCCAATACCATCAAAACTGTGATTGATAGCGTAAACTTCACACCATTTCCCATAAAAATCAACAGCATCGGGCGGTTCGGCCGCAAAGAAGGCGACCTATGGTGGGCAGGTATTGCAGAAAACAAGGCACTGCTTGCCCTGCAACACAATATAACCCAAAAACTTATCACCGCGGGCTTCACCCTCGACACCCGCAAGTACAACCCCCACATCACATTAGGCCGTAAGATTATCACAGCCGCCGCAAGCCAACAAATCGAGCCTTTGCACCAGTCAATAGCTTCCATAGACCTAATGAAATCCGAACATATACAGGGCCTATTAACCTACACCACAATTCACACAAAAGGAGCGACAACATGACAGAAGCAACAGAGCAAAAAAGAAAGCAACGGGCAATATATGTCTTTATGGCCATTGTGGCCCTGTCCGGCCTTGGCCTTGGTCTATCTGACAGCGTATTTTCCAACTACTTCCGAGAAGCCCACGGCGTGGATGCTCTGCAACGTGGTTACATAGAGCTACCAAGAGAATTACCCGGCGTTATCACCATGCTTGTCGTGTCGTCCCTGGCCTTTTTGGGCAATATACGCCTGGCACTTGTAGCCCAGGGTCTCAGCATCATCGGCATAATGGCCATGGGCCTGCTTTCGCCCTCTTTCGGCATCATGCTCATCTTCTTGTTCATCAATTCTCTGGGTATGCATATGTTTATGCCTCTATATGACAGCATGGGCATGTCCCTAGCCAAAAAAGGTAGCTACGGCACAATGATGGGCCGCTTCAACGGCCTGCGCACCGCTTTTTCCATGGTGGCCGCTATCCTGGTTTTCGTCGGCTTTCGCACCGGCTTTTTCTCCTTCACCACCCCGGTCATTCTTAATTTCGTCATCGCCGGTGCCTTATTTACCGGGGTCTTCATCCTCCTTATATACCTTGGTCGCCTCACTGAAGACACAAAATCCACAAAATCCCGCTTCGTCTTCAAAAAACAATATACAAAGTACTACCTCCTGGCCATGCTCTTTGGCTCTCGCAAGCAAATTATGTATGTCTACGGCCCCTGGGTGCTGATAGAACTATTGGGCTTCGGCGCAGACCATATGGCACTCCTCATCATCGCCGGCTCCGCCATCGGCATCTTCTTCATCCCCGCCGTGGGCCGCTGGATAGACCGCTACGGCACATCCCGCATCATGATCATAGAGGCCGCCATATTTCTGGTAATTTACCTGGCCTACGGCGTCATCAGTGCCGGCCTCCACGCAGGCTGGCTGCTTGGCATGGCCGCCGTGGTGGCCCTGGCCGTCGCCGTCAACATCGCCGACCGTATGACCATCCAATTCGGCATGGTGCGCAATGTATACATGCGCTCCATCGCCGCCACCCCAGAGGACGTAACCCCCACCCTCGCCACCGGCATGGCCCTGGACCACGTCCTCTCCATCCTCAGCGCCATAATCTGCGGCTACCTCTGGTGGGAACTCGGCCCCCAATACGTCTTCGTCTTCGCCGGTGTGCTGGCAGCACTTAACATGCTCGTAGCCCGCAGCATCAAAAAAGACGAGGCTCCAACTAGCCCGTAATGGCGGCATTTTGCCGCCCATTCAACGCACATCCGCAGGGGACGGCCGCCCCCAGCGTCCCATTTTAAAATTAGGAGTAATATTCTATGAAAATTTTCGCTGTAAACGGCAGCCCGCGCCACAATGGCAACACATTTGCCATGATAAATACCGTGCTGGAGGTATGCACCGCCGCCGGTTTCGAGACAGAAATTTACCAGGCCGGCGGACGTCCAACCCGGGGCTGCATGGCCTGCGGCCGCTGCTCCGACCACATAGGCCGTTGCACCATAGATGACTGGATTAACGAAGTATACCAAAAAATGAAGGCCGCCGACGCCATCGTCCTCGGCTCCCCCACATACTTTTCCGACCTCACCCCAGAAATCAAGGCCGTCATAGACCGTTGCGGCTTCGTCTCCCGCCGCGACGGCCACTGTCTCTCACGCAAGGTCGGCGCCGCAGTAACAGCAGTGCGCCGGGCCGGCGGCATACACACCCTCAACAGTATGCAACACTTCTTCCTAATAAACGACATGATTGTCCCCGGCAGCAGCTATTGGAACATGAGCCTGTCCATGGCCATCGGCGACTATGACAACGACCAAGAAGGCATACGCACCATGCGCCGCCTTGGAGAAAATATCGTATGGCTATTACAAAAGTAGGGGCAGGGTCATTCCGCCCGCATAATCTAACTTCGGACAAAGGAGATAAATCCATGAAAAAACTCGAACAGTCAATTTTCTTAAACCACTCCGCAAAAGATGTCGCAAAAGAACTACTTGGCAAAATCATTTGTCATAAAGCCGAAAGCGGCATTGTCAGCCATTATCGCATCATCGAAACCGAAGCATACGCAGGCGATTGTCCATATGTGTTTAAAGAAACACAATTCTACACCGTTGCCCAATGGATAGCTCACGAAAATATGCTGATGATTACATGCTCCAGCAAAGAAAGCCCTGACAATGTTGTAATAAGAAGTGTTGCCGGGCATAACGGCCCCGAAGCTCCCGTTGATGCATTGGGTATCATTTCGGGCGAAGCATATCCGCACGATACATTATGGTTGGAAGATGACGGAACCATTGTTGCGTTTGCGGCAAGCGAGCGTTCATTCCTGCCCGATGGCAATTTGGTCAATTTCAAAGTAACGGAGGCATAAAACCATGCTATACGAATACACCCTATCCACACCCAAAACAGATTTTTATAACATAACAACCCAGGTACACGATGCCATAACCAAAAGCGGCATAACCAACGGCCTGGCCGTAGTCTTTTGTCCACACACCACAGCAGGCATCACTATAAATGAAAACGCCGACACGGATGTGGTCAGCGATATGCTTTTAGGCCTGGACAAAGCCTTCCCGGACAGAACAGACTTCCGCCACGCCGAAGGCAACACCACAGCCCATCTAAAAGCCAGCGCCATAGGCGCCAGCGAAACCATCATAATCCACAACGGAAAGCCCCTGCTGGGTACGTGGCAAGGCATATATTTCTGCGAATTCGATCCGCCACGCCAACGCAAATTTTCCGTAAAAATAATTGCCTCAAAATGATTTGTGTGTGTATATTTATCAATATCCCGTAGGGGCGGCTTGCAGCCGTCCTTTCATTCTTCAATCGCCGTTTCCAGCGCAATCTCCATCATCTGCGTAAAGCTATTTTGCCGCTCCTGGGCCGTGGTAACTTCTTGGGTAAACACCATGTCAGATATAGTAAGTATCGCCAAGGCCTGCTTGCCCAGGCGGGCCGCCAAAGCATACAGCCCCGCCGTCTCCATCTCCACCGCTAACACGCCCATTTTAAGCCATCCCGCCATGGCGGCAGTATCATCACCATAAAAAGTGTCACTGGTTATTACATTGCCCACCCTATAGGCCACTCCGGCCTTTTCCGCATGTTTCACAGCAGCGGCCAGCAACCGATAGTCAGCAATAGGCGCAAAATGCCCGGCCAGATTATATTGGCCAACAAAATTAGAGTTTGTGCAAGCTCCCATGGCAATCACCACATCCCGCAAAGCCAGATGGGGTGATATGCCTCCCGCCGTGCCAACCCGTATGATGCGCTCCACATCATAAAAAGAAAAAAGCTCGTGGGCGTATATCCCCATGGATGGTATGCCCATGCCGGAACCCATGACAGACACAAGGCGGCCTTTGTATTGGCCGGTATATCCCAACATGCCCCGCACACCATTAAACTGCACAACATCAACAAGAAAGTTCTCCGCAATAAATTTGGCCCGCAATGGGTCTCCCGGCATCAGCACAACTTGGGCCACCTGGCCCTTTTTTGCTTCTATATGTGGCGTCATCATATCAGCCTCCTTCAACATTCAGCCGCCTATAATCCCTTTTAAACTTCTGCAAAATACGCCCTAAAATACCCTGATACTCCTTTAACCGCCCTTGGGCCTTGTGTATTTTGGCATATTCCAACATAGCAGCAGGGTCGTCTGGAGAAAACACCAAAGCCTGACCAATAGCCTCCGACGCCCTGTTTGCATCATAATCCATACGGTGCAAACGTGCCAGCGCAGTCCACAATTCCCCACTGCCCCCATGGTTCACAATGGCGGTTTCCATAGACTTTATGGCCTTCGGAATATTATTAGCCTGGGCATAACACACCGCCTGTTTTTTCAAGAAAGCAACATCCCGCACCCGCACCATTTCCAGACTATCTAAGGCCTTGTCATACAGCCTCACCCGCATAAAGCAGTCACATAACTTGTAGACATATTCCGGGTCATATTTTAACCTTAGGGCTTTTTCGTACAACTTAATGGCATCAAAATAACTCTTGTCATTAAAGTGCAATTCACCCCTAAAGTAATATAGCTCCGGATGTTCGGGATTTTTAAGCACAGCCTCTTCTATCAAATCCTGCGCCACGTCATAGTCCCCGGCAAAAATATGTGCTTCTATAAGATTAAAGACAAACTGCTCATTTTCCGGGCCCAAATGCCGCGCCGTGGCAAAATGCAATGCAGCTTGATCATAGCTGCCCATGTGCATCAAGGCCACACCGGCATTATTAAGCAACACGACATCTTGGTGGTACGTTAACGCCTTGGCATACAAATCGTACGCCTGTCGGCCTTGACCGCGGCTCATCCAGTAACCTCCCTGTTCCGCCAGCTTTTCCCACACCTGCCGCCGTTCCCAAAGCTCAAGCTCGTCTGCAAGTCTCGTCAAGGCCGCACCGGGCAGATAATCCACCACAGCCAAAAAAGCCGTAAATCGATCCGCAAACCCCTCCATGCAGCTTATTTCCCGCAACTTCGCCCCAATTTCAACATGACCCAGGTCATTTTCAATCCAACATAAAAAAGGTTCGCAAAGAAAATCCTGCGTAGACTGGCGCCAGTGATGAAAGCAGTGATACAGTGCCTCCTCCAACGAATAAACCCTGATGCCGGTCATAGAGAATTGGTAGGGAATGATATTTTCACTTTGAGATACAGCCAAGTGCAGTTTTGCCATGCCAACCCCAATCCCGCGTGTCGCCTAAAGGCGGCAATGCCCTTAAAGCCTTATCAATTCCGCAATGCTCGCAGCGATATTATCCAAAATATCATAAAACTTATCGGACAAATCATAATACTTTCCATGGGGCTTAGTAACAGGATCATATGCCTCTATGCTCTCCCTGTCCTTCCTAGCCACCACATATGTCACCACATTATGGCTGTTAAGCATATTGCATATATCCGCCACAGACTTACCGGAATGCGTAGGCACATGAGGCGGCGCATCAGTTATCAATATAAATATAGACTTAGCCGGCCCATCATGCCGGGCAGTAGCCAGCAGCTCTATGCCAGTCTCCAAAGAATCCAAAGCCGATTCCGGAATGTCCCCGCCATACGTGCGTGGTATATTATTCACCTGTTTTTGAAAGCGTGCCACATCATCGGTAAAATTATAAACACTGGGCTTTTCGCCTTCACCAAGGTCACCAAAGCCTATAAGCCCCAGCTTAAATGTCGCCCCCTTGCTGGCCAAAATCTGGGCAAATTCGATGGCTCTGTCTTTCACGCCATTAATGTAAGTATCCATGCTGCCCGTAGTGTCAATACAAAACACAATGTTTACATTACCTATAGCACCGTCTGCATTAACACGCTCCACCGGCGGTGCCGCAAATTGTGTGCGATCAAATTCTGCCCGCTGGGCATTTCCCGTGGCCACATCTTTCACATACACTTCAAACAAATTATTCTCGTCTATTGCATAAGTAATCTCCAGTTGGGTCGCACCACTAAGCCCACCAAAAATCACGCTACCCATATATTTTCTGTCATGTTCATGCCCCTGCTCCCACTGATACACATCCACATTAACAGTCCCCGCCCCCGTTGCAGCAAAATTCGCATCCGAAATACGGGTAGGTATGGGGCTTCCCATAGGAATAATAGGTATCAACGCCCGCTCTCTGGTGGCCACATTTACCACGGCCTCCGTACCAAAAATCTGACGGGTTATCTGCCCCACCTTAACATTGCTGTTGGGCAAATGTATCAAATAATTATAAATAGCCGCCCCCATAGCCACAGACTTTGCCGGGTCGGTAGCTCTATACGGCTCCTTAATGTACCCGGCCACCATACGCTTAACCATAGGTATCAATGTAGAGCCGCCCACTAATATCACTTTAGATATCTCGTCGGCCCCTTTGCCTGCCCGCTTCAGGGCTTCTTCAATAATATCCCGGCTGCGGTCCACATATTTACGTATGCGGGCCTCAAATTCCTCACGGGTTATCTCCAACGACAAATTCTGCGGCACGCCATCTATAATAACCAGCGGATTTATGCGTATCTGCGCTTTATTTGTGCCGCTTAGCTTCTTTTTAACAGACTCCGCCTCAAATTTCAGCTTCTGCAACACCCGCTTGCGCTCGGCATGGTCTAGTGTATCCAAGTCCACACCGTTTTGCTGGCTAAATTTCTCCTTCATCCAGCGTATAAGCTCGCTGTCAAAATCATCGCCCCCCAGGGCCATATCTCCCACGTCGGCCAGTTCCTGAAAAATCTCCTGGCCATTCTCGTCCTTGCCAACCTCCAGCACACAAGCATCAAAAGTACCGCCGCCCAGGTCATACACCAGCAGCGTCTGGGCATACCCCTGACGATAACCGTATTCTATGGCCGCCGCAAGGGGCTCACTCAACAAAAACACATTCTTAAAACCCGCCAGCAACCCCGCCTGGCGCGTGGCAAAAATCTGCCGGTCGTTAAAATACGCGGGATGGGTAATAACCACTTCGTCAAAAACCTCTCCGGCCTGCTCTTCCGCCGCCCGCTTCAATGTGCGCAATATGTCCGCACTCACATCTTCCGGCGTCTTTTCCATGTCACCCGCAATAATCTTCTCATCACTGCCCATCAGCCGCTTTACCGATATAATAGTAGCCTCGGGATAAATTATTGCGCCGCTTTTAGCCTCACTGCCCACAACCACCCCGCCGTCAATATAGCTCACCACGCTGGGTAATATCTCATCGGTGCCGTCAATTTTCACAACCTCCAGCACATCGCCACTGTCTTTGTAAATTATGGCTACCGAATTTGTCGTACCAAGGTCAATGCCTAAATAGCTCATGATATTCTCCTTCCATACTATATGACTGGTCTAAACCAGGCGGCAGAATGCCGCCCCTACGATTTCCCCACCACCCGCTTATTAAACCGCGACGGATCAAACACCTCATTATACCCACTGGGGCCAAATTCCTCCCCAAAACCTAAATCCTCCACGGCCCCTTTTACCAGACCGCCTTCTTCCTCCACCAACAGCGTAACCCGCAACCGCGTCTTGCCGCTGGGCCGCCCTGGCAGGCCCTGTATCTCTACCTCACCTATCAGCTTGCAATCCTCCAGCCGGTCGTCTTTGTTTATACGCTCCAAGATCTTTAGGTCAAGCCGCGTCATATCCTCCGGCATATCCCCCGACAGCGTAAACACATGGCTCTTCTTAGCCAGCGCATACGGCGTACCCCGGCGTATCATAGCAAAAAACGACCTCTTCGCCCCATTTTGTATCTCCAGCCCAATATCATGTGGCACAGTTACTTCAAATTCCACATCCACTTTCTCCGACTCCACATCGGGGCTCACCAACAGCCCCATCTTCATGGCCGCATAATACGTGGCACCAAGAGATATATCCAACGCCGGCCGCTCGGATGTATAAATCTTGCTTTCATCATTAAATATCTCAATAAACATGCTCTTTATCCAGGGCATTTGGGACGAGCCACCCTCCAGCAGCACCCTGTCCACCCCATCAGGATACACCGCCCCCGTATACGCCTCCCGCAGGGCTTTTTGCACCAATTTTCGGGTTTTTTCAATAAAATCAGCAATAAGCTCCTCAAACTGCTCACGGGTCAGTTGTTCCACAAATGGCGGAATACAAAAAGTAAATGGTATGCGGAAAGACTTCACGCCCGATAACCGCTCCTTGGCCTCCCGGGACCGCAGTGCCAGCTCCGCCGTATTTTCCGGAGAAATCTCTCCCGCTTCAAGACCAATCTTGTCCTTAACAAGTCCATAACACTTGGCCATTATCATCTCATCTATATTATCCCCGCCGTGGTGAGCCTCACCACCTTCGGAAATCACTTGCAATTTTATCTTACTGGCATTTTTCTCCACCACATGAAACAGCGTAATATCAAGCGTGCCGCCGCCAAAGTCAAAAACCAATATCTTCTCATCCTGGGCCAGTTCCCGCCTAAAATTATACGCCAGTGCCGCCGCCTTTGGCTCTTCTATCAAACATATCAGCTTGTCCGCCAACCCGGCCAGCTCACACGCACGCATGGTGGCCTTCTTCGCGCTGTCGTCAAAGTCATATGGCACACTTACCACCAACCCGGCAATCTCCGCCTTCGGGTTAAGACTTTGGCAATAATTAACCAATTGTTTCAGTATTTTTGCCGATATCTCCTCCGGCAAATATTCCTCTCCCCCAAGCTCCACCACCTCATTGGTACCCATCTTGCGCTTGATGGACCGTATGGTGGTCTCCGGATAAATCTTTATAGAACGATAGGCCTCTTCCCCCACAACCCACTCGCCGGGGCCGTTATCTTCCGGCCTATATTGCACCACGCTGGGCAAAGGAATCTTCCCAAAGCCCCCCGATGTATCAATAGGCTCCGGCTTTTTGGCCCCATTGTCCCAATAGCTCACAACAGAGTTAGTGGTACCCAGGTCTATGCCCAAAATATACCAATCCTCCGGCACCTTGCCTTTCGCCTCAATTTCCTTGCGATATTCTTCCCAATTCATCTATCCACCTCATTCGCTAACACTTAGTTCTCCGTTGTACACATATCCACTGGCCGGAAACATCTCTCCAAAACCCACATCACGTATATTCACCATATAATCATACGCTGTTTTCGCAATAATGTCTACGGCAATTTTCGTTGTACCCACAGGCCGCCGGGGCAAACCACCCAGCACCGCCATGCCTATCCGCTTCTCCCCGCCCTTCTCGTCACGACTATACAGCACAATTTTATCGTCATCATCTTGCAAAATAAAATACGCCGTGCCGCACTCCTGCCCCAGCCACGTCCCCCGCCGCACAATGGGATAAAAACCTCCCCCAACCTGCACACCAATATCCCATGGCATTTTATGGCTGTCTATTATATTAAGACCAATATCCGGCAGTAACCCCAACCTCTCCGCGGCCATAAGGCTGGCCCCTTCCGCCAGTATACCCTTAGAATTCTTATAAAACCGCACATCCCCGCCGCCAAACAAACTCGCAATGCGCCTTTTGGCCCATGGCATCTCAAAGCCGCCGCCGGTACATATTATGGTGTCCACGCTCTTATTCGCCCCGGGTATCTTCCCCAGCATCCCAGCAACAAAATCCGTCATCACCCGCTCCAACGGCCCCACAATACCCCACACATCCTCCGCAGCCACTTGCCGAGAAAACGGCGGATACGTAAAGTTAAAATATAACCGCGCCTGCTTAGCCGTTGGCTTGGGCTGAAAAAGCATGTCCTTGTGCTGATGGGTAAATATGGTCAACTGGGCTGTTTCCGCAGCAGACAACTCCTGCCCCTCGCCCCTGTTTTCACAATAATACCCCGCAAATAAGTCATAAACCCCCTCGTCCACCGCCGCAGTGCTAAGGTCAACGTCCATGTTCACAGACAAACATTCCACCTCACCACCATCCACATTATACACACCGCCGCGCATACCTCTGTCACCAAAATCCAACAGCATCACCCGCCCGCTGGCCCCCGGCTCATTGTAAAGATAATGGGTCAGCAACGCCTCCCGCTCTTCCGCAACAGCAATCAGCGCATCCCCATACCCCGCCGCACGGTACACATCCCTCAGCACATCCACAATCTCCGGCGTCACAAAATCCGGCACAACAGCCACAATACCCGCTATTTGCGCCTTGGGATTTATACTGCGGCAATTAGCCACCAATTCTTTTAGATACACAACAGAGCTCTCCGCGGCATTGTCACCGCCCCCCAGCCGCCCCACAAAACCCGTCAACAAAGGGTCAGCCCCATTGGCATTCAACACCGCATATTCCCCAAAAATCCATTCGCCACTATCGGCAATATGCTGCAACACCGTAGGTGCCGCCGCCTTGCCATACCCGCCGCTAATGTCCAGCACCTCTCCCACCCGCCGCAACGGGTCAAAAAAAGATATGGCCGATGTAGCATTGCCCATGTCCACACCCAGCACAAAATGGCTCTCATCTATTTTATTATGGGCAAAATGCGCCCTGTATTTTTTCCAATCCATGTTTTTACCTCTCAAAGCACCATTTGTCCGCACACCAACTATCGCCATCCCGGGCTTGACCCGGGATCTTCGTAAGGACGAGCTATGCTCGCCCGTCCGTCCGCAAACACACTACGACCCAGCAACCCTAAAACCCGTCCGCACTTCATCAACCCTGTACCCCTCATTCAACTCCAACACCCAATTACTGCCCGTCACAATATTACCATCAATTTCTATATCCAATGCAGGAACATGATACCACGAAGGAGCCCACAGCATATGCCCCCGCGTAAATCTAATCCGCCCAAAAGAACCAAAATACTCAAAATCCCCATAAAACACCGTTCCCACCATACCATGCGCCGGCCCAAGTTCCATAATTTCCAACACCTCCATTTCGCCGCCGCCACCAAACTCTCCCAAATTACTTATCATCAACACAGGAGCCTCATCAAAGGCCTCAATGGCCTCGCCCACCATGCGCTCACGCTCCTCCAACCACAATCTTTCCGCAGCAACAATTTCCGAATATCCATATAACTCCAAATCAAGCTCACTAAAAGGTATCAACTCCGTTATGCCAACAGCTGCTTTAAGCCGCGCACCCAGGTCGGTTGATGCCCTAAAATCTTGCGCCCCAAAACGCACACCCCTTCGCCAGTCAGCCCCCACTTTGTCCAGCAAAAATCCATACATGGCACCAGTTATATAACCATAATTTCCTGATAAGCTCGCCCCGCTATCTATTATCCAGTCACCCACAAACGCTTCAAACCATTCCAATATCGCGCCCATGTCCCGCCTAACCAACACCAAATCTGTATACGTCGCCGTGCCTTCCCCTATTTCAAAGGTGTTTTCAACACCGGCGGCATCAGCAAATCTCCTCCTGCGCTCACCGCGTACAGACAACGCATCATGTATGGCCGCCAGCCGCTGCTCTTCATTGTCGCTGTTTAGCGCCGCCAACAACGCTCTTATCTCCAATTGCACACTTACCCTCGCAAACAACGCATTCATATGCGGTTGGTCATGCGGCCGCCCGCCACCGCCAAGGTGCCACTGCTGCCAGGCATGAAAAAGCTCATGAACCATTATCGTCAAAATTTCCGTCTCGCTGTCCAGGTCTTCCACAAGGGCCCATGTCATCATTCCCCAGTCTCTGCCATCAAAATTAATAGTGGTATTGCCAATCCACGTACCCAACGGCAGCACACCTATATAAAATCCCTCATGCTCCACAAAAATCTCACCGCCCACATCCGGCATGTTGGCTACCGCATGGCGCGTAACACTATCAGCAAACATAAAAGGCATACCCAGATGCACACCCCACAGCGCACCATCATCCTCATCAAATATGGCCTCCATCGCAACAATGTACGCCGCCGCCCTCTCAAAAGGAATAGACAATTCCTCCGCGGACAGCGCCCACACAGTCTCCTCTTCCGTGGCTTCCATCTCGGCCTCATAATCTTCATATATTTCAAGCTCGTCCGCATATTCTTCGTATTCATCAGGCACCACACCACCGCACCCAACAACCAAAGCCAAAACCGCCGCCAACAAAATCACCAAAACCGCTCTCTTCATGCCGTTACCCCTCCAGTCTGCCAATACCGTCATCCTGGGATCTCCCCACGCATCCACACACCTACGGCCCAACCACCCTAAAATTCCCCTCTCTCTCCTCAATAACATACCCCTCATTTAACTCCATCACCCAATTATCACCAACAATCACATTGCCAAAAGTCTCCATATTCACAGCAGAAATCCTATCATCCGCAAAACCCAACCACAAATGCCCATGGTTAAAGACAATCCGCCCAAAACTGCCATAATACTCAAAACTTCCATAAGCCACCGCAGCTTCCCATCCTCTTCCCCGCTGCAACTCCGGAACCGAAACAACTTCAAAATCACCGCTAATATTCCTATTCCCGGCCACTCTTACCATCAACACCGGCACTCCACTAAACGTCTCGTATGCTTCCTGCACTATACGTGCATTATTTTCCAACCACACATTTTCTATTTCAGTAATTCGCGTATACCTATATCGCTCCAAATCAATCGATCCAAAAGACGGCAGCACCACTATACCGGCGGCAGTTTTCAGCACCGCCCCCAAGTCAGTAGAGCCGCCCCCACCAAGACGCAACCCCTCTTTCCAGTCCGCCCCAACTTCGTCCAACAACAATGCATACAGCACACCAATTATCTGGGCACTCGCCAAATCCAAATTCGTCCGGCCGCCGGATACATTGGCCTCTATAAACCACTCAAGCCTTTCTATCATCAAATCCTTCTCGCCCAAAACCAAGGCCAGCCCCGTATATCTCCTCGTCCCAATACCAACTTCCCCCAGGTTTTCAACTCTTGCAGATCCCGGCATCCTATTTCTGCGCTCCTCACGTATGGATAGCGCGTCACGTATGGCGTCCAGCATAGCATCTCCGCCGCCACTCTCAAGTGCCTCCATCAAGGCATTTATCTCCATCTGCACACTTACCCGCGCAAACAATTCATTCATATACGGGTTTTGCATAGGCCCGCCTTCGGCACCTAAAAGCTCCGGCTGCCGCATATAAAAAACCTCGCCAATCATTCTTTGCAAAATTTCTTCCTCGCTTTCGGCGGCCTCTGCCTGGTCCCACCGCATCGTGGCCCATCTTCTGCCATCAATCGTCGCTACAGACCCAAACATACGAAAACGCAAATCATCCGCCACTCTCCCTATATAAACACCATCATGCCCAAAAAAATCATCACTGCGTATAGGCCTGTTGGCCACCGCATGGTTGGTGTCAAAGTCTATAAACATAAACGGCACACCCAAATGCGCGCCCCACAGCGCACCGCCATCCTCGTCAAATATAGCCTCCATGGCGGCAAAGTACCCCATCGCCCTGTCAATAGGTATGGACAGCTCACTCAAAAACGGCAACCCATCATGCCCTAGCGGTTCCGCCACTTCAGGCTCCAACCGATAATCATCCTCTGCACCTTCAACAAGTAGCCTCGGTGTCGGCATTTCCTCATACCCCTCACTGCCGCCGCACCCAACAACCACAATCAATGCTACCACCAACAAAACTGCCAAAGCCGCTCTCTTCATACCGTTACCCCTCCTGCCGCTCCGTCGGGGCACACATTGTGCGCCCGCCCACATTCCGCTGCCGCGTCATCCCAAGCCCAACCCGGGATCTCTACGGTCCAACCACCCTAAAATTCCCCGCCGCCCTGTCAATATCTATAGACACATCACCCAAAAGCAGCGGCCCATAAAGCACAATCTCTGGCCGCCGCTCTTCCCCGGTCTCAATAACAGGCCGCAACATTCCCTCATCCCCGTTTTCGCCGCCGCATCCCGTCAACATAGCCACAGCCGCTACCAAAAAAAGCAGCAAAAACATCCTCTTCATGCCACGCCCTCCTCGGCACCCATTACCTCTCCACAACCCTAAATCCATTGTCCGTCGCCTCAATAGCATAATCATCACTCAACTCCAGCACCCAATCATAGCCTATAATTGTACTGCCAAATGTATCCATCCGCGCCGCCGGCACCCTATGATACGGATGGCCTATCAGCATACGTCCCTGGGTAAATGTAATCGTCCCAAAATTACCCGAATACTCAAAATCCCCGTAAAACACCTGGCCAGACCATCCCCCGGCTGGCGTGGGCAGCTGCGGCACCCATAAAGCTTCAAATTCCCCGTAAAAACCCCAATTTCCGGTGTTATCTATCCTTAGCACCGGCACCCCATCAAATGCCT
Organism: Defluviitaleaceae bacterium; assembly: GCA_009785595.1. GTDB lineage: Bacteria > Bacillota > Clostridia > Lachnospirales > WRAX01 > WQVZ01. Next base: position 29,247 of record WQVZ01000005.1, on the reverse strand, counting down.
CAAAAGCCTCCTGGGTCATGCGCTCGTTATTTTCCATCCACGTGATTTCCGCTGCGGTTATTTCCGAATATCCATACCGCTCCAAATCCACCAAACCAATGGCCATAGGTTCCGTTATGCCAATGGCACTTGCAAGCAACTCACCAAGGTTAGTGGCAGATCCATGGGTGGCCCTAACACCCTCTCGCCATTCCACTCCAATTTCATCCAACAGCAGTGCATACAGCACGCCGGATACTTGGCTATATGACCACGCCAAGCTTTGTCCGCCATTGGTTATGGCTGCATCAATAAACATCTCAAGCCATTCTATTTTCAAATCCTTCTCGCGCCTAGCCAACACCAGCTCTGTGTATATTCCCATGCCCGAGCTAATCTCATTGCTGTTTTCGGTTCTTCCAATGTTAAATATTCTGCCTCTGCGCTCTGCTCGTATAGCTAGGGCGTCATGCAAAGCATCCATCATAGCATCCCCGCCGCCACTTATATACGCCTCCATCAGAGCATTTATCTCCATCTGCACACTTACCCTCGCAAACAATTCACCCAAATGCGGGTTGTACATAGCGCCGCTGGTGCCGCCCAGGCCAAAAATCACACTCGGTTGCAGGTCAACAGCCATACGCACCATCTGTTGCAAAATCCATACATCTTCAAAATCCTCCGTCCCCGTCCATCGCATCATTGCCCATCTCGTGGCATCAAACCTAGTAACACCGCCCGCACCACCAAGTGCTTCCTCCGGCAATACCCCCACATAAAGCCCGTCATGCTCAAAAAAACTATCATCGCGTACAGGCCTGTTGGCTACAGCATGGTTGGTCGCAGGATCAAAAAACATAAACGCCGCACCAAGATGCGTCCCCCACAACGCACCGCCATCCTCATCAAATATAGCCTCCGCCGCCGCAAAAAGCTCCGCCGCCCTGTCAAATGGTATGGACAATTCACTTAAAAACAATGGCTCGTCATGCCTCCGCGGCTCCTGCACATCAGGCTCCGGCGCGCTCACATCATCCGCATCAGCGTCAAACCGCGGCAACGGCGGCATACCGTCATACTCATCCATGCCCCCGCACCCCGCCAGCATCACCAAAATCATCCCCGCTATAAGCAACAAAACAGCTCTCTTCATCTCACGCTCCTCCTCTTCTCTTCCGAACTATCGTCATTCCCGTCGCCAAATACTACCATCCCAGATTTGGTCCGATATCCCCTCGCAGGGGCTCACATTGTGCGCCCACAACAACCGCCGCACATCTCTATGTATGCCATATCATTACACTGGAACGGTACTCCATATATACCATATCACTTCGCAGGGGCGGATTCTATATCCGCCCGCCTCCCCACGACATCATGCACATTTCACATTGGCAACTACCCTCGGCCGTCCGCTTCTCATAATTCACCACACCAACTCAACCCCTACCTCGCAGCAATCACATTCGCCCTCACAATAACCACTTCTCCCCGCCTATATCCCGCGTTCATGGTCTTTATAATTTCACCTTTCTTAAACTCCGGGTTCTCCTCCGCCATCAACACCTCATTCTCCCTGGGATTAAACGGATCACGCGGCCCGGGCACAATTTTCTCAATATCATATCTCATCAATATCCCATCCAATGCCCTGCACCCACTATCAATTTTTGCCACAAACTCCAGCACCTCAATATCATCACTTTGCCGCAACCGCGACACCGAATAATACATAATCTCCTCAAAAGTAGACAACTCAAAGAAAAAACCATCCCGCATAAACGCCATGGTCTTTTTCTCTAAATTTTCTACCTGGCGGGTAACATTTTTGCTAATTTTTTCCATACATCCAACAAAAATCTCCCCACCAAAAAATTCCTCCGCCAATTGCCGCACAATTCCGGCGCCTTTTCTCTCTTCCGGACCAAATTTCAGCAACTTTTGCACCAAAAAGCACACAAAATCATCAAAAACCCCTTGGTTTTCGGCAGGTTTTTCCCGGCACAAACCACTTATAATATCATCCACGCTCCTACAAAAATCCCCCACAACCTCCGCCAAACCCTCAATTTTTATGGCAATAGTCTCCGCCACACCCACAATAATATCCTTTTCCCCACAGGCTTGCAGATACTCCTTGTTTTCATCATAATGCGTCAAAATATCACCAAAACAGCCCATGCCTTCGCGGGTCATTTCCACAGCATCATCCGCCATTTTTCTGCAATATCCAGCCCTATCAGCCACTAATTCCTTATGATAAATCTCCAACCGCGCAGCAGCTAATACATCTGCATGTTTCCTAAAATCATCGTATTTCTCAGCAAAACGCCGGGCAAATCTCTCAAAGTCCCTGCGCAAATCCCGGAACGGGCTCTCCGCGCCACCCCCGCTAAACTGCGCCTTCCGCAACACCTCAATAGCCTCACCAAAAACTTCATTTTCTTCCTGTGCGGCAGCCGTCTCCAAAGCCGCCACAATTTGCCCCAGCATATCTCGCTCTTTCTGCAACAATTCGTAGTATTCAGCATCATTTTTCCTAAAGTCATCGGCAATTTCATCAGCAACTATCTGTATACTTTCAAAATCCATCCGTTGGGCCAGCCGATAACGCAAAACGGCGGCGCAATCTCGCCGCCGCCTGGAAATATCAGCAAAAACACCCTCAGCATCATCTAGTCGTGATGTCACCACGGCATACACGCCGTCCCAAATTTCTTTAGCCAACGAAGTAACGCGGCTATCGTCATATACCCTTGCTATCTCGCCATAAGCCGCCAAAATGTGCATATACGCGCTGTAGTTTCTCTCATCGCAAGAGAAAAGCAGGCGTCCGAAAATATCATCAGCCGCCCGCATAACAAATTTATCCAAAACAGCGGCCGCGGCAAGCCATTTGCCAAAAACCTTGTTTTCCGCGCTCAAATTTCCCTTGGCCTTTGCCATGCCTATCCCGCCTTTTCATTTAGTTATGGTGCTATTAGTTGTATCTATCAGATTTCTGTTGACGCAAATCTATACAATGCATCCTTACACCCCGCAGTTGCCTCAGCTCCACTTGTTCAATATCCCCATCATCATAATGCATAACCATGGTTTGGGGACTTGCCAAAGCACCTTTGTAAAACAGCCAGCCATTTTGCCATTTGCCCTGCATCTCCATGGTTTTAAAAGCTTCCTCAAGCCCAACAACATGCTCCACAGGTGCTATGCCACAATGACCGTCCAAAAAAACCACCTTCACATGATCGTGCAAAACCGCACTGACAACCGCGGGATAATAATATTTATCCGACCATTGGGCAAAGCACAATTGGTTTATCTGTATATTTTGCATAATACTGCTGCCTCCCTTATTAATACAGTTCGTCCACAGAAAGCTCCGTCACAAGCCCATCTACACTGGTAGACCTGGCCGTTACTTTCAGCATATTATCCTGACCTACATTAAAAATAACCTTCACCTTCTCTTTGCCCTTTGGTGCCGCCGGTATACCACGCAAAGATGTGCCCGCCAGACGCTTCATGCCCGGCCTGCTAACCTGCACGGCTTCTTTTTCGGCAGTGGGTTCGGTGTTTTCGTACACCACAATGGCCATGGATGGCACATTGTCAAAATTTGTTGTCAAAAGTTCCCCAGCCTCTACAGTCAGGCCATCTTTTGGTATATCCAACCCCGCCGCAACAATCTCCATAAACCGCCGTCCGGCAATTTCCAGCCCCAGTGGGTGTATGGTTTTTTCCTGCACCGTGGGCCCTTTAACCGTGGGCATCATTATCATATTGCAGTAATACGCCGCCCCTTGTGATATAGACAAGGCCGGGCTTATTTTGGAGCGGAAAGGTTCTTTGCCAAATTTTGCCGTAATTTTGCGCTCCACCAAAGGTATGGACGATGAACCGCCTACAAGGAAAATTTCGTCAATGCCACTTTCCGTTAAACTCCCCGCCGCCAAGCACTTATCAATGCACTCCAAGGTAGAATCTATGATATCACTAAGGCTCTTGCCGTTAAATTTCTCAAAAATATCGGCATGGTCACCCTGCCGGCTGTGGCGCTTATAATTCTCAAAATCTTCCTGGTTTATCTCCATGCTGATGTTGACAATTTTAGGCTCCTGCAAAAATGGTGCCAGAGTTATCTTGGTAGATTTTGCTTGGCTTAGCCGCTCTTTAGCCTGCACGGCCACCTGCTGCAGCCGCACCTGGGCCACTTTCTTTTGCCGCTTGCTTACGCCATCATCAGCCCCATCATCAAACAAATTTATATCTTCACCGGCAATATTTTTAAATTCTTCCAGTATCATATCAATGATAATCTTGTCAATATCATTGCCACCCAGGTCGTTGTCGCCATATGTGGATACAATGGCTATATTGGGTTCGTCCGTCTCGCTGGCAGTAATTTTAAGTATGCACGCATCAAAAGTGCCGCCGCCAAAGTCATACACCAGCACGGTTTTGTCCCGCGTTTCATTAACAGCATAACTTATGGCCGCCGCCGCCGGTTCCAGCCGCAAATATACATTATCCTCATCAAAGCCCGCCAAAATAGCCGCCGCCTTGGTCATTTTCTTTTGTTTGTCCGTAGAATTAGCAGGCACAGTAATAACACAACCTGAAAATTCCCCATCAATACCAAGCTCGTCCTGGGCATATCTGTCCGCCTGCTGCTTCATATGGCCTAAAATCTCTCCGGCCACCTGCTCCGGCGTAAAACTGTGTTCTTTCTCATCCACAACCACCTGTATCTTTTCGTCGCTGCCCAAATGGCGTTTTATGCTAAGCACCGTAGACAATGGGTAAATAACCGCCGCCTCCTTGGCCTGTACGCCAAAAATACGGGCCAGCTTGGCTTCGTCCTCCGGGTCGGTTTCAAATTGCACCGCCGTGGGGAAGATATTGCCCCCGTCGATGGGTATTGTCTGGGCCTCGCCGTCTTTAAAATTATAAATGCTGACCACGCTGTTGGTGGTGCCAAAGTCAATGCCCAAATACAGGCCCCGTTCCAAATCCAGTCCTAATGTTCCCATGGTGTTCCTCCTTTTTATGTCTCGTAAATTCCGTAACAAACATGTATATGGATGTGTTTTGTGTTCTGAAATTTGCCTTGATTCATCAGCACTTCGCAGCCGCCTTTTTTGTCAATTAAGTATTGCGACGCCGCCTTTATCGCCTCCATCAAATCCAACACAATTTCATCGTCTTCTGACGTCAAATCATGAATGGTGGCAATATGTTTTTTTGGTTGCACGGCCACGCGTTCTTCCGAGTATTCCCAGGGTGCATCAACCGCAAAAGTGTGCTCCGAATTATAAATAATCCGCTCTGGCGCAATTTCGCCACGCTCTAGCATTGCTGTATATTCACAGCCCCAACATTCGTGTTTTTCCATAATATACCTCCATATGCCAGCCCAGGCGACCGGAGATGGTCACCCCTACATTAATTTGCTGCGTATGCGCGGTTTTTCCGCCACATAGCGGCTTACAATCTCCTCAACATTATCATATTTAAACATCTGTTCGTATATAAGCGCGCTGTTGATAATATAAAACATGTCGGCGGAATTTTCAAGCAGATGCAGGCGGTTGTTGATTATTTTAGCCGGGGCGGTGGTAATGCTGCCCCTGGGCATTATTTCTTCAAAGTAATATTCCAGCTCCTCTCCGTAAAAATGGGGCACATGGCCCACAAACAGCCCAAAGCGCAGATATTTCATGGGGCGGGCAGTAAAATCCGCAACGTCGGCAGGTCTGCAATACAGGGTCACGGTACTGTCCGGCCGTGCTGTGTGTAAAAATGCGGCATTTGCCTCTATATACGGCATAATTATATTTTTGTCTTTGATATGTTTAAAAACCGGCCAAATGATGCCGTCTTCCGCGGCCATAGCCACCGCTTTGGCCAATATGCCGACAGAATTTGCCGTAGCCACGGCGTGGCGAATGTATATATGTGCCAGAGCATAAGCGATATAGGGTTCGGCCGTGGTGTCAAAAACCTGCTCCATGGCATAAATAGCGATGTATTCCGGCAATATGTCGCGGATTATAATTTCGCAGCTAAGATACAGTGCAAAATCCATCACAATATCGCTGCCAGGTGCTTTCTCCGTCATTTTCGCAAAAATACCCTGCACGCTGGAACCTGAATTTCGCACACTTATAGCAGTCTCCAAAATGCGCACATACAGTTGTTCTTCTTCTGCACCTAGGGCGTATAAAGTTTTGGCAAGGTCTATCCACCCGGCCAACCCCGCGGCATGATGCTCCAGTACCATATTAAGCAGCCCTTTGTCAAACCAACCGTGTATAAGAAGGTCTCTGGCCAAAGCAGCCAGGTTTTTAACACTGCTTTTAGGCGGTGATGCAGCCAAACGCTTCATAGCGGCAAACAAGGCTTTTTCAGAAATATGGTCACCCATGCCCACAATAATATCCGCAGCCCGCTCATACTGACCATTGTGAATATGGGCTGCAAGTAGGTGTTCCGCGTGGCGTGTGTCTATCTTGTTTTCGTCAATGTTTTGATAGTATTCCGCTGCCCGGGCAAAGTTGCGCTGGCGAGCGTAATGATTGCCCAAAGCCGCTTGAGCATGGGTTTTAAAGGCGCGAGAAATATGGTTGTGGTTAATGATTTTCTCCAGCACAGCCGCATTGTCGCCAGGCAATGCCATCAACATCTCGGCACTTTCGTTGCCTTTGTGATAAAAATGCCACAGTAGCCCTTCATCCACATTTTCCACCAATTTTTGCATCTTTATGCCGCATTGGATGATACTACGCAAGGTTTCATCAAAGCAAGTTATTTTTGCGTCGGCATTGCACAAATTAACACGAATTCGCCCGACAAGTCCCTGCACGTCATAAAGCACCTCGGCTTGCTTGCCCGCATCTTGAATCAACACCTTTTTTACACGATTGTCATCAAAAGTGATGTCATACGCAAACAACAGCCCACCAATGGCCTCTTCCGCGGCTTTCGCGTACTTTTCATCCATATCATGGCCATTTAGTGCGGCTTTTAGCAGAAAAGCATACAAACTATAGTAATATCGGCCGAAAAGTCGGCCGTCCAGGGCACAACATGCAAAATCTATAATATTATCATCATGGCCAGCGGTTTTTGCGGCCAGATGATATACAAACGGCAGCACTTCCCCAGGAGTATTGCTCGCCGCCAGATAACGCTCCAAAGTATAACGGCTTATGTCCTCCGCACCGTTTTTATGGGCCGCCCGCACCAAAAAGTCGGGCAGCTGATGGAAATGTAGCTGGCGGGCCTCGGCCTCCTTATAAAAAGCCAATGCCGCCGCCGACATATCGTTGTCAGCCATTTTTTGCTCACAAATTATATGCAAAATCCATTCCAAAGGATAAGCGGCGTACAACCTTTGGGCCAATCCAGCATCCCTGGCCAACACAGCTTCGGATAGGTGGCGGTTGGTATTCAACACTGCCTCCAAGGGATAGCCAGCCCCAAGACCCCAGCGCATTAGAGGCGGCAAAAGCCCCCCATGGGCCTGATTCATCTGAAAATGCTCCAGCATCCGGGCCAAGCATATATAAAAAAACGGGCTTCTGTCACCATTTTTATAGGCCATGTGCAAATATCTGACGGCGGTATCAAAATCCCCGCGGGCATAACAAATCTCCGCTAACAATCTGTGACCTTGTATGGGCTTGCGCTCGCCGCAGTACTTTATTAACGCCTTATTATGCCGCCCGGCGGCACGCTCCTTGTTGCGGGACAAGCTTAAAATACAGCTAAAATATAAATAGTATGCGTAAAGGGCAGCATCCTGATTTTTCATGGCACTGCGGTGAGGCCGCATGGCCGCCAAGCCATCCTCTATTACGCTAAAATTGCCCATTTCATTGGCCACGTACATGCGCAAAAATGATATATTCATATCTGCCGAACGAGTATGGCCGGACAGCACAAAATTAGCCTGGTGGAGGAAATTTTGTTGGCCGGTGGCAGCAAAATCCCTATAATGGCGCAATGCCGCATGGACTGAATTTTTCATCATCCCGTCCCCCACAATTTAAGATTTAGCTTGCACACCGCGCCCGGCTCGCCCCCCACAGCCACAACATGTATCTGGGTTGCGGCGTACAGCTGCTTGCGCAGGGCCAATGTGGCAGCTTTTATGGTAGAAAATTTTATGTCAAAGCCTATTTCGGCGGTTTTGCTGATAAAATATCTCTTGGCCTCAAATTTAATAAAATTCTCGCAATATATGTCAATCATCAGGTCGCTGCCGGTGTTGTTGGTTATGTGCAGCCTACCTTTGTCCTCAAAAAAATAGGATTCCTTATCCAGCCGCACATTAAAAGGAGCGGCAATATTACACCATATGTTTATCAGCGTTGGCCGCTGACTGCCGTCATCCAAATGCACAACAGCCATGTCCCGCCCTTTAAGTTTATCGGCCAAAACTATATAATCCACCTCTGCCATGCCGTCCTCGCCAAAATCTGTGCTTGTCACCCTGCTTTTGGACAATTTCAGCCAATCCGCGCCCTTTGCCACGGTCAAATTCCCTTCAACATAACCCCATGTGGACGGCCGCAGACATATACCCCCCGTCACGGCGTTGTCATTTTGACCCACAGACAGGGTTACGTCCGTATCCTGGGCCACAATGCAGGCTTTGCCCTTTAGGCCATTAAATATCAGGAAATTATCCACCGCCCGCTCCTTGTTGGGGTCGGCTGCAAAAGACTCGTAGATGTCCATAGACGAATATCCCGCGTTAAATAACCATATCATAAAGTCTCTTTGGGTAAACAGCTGGCGGGCGCCAACAGGCTGGCGTTGGGCATACGCCAAAAAATGCTCCAAGGTAGCAATTTGTGTGCCGTCTCTGGCAACAATGGCAGCAGGAACCACATGCACATCAAAAAGCAGCATCTTTTCGCCACCGTTGGAAGTAATGACCGCGCTGGTTTTGTGGCGGCCCGTCAATCCATTCAAATCAAGGCTATATTCAACCCGCACCTTATTCCCGCAAAAATTAACCGGAGAAAAGCTCAAAAAATCAGCAACAGAGGCCACTTTACCTGCCAGCTCTCCCTCGCCGATGTTTATTATCTCAAAACTGCCATCCACAATGCCGCTGCCCTCAACATTAATTTTGCCGGTGCTTAGGGCAATTTTTGGGATAGGATGCTCCAAATGCTCCAATCGTTTGTTCATGTTCCTCCTGCTGCTTTGTGTAGCAATCCCTCAATAGCGGGCGGCCAATGGCCGCCCCTACGAGGGCGTGCAGTAAATACCCCATTATCTGATACACCGCATGGGTAGGGTCACTCTTATTCACTGTAGGGGCGGGGTTATCCCGCCCGTAATCTCCTAAAAGACGCAGAATAAAATGAATATGGTTCGGCATGATTGTGTAACAATCAACTGCACAACCCGGATATTTTATTGGAATTTCCAACAGTCATCTTCTTGCTATCTCTCCGTATTCGGTTAACATCATCACTGTATTTTGCAGGCGGGATGACCCCGTCCCTACGTCGATTTTGCCTAATGGCTCTCGTTTGTCTTTTGTGTATATGATGATGAAGTAATATCCCACAGTGGAGTAGTCGTGGCCTTTTAGGCGGATGTTTTTTCTTGTGGGCGGTTTATTCACAAAACACTACTCCTCATCCCCCAACCGCTCGCTTAAATTCATCAGCAATCTAGTTTGGCAGCGGCTTTGCTCGTTTATCTCTTCAAAAATACCCTTTATACGCTGGGCTTGCTCTTCATTGGCGCCAACAGCCTGTTTTATGGTGTCGGCAATGCCGTTGGCAATATGTCCACCGGCATCATTAAGGTGGTGGGAGATAATTTTACCAAAAGCATCTCCTATTTGTGAGGTCAGTTCCTTCATGGAGATTTCATATTGAGCCACGGACTGCTCCAGAGCCTTTTGGTTTTCACGCACCAAGGCCAGACCTTCGCCAACCGCTTCATTGCGCATTTCCATATTGGCGGATATTTGGTTAAGTCGCTGTACGGCATCCGTCAGTAGCTTCATGTCGGCCTTCAGTCCATCTCTGCCCGCCGCAAGCGCCCGGCTGTGATCGCCAAAATGCCCCACAGTAGTCTCCAGGGCCGCTGTTAGACCAACCATGGCCGCGCCTATTTTTTCTGTGGCACTACCGGTTTCTTTTTGCAGTTGTGCAGCTTTGTCTATGGCACCGCTCCACTTGGCCACAGATGCGTCAAGGTGTTCTTGATTTGCAATAGCGGTGAGCGTGGTGTCCAATGTTCTGGTCATGGTGGATATATTTGCGGTGATTGCTCCGGTAAATTCCGAATTTATTTTGTTTAACACTTCATTGTACATCACCGATTGGCGGCTAAGGTATTCTTTTAGATCCCCGCCAAAGGTGTGCACGGCCGCGGCAGCATCTGCCGGATATAACCGGCCTATGTCTTTGGCCAACACATGGGCCAGGGTGGCCACATATTGGTCTTTGGCCCCCTCTACATCAAAAATGGCGGCGAAGATAAGTGTAAGCAGAAATATAACGGCGGCCAAAATAATAAATTCTGCCTGGGATTGGGCGACCAAGGCAAAAAGTATGGCAAAGACGGGAAATGTACGCTCCAAGCCCTGCACAAACCCGGCCAAACTCTTAAAATTAAAGAAAAGCAGGCGGTTTTTTGCCACAGCCAACTGTGACAGGGCCAAGGCATCCACCCTGCCGCCTGCCGCCGCCATTACCGCATATTCCCTGGCAATACGACCAAAGGTGCCGCCTGACAGCTTTTCCACGTCTTCTTTGCTTTTGATGCTCTTTGCCTTTGTGGTTACAAGGATTGTGCCGCCTTTGTAGCCGGAAAAAAGGGATATGCGCAGTATCAGCACCATCACAAACAAAACCAGCAGAGCACCGGCCATTATTTGCTCGGGATGACTTAAATTGTTCACAAAATCTATAATTGCAGAAAAAAAGCCCACAGAAGTTCACCTGCCTGTCTTATTCTTTGTATAAGTATAATGCAAGCCGGCTTCCAAATCAACTTAAAATTACACAATTGCCATTGCCTATTGCGAACAACGGCGGTATTTGTTATAATGGTTTGCAAAATACTTCTGAGGAGTTAGGGGTGCGATTATGCACAAAAAAGTCAGCACGGATTTGAATTTTGCCCAGCGAGAGCTGGAGGTGCTTAATTTTTGGGAAGAAAACCGGATTTTTGAGCAGACCATCGAAAATAGGTCTGGGGCCGAGAGTTTTAGCTTTTTTGAAGGGCCTCCCACAGCCAATGGCAAGCCACATATAGGCCATATTATTACCCGAGCCGTAAAGGATATTATCCCCCGGTACAAAACCATGAAGGGGTATAAAGTGCTGCGCAAAGCCGGCTGGGACACACATGGTCTGCCGGTGGAACTTGAGGTGGAAAAAGAGCTGGGCATTTCCGGCAAAAAGGATATTGAAAGCTACGGCATAGAGCCTTTTATAGAGAAGTGCAAACACAGCGTGTGGAAATATAAAGACGAATGGGAGAAAATGTCCAACCGGGTGGGTTTTTGGCTGGATTATGATAATCCCTATGTGACATACGATAATAATTATATCGAGTCTGTGTGGTGGGCCATTAAGAGTATTTGGGAGAAAGGTCTGCTGTACAAGGGTCATAAAATTCTGCCATATTGCCCCCGCTGCGGCACATCTTTGTCTAGCCACGAGGTGGCCCAAGGGTACAAAGATATTAAAGAAAAGTCCATCATCGCCCAATTTAAGGTGGTTGACCGTGACGAATACATTCTGGCATGGACAACAACCCCATGGACATTGCCGTCCAATGTGGCTTTGTGTGTAAACGGTAAAGAAGACTATGTGCGCGCCAAAAAAGACGGCAAGGTGTATATTTTGGCGGCGGCATTGGCAGAGAAAGTGTTGGGCGAGGATTTAACTGTTATAGAGACCATGAAAGGCACTGATTTAGAGGGATTGCACTATGTGCCTTTGTTTGATTTTGTGAAATTTGATGTGGACAGCCACTATGTGGTGTGCGACCCGTATGTAACCCTTAGCGACGGCACCGGCGTTGTGCATCAGGCCCCGGCTTTTGGTGATGACGACAACCGTGTGGCCCGCAAATACGGTCTGCCTTTTGTGCAGCTGGTTAACGACGCCGGACAAATGACAGAAGAAACGCCATGGGCTGGAGTTTTTGCAAAAACAGCTGACCCGCAAATTATCAAGTACATGCAGGAGCGGGATTTGGTATATCAGGTGATGGATACAGAACATAACTATCCATTTTGCTGGCGTTGTGACACACCGTTGCTTTATTATGCCCGCAGTGCGTGGTTTATAGAAATGAGCAAGCTGCGCGAACGTCTGTTGGCAAATAATGATAAAATAAACTGGATGCCGGAGAATGTAAAGCACGGCCGCTTTGGTAACTTTTTGGATAATGTGATAGACTGGAGCCTTAGCCGCGAACGGTATTGGGGCACACCGCTGCCTGTATGGGAGTGTGACTGCGGCACAAACCATGCTGTTGGTAGCATTGCGGAATTGCGTGAGCTTTCCGGAGAGGAGCTGCCTAATGTGGAGCTGCATAAACCGGAGGTTGATAAAATAAAGATAAAATGCCCTAAATGCAGCGGCAAGATGCAGCGCGTGCCAGAGGTTATTGACTGCTGGTTTGATTCCGGCGCAATGCCTTTCGCCCAACATCATTATCCCTTTGAAAATAAAGAGTTGTTTGATGGCGTTTTTCCAGCGGACTTTATTTCTGAAGGAATCGACCAAACCCGCGGCTGGTTTTATACCTTGTTGGCCATCGGCACCCTGCTTTTTGATGAAAGACCTTACAAAAATGTAATTGTGCTGGGCCACAGCCAGGATGAAAATGGCGTAAAAATGAGCAAAAGCAAAGGCAATGTGGTGCCGTGGAATGTTGTGGACGAATTTGGCGCAGATACTGTGCGTTGGCATTTTTTCAGCGCAAGTGCTGTGTGGCTGCCTAACAAATACAGCAAAGATGCACTGGTAGAGGTGCAACGGAAGTTTTTAGGCACATTGTGGAACACATATGCCTTTTATGTGCTGTACGCAAATATCGACAACTTTAACCCCACCGAATATACCCTGGATACAGCTAATTTGCCCGCCATGGACAAATGGGTATTGTCGCGACTGCATACATTGACAAAAAATGTCGATAACGGCCTGGCAGAATATAAAATAACCGAAACCGCCCGCGAAATTGCCCATTTTGTGGATGATTTATCCAACTGGTATGTGCGCCGTAGCCGCGACCGCTTCTGGGGCAATGGTATTTATAAAGACAAAATTGACGCGTACATGACATTATATACTGTGCTGGTAGAGTTATCGAAAATTGTCGCACCATATGTGCCCTTTATGGCCGAGGCCATATATCAAAATCTGGTGGCAGAAGTTAACTCCGCCGCCCCAAAAAGCGTACATTTATGCGATTTTCCCACATATGATGAAAGCCTTATAGACGCAACCCTGGAAAAGAATATGGGTAATACCCTGGAAATTGTTGTGGCCGGCCGCGCCGCCCGTAATGCCGCCAATATCAAGAACCGCCAGCCCCTGGCCAAGATGATGGTGGAGTCTGCCACCCCTTTGTCCGAGGACTTTTTGGCCATCATCCGGGACGAGCTAAACATCAAGGAAGTGGCCTTCGCAAAGGATTTGCGCGAATATGCATCGTACAAATTAAAGCCGCAACTAAAGACTCTCGGGCCACGATATGGCAAAGTTTTGCCTAAGATTTCTCAGTATTTGTCGGAAAATAGCGATGCTGTATGGAAAGAATTGCAAGAAGTCGGCCAGACGACCTTTGAAATAGAAGACAACGAAGTGACACTGACAGAAGCAGACGTGCTGGTAGAGGCCGCGCAAAAAGAGGGCTTTGCCAGCCAGGCTATCGGCAGTCACTTTATCGTTCTGGAAACCGCTCTAACCCCGGCGCTTATCGAGGAAGGTTTCGTGCGTGAAATTATCAGCAAGATACAAACCATGCGCAAAGAAGCGGGCTTTGAGGTGACTGACAAAATATCCCTGGGATACGTTGCCGCCGGGCAAATTAAAGACATTATGCAAAAATATGCCGAGGAAATATGCGCAGAAGTGCTGGCAGAGGGCATTGTAACCGAAATTTCCGGCCACACCAAAGAATGGGATATCAACGGCGAAAATGTGACACTGACCGTTATGAAAAAGTAGGAACAGCAATTATTATTTCACCCGCAGTTAAATTTTGACAAACTGCGGGTGCCGCTTATCAAACCTGGTAATATATTTTATACCAAGGCTTTGCAGAATTTTGTACACATCGTCAAAATTCCCCGCTATGCGGCCAGGGGCGTGGGCATCAGACCCTACGGTGATAACTTCGCCGCCAAGCTGCACAAACCGCTTGATACCTGGCATTTGCGGGTGCGGGTGGCCCAGACCGTTGGCATAACCAGATGTATTAATTTCTATGCCCTTACCTTTTTGTATCACAGTTTTCAGAATTTCGTCTATAACTTCCTGATAATCCCCATGATGCAGGGATTTATCGTCATATCTGCCATAACGTTCCACATAATCCAAATGGCCCAGCACATCATAACAATCGCAGGCCTGCACTGTGGCCAATAGGTTTTCGAAATACAGCATATAAGCGGCGTGCTTCGGCCGGCCTTGATACCAATGGCCATAATAAAAATCTATGCCGTCAATTTCATGGGCAGAGCCTATCACTATGTCAAAGTCGTGCTCGGCCACAATTTTGCGCCCAACTTCCGCTAAGTCCGGCCGCAGACCCAGCTCTATGCCCGCCAAAACCTTTATTTTTCCCGCATACTTTGCCCAAACGGCCTGTATGGCCTTCATATTGGCCGCAATGCCCAAAGGACTTATTATTTCACATTCCGGCCAGGTAAAGTCAATGTGGTCGGTAATAGCAATTTCTTCCAAACCAATGGCAATGGCCCGCTCTATCATGCTTTTCATGGAAGCATTGCTATCAAAACTATGGGAAGTATGGGTATGATAGTCGTATTTAATCATCATAATTCATCCTTAACTGCCATTTTATACTTGCGCTGTGCAGGCCGCCGTGGTAAAATGATTGGTGGCGTACAATTATTTTTTATTATATATGCAATCGTTGAATCATGCAAGAGAAAGGAGAAAGAAGATCATGTTAAACAAGAGGAATATTGACGATTTACAGGTAAAGGGCAAGCGGATTTTGGTGCGTTGTGACTTTAATGTGCCAATGGATGGCAGCAAAATTACCGATGATGTGCGCATACAGGCCGCCCTGCCCACTATTAAAAAACTTATCGCAGGCGGCGGGCGGCTTATTTTATGCTCCCATCTTGGCAAGCCAAAGGGGCCGGATGCCCAATTTACCCTGGCACCTGTAGCCGAAAGACTGTCGCAGCTACTGGACAAGCCTGTGGTTTTTGCCGCCGATGACGCAGTTGTGGGCGAAAAAGCCTGTGCCGCCGTGGCCGCTATGGCCGATGGGGACGTGGTGTTGCTGGAAAACACCCGTTTTCGCAAAGAAGAGAGTAAAAACGAGGAAGCTTTTAGCCGCGGCCTTGCCAGTATAGCCGATATTTTTGTTATTGATGCTTTTGGCAGTGCCCACCGGGCCCATTGCTCCACCGTGGGGGTTACGCAGTTTGTGACCGAATCCGCCGTGGGATATTTGATGGAAAAAGAAATTGCCTTTTTGGGTAATGCAGTAAGCAGCCCCGTGCGGCCTTTTGTAGCTATATTGGGCGGTGCCAAAGTTTCTGATAAAATTGCCGTTATAGATAATTTGCTTGGCAAGGTGGACACCTTAATAATAGGCGGTGGCATGGCCTATACATTTATTGCCGCACAGGGTCACGAGGTGGGCAAATCTTTGTTGGAGACCGACCGTATTGAATATGCAAAAGAAATGATCGCCAAGGCCAAGGCTGTGGGTGTAAATCTGCTGTTACCTGTGGACACGCTGGTTGTGCGGGAATTTAAAAACGACACGGAATTTTGGACAGCGGACTGCGATGCCATCCCGGCTGACTGTATTGGCGTGGACATTGGCGAAAAAACCCGCAAAATCTTTACCGATGCCCTTAAAGATGCAAAAACTGTGGTGTGGAATGGTCCCATGGGCGTGTTTGAATTTGAAAACTTCGCAAAAGGCACGATAGCCGTAGCAGAGGCCCTTACCAATGTTGATGGTACCACCATTATTGGCGGCGGCGACAGTGCCGCAGCCGTAAACCTGCTGGGCTTTGGCGATAAAATGAGCCATATTTCTACAGGTGGCGGTGCATCGCTGGAATTCCTTGAAGGCAAGGAATTGCCAGGGGTTGTAGCCATAGATGACAAGTAGGGGCGAGCTGTGCTCGCCCGATTTTCGGGAGTGATTAAATGCGCAAAAAAATAATTGCAGGCAACTGGAAAATGAACAAAACACCGGCCCAGGCAGCCGCATTTGCCAAAGAAATGGCGGCAAAAGCAGATAATGCCAGCGTTGATGTGGTGTTTTGTGTGCCATATACGGCTATTAGCACCGCTATTAACGCCGTGGCCGGCACAAATGTGGCCATTGGCGCACAAAACATGCATTTTGAGGAATCCGGAGCATATACCGGCGAAATTGCCCCGGGTATGTTGACGGAAATTGGCGTTAAATATGTGATAATAGGCCATAGCGAACGACGGGCGTACTTTGGCGAAACCGACTGCGATGTAAACAAAAAGCTTAAAGTTGCCCTTGCCCATGGCCTAATACCTATAGTTTGTGTGGGCGAAAGTCTGACACAACGTCAGTTGGGCATCACCATAGAGCATGTGCGCATACAGGTTAAGGCCGCTTTCGACGGCATTTCCGCGGCAGATGCAACTAAAGCCGTTATAGCTTACGAACCTATTTGGGCCATTGGCACCGGTGTTACTGCAACGTCCGCCCAGGCAGAAGAAGCCTGCGCCGCCGTGCGCCAGGTTGTTGGAGAAATTTACGATGCACAGACCGCCGAAGCCATCCGCATACAGTACGGCGGCAGTGTTACGGCAGATAATGCAGCAGAGCTTTTTAATCAGTCCAATATTGATGGCGGTTTGGTTGGCGGTGCAAGTATCAAGGATGATTTTGACAGGATTGTGAATTACAAGAGGTGATTATATGGACTTTACTACAATGTCGTTGCTGGGGTTTTTTGACGGCGATGACAGCGAAGATAAAAAGAAAGGGGGCAATGCCATGACAGACTTTCAATTTAAGGCATTTATACGGTTGTGCTTGGTCTTGGCCGAAAACAACAGAGAGGTAAAGGAATTTAACAAGCAAATGAATGGTCAATTTAGTTGGTCCGGCCAAGGCACCTATGGTGCTTTTGTGGGCATGATACGCACCGTCGCCGAAACCACCGGCGACATGGAGAGGGTTAAACAAATTTTACAGGATATACTAAAAATGGAAGGAGCAGACAGACGATGAAAGGATTTATTGAGATTGTAGATGTGTTGGCAAGGGAGATTATGGACAGCCGCGGCAACCCCACGGTAGAGGTGGAGGTTGTTGCCCGCAACAGCGGCACCGATTATGTAGGCCGCGCGGCGGTACCATCAGGCGCCTCCACCGGTGCTTTTGAGGCCGCAGAACTGCGTGACGGCGGCAGTCGTTATTTGGGCCTGGGCGTGGAAAGAGCTGTGAAAAATGTAAATGACAAAATTGCCCCGGAGATTATCGGCCTAAACGCCTTGGATCAAGTGGGCGTTGACAAAAAAATGATAGAGCTGGACGGCACGCCAAATAAGGCGAAGCTTGGTGCCAATGCCATACTGGGTGTTTCTATTGCCACCGCAAAAGCTGCGGCAGAAGCCCTGGGTATGCCATTGTACCAATATCTTGGCGGCTTTAATACTAAGCAACTGCCTGTGCCCATGATGAACATACTTAACGGCGGCAAGCATGCTGACAACACCGTAGATTTTCAAGAGTTTATGATTATGCCGGTGGGTGCGGCCAGCTTTAAAGAAGCCCTGCGTATATGCGCCGAAATTTACCATACACTAAAAAAGGTGCTTAAAGAGCGCAAGCTAGCCACCGCCGTGGGTGATGAAGGCGGCTTTGCGCCGGATTTAGCCACCCCGGATGATGTGCTGGATTTAATATTGGAATCCGTAACCTTAGCCGGTTATAAGCCCGGTGATGACATACAAATTGCTTTTGACGCCGCTGCCACAGAGCTTTATAAAGACGGCAAGTATTACTTTGAAGGCGAAAGCAAAATGCTGGGCACTGAAGTTGTCCGCACATCTGCCGAAATGGTAGATTTGTGGGAGCGTCTGGTAGATAAGTATCCAATTATTTCCATTGAAGATGGCCTGGATGAAGATGACTGGGAGGGCTGGAAACTGCTGACAGAACGTCTTGGTGACAGAGTGCAGTTGGTTGGTGACGACCTGTTTGTTACCAATACCGAGCGTCTGCAAAGAGGTATTGACATGGGCGTGGGCAATTCCATCCTTATAAAAGTCAATCAAATCGGCACTTTGACCGAAACCTTTGACGCCATACAGCTGGCCAACCGCAACAATATGACCTGCGTTATATCCCATCGCTCCGGCGAGACAGAAGACGCCACCATCGCCGATATTTGCGTAGCCGTAAACGCTGGGCAAATTAAAACCGGCGCGCCCGCCCGCTCTGACCGAGTAGCCAAGTACAATCAGTTGCTTAGGATAGAGGAAGAACTGGAAGGCGTGGCCCAATATCCGGGCAGCAAGGCATTTTTCTGTATTAAAAAATAATATTGGCATAACAAAAAGGGCCGACAACTGGTTGGTCCTTTTTTTGTATCTTTAAACGCACGACGCAAAGATACAATTTTTATGTTGAAATTTAGGAAAAAATGGTGTAAAATTAAGAACACTATTTTTTAGGAGGTATGTTTTTATGCGCAAAACAATGAAAAAGCTTGCAGCAGTGCTGTTGGTTGTTATCTTGTCTTTTTCTGTGGCAACCCCGGTGCTTGCCGGCCCATCCTCTAACCGCGCGACGGTTGCGGACCTTGAGGTGATAGTGCGCGGTTATGTGGAGCGTCACGTGGACACATTTTTAGGTGACGGCAGCCTTATGGACAGCGCTTTGACGGCTTTTGAGGTGTTTGTAACAGAGCTTGCCGTATCAACCATCCATAGCATATTGCTGGACACCGAAGGTCTGCTTGATTTTACCAGCCCGCTGATAAGCGCCGCAATAAACGATGCTGTAAATTCGGCTCTTGCCCAAATCGGCCCGAATGTTCCGGATGTAGACCTTTCGGACGCGGTGGAAGTGGTATTGCGTCTCATACTTGAAACCGGAATTATCGAAACCATATTGTCCATCCAGCTTGTTAATGACATTTTGCAAAGAGCCGCAGAATATGCCGTAGCCGATGCCATTGATTACGCAATGGGGCAACTTGTGTTTATCCCTGGCGATGCGGATGTACTGGAACTTAGCCGCAGATACGCAAACGAGATTGCCGGCTTTAATGTTGTGCCGTTTCCTTTAACAAGGGCGTTTCTTGGCACAAGCCTGGCTAACCAGGGCCTGCTAGTGGGACACAGCCTTGACCTTGTAAACCCATTTTGGGCAATAGAAATACATTCCCACGGCTTTCTTAATTTACAGCGTACCTACAGAGTAACCGGCTGGCAAAGAACCCCCAACACCAACGCCCTTGATACTTTGGTAAACATAATACCCGGCGTTAATTTGGACGTTAACTCTTTCCTCTCCATAGAAAATTATGTACTTACACGCCTTGGCGTGGATGTAATCGGTGGTACATATGACGGCATAACCAATTTTGATGTTGATGCCTTTATGGCGGCGTTGCCCGGCATTATTTGGGCCGCCACCCAACGTGCCGTGGTTGATGTAATAACCGAAAGAATTGACGCTTACATAGAGCATATCCTTGGGCTGATTGAATACGAAATTCGCAAAGGCCAAGACTGGCTTCAGTCCGAAATCGACAGCATTATCAACACCATCAGAGGCACTTTGCAAGATGCCGTAGATGCGATTTTACCTGTACGCGCATCTGCTCAGGAGGCTTTCGACAACATCCTGGCGCTGATAGACAAGGGCGTTGAAAAGTATTTTGACACAGAAGCCCGTGTGATAGATGCCATAACCAGATTGGAAGACATAATATCCTCGTTAAGAAGAACACCCGTTGGTTTCTTTAGAAACCAAACCTTTGGACTGGCCAATGGCTTGCTTGAGCGTTTGGAGGTGCGCCACGATGAAATCATCGAAAATGGCTGCCCAGGAGCCTGGCGCACCATGATAGCTGAGCTTAACAGTGTATTTGGGCTTAATCTTTCCAACGACATGTCTGCGGAAGAAGTTCTTGCCGCAATTGCGGTTGTGCTTGCCAGAGCAGCGTAACTAACCAATAAACAAAAAGAATGTCACAAAAGGCCGCCTGCTGGTGGCCTTTTGTGTGTTTGAAAAAAATATTGACAAAAAGTGTTGACAATGTTTTTTTTATACTTACAGTGTGTACACATGGAAACTGTTGGAAGAACCTCGGAGGTGCTATATGGTAGGGGGTGACGGCCAAAAAAAATTATATACTGCTTAGAAGATAGTAGGAGACCACATCAAGTACACACCGACAACAATAACTAAAGGAGGTAAGTAGTTTTATGAGAAAACTTAAAAGATTGCTTGCAATCACTCTTTCGTTGATGACAGTGCTCGCGCTCTCAACGTTTTCGGTATCGGCTGACGCAATGAGTAGCGATGAATATCAAAGTGCATGCATTGAATGCTGCAACCCCGACAATCAGCAGTTTCGTTGGACGCCTGAAGAGTTCGAGAATTGTGAATACTCAATTAGACATTTTGAGTTATCAGCAGAATTCGATAGGTTCGTAGAGGAAACTATCGTAGACCTGTTAAGAGAAGCTGACTTAAATTGGGAGCTATATGAATACGAGGAATTGTTAATAATTCTGACTGATCTAGCAGAGGAAGCGCAGCTTCGTATGTCGGATTTTTACTATGAAATCGAAACAAGAGCAATGTGTTGCGATTCTCCGCTTATTCGCGTTTCGCATATAACTTCCACACACTATATAGAAATACTACCAAATGGTAATAGATCATGCAGCATGATTAGAATAACTCAACATAGATGGTGCATAACTTGCAGATCTACGCACACTCCACATTCAGAAGTGCGCAGTGGTTGTGGACTGAACGGATGTAGATCAGACTAAAATCACATTCAAAAAGGTTGCCTGACGGCAGCCTTTTTTGTTGCAGTAACGCCAAAAGCCGTCCCGCCATATCATGAATTTATGATATATGGGGGCGGTGATTTTGTGGGAGAATATCGCATAACAGGCGGTGCCAGGCTTACCGGCGAGGTGACTATCGGCGGTAGTAAAAACGCCGTTTTGCCCATTTTGGCGGCAACTGTGCTGGGTAAGCGAAGTGTTATACACAATTGTCCCAAGATTTCGGATACTTATTGTACCATTGACATATTGCGGGGACTGGGGTGCGATGTTGGCTTTGATGGGCACACCATTGTTGTAGATGCCCGAGGCATAGCGTCCCACCATTTGCCCGAGGATTTGATGGATAAGATGCGTTCTTCCATAATATTTGCCGGGGGGCTCTTGGGGCGTTTTGGCCTTGTGGTGGCCCATTATCCCGGCGGATGTTCTTTGGGTGATAGGCCAATAGACCTGCACCTTGAGGCTTTTAGGCAACTTGGAGCATTGGTGGAAGAAGAGGGCCAGGTGATTTATGCCAGGGCCAAAAAGCTGGCAGGAGCAAGGGTTGTTATGAAAAAAACCAGCGTGGGCGCCACACAAAATGCCATATTGGCAGCGGTTTTGGCCAAGGGAACAACCACCATAGAAAATGCAGCAAGAGAGCCGGAAATTGTGGATTTGCAGAGGTTTTTGGTGGCCGCAGGTGCAAAAGTGACCGGAGCGGGTACTTCTACTGTAATCATAGAGGGCGTGGCTGAGCTTGGCGACGTGGAGCACACCATAATGCCCGATAGGATAGTGGCCGGGACATATTTGGCAGCGGGTGCCATAACAGGCGGGCACATACGGCTTAACAATGTGGTTTATGAAGATATTAAGCCCATTGCTGACAGGCTGGCCGATGCGGGAGTTACCGTAACCCTCGAAGAAAAGGCCGTGGCGCTAGCGGCACCACAACGTTTGGCAGCTATTGATTATATGGCAACGGGCCCACACCCGGGTTTTCCTACAGATATGCAGCCGCAATTTACAGCCATGTTGGCTACGGCACATGGTAATAGCATAATTAGCGAAAAGGTTTTTGATGCCAGAGATAAACATGTGGCGGAACTGGCGAAAATGGGGGCGGATATACGCAATGTTGACCGCAAAAGATTCCATATCAGCGGTGTTCAGCGTCTGCACGGAGCCGTGGTAGAGGCCCACGACCTGCGGTGTGGTGCGGCGTTAATTTTGGCCGGACTTGGGGCCTATGGTGAGACTGTTGTAGGGAATTCTATATATGTGGAGCGTGGCTATGAAGCCATACATCAGGATTTGCAAGCTTTGGGAGCGGATGTCAAGTTTGTTACTGCGCGTTCGCAAAATAATCCAAAACCCCAAGATATATAGCCCAAGCCACCTTTTCTTGATAATCCTGCTGCATAAGTCTACGCAAATCCTCATTATTGGTCAAAAAGCCGCATTCTACAATAACAGCAGGGGTTTTTGTTTCTCGCAGCAAAAGATAGTTCTTGTCGGCCTTGGTTTCTTTGCGGTTATTCTCGTCAAGATAGCTTCTTATGCGCCCCTGTATGGCATCGGCCAGTTTTTCGCTGGCTTCGGAACCTGTATAATAAAAAACCTGCGCGCCTTTCACGCTTTCTTGTGGAAAGGCGTTTTGGTGTATGGATATAAAAATATGGGCCTGCATATCTGATGGCATGGCACTGCGGGCCAGCAGATCGGCGTTTTTCCTGTCCGCCAGAGCCATATCATCGCCCCGCGTCATAAATACCATTGCGCCCCCAAGCTCCAACAACATCTGCAAATCTTCCGCAATGGCCAGGTTTATGGTCTTTTCCTCTTCATTGTTTTTCCCAACTTTGCCCGGGTCCCATCCGCCATGACCGGCGTCAATAACAATAATTTTTTTGTTAACTGATGTGGCGAAAGCAGCCTGGGGGGCGAAAATTGCCGCCACGATGAGGGCAAGTAGCAATACGCTTATAATTCGGCGCAAAAAATCTCCTCCTAAAACAAACTTGTTTTCTCTATTGTCTCTTGGTATAATGGTATTGATGCAGACATTTTTTTGGAAAAGGCGGCGTTTATGAACAATATACAATGGTATCCCGGCCACATGACCAGTGCCATACGCATGATGGAAGAAAATTTGGCGTTGGTTGATATTTTAATAGAGTTGTTGGATGCCCGCATACCATTTTCTTCCAAAAATCCACATATAGACCAGCTGGCCAAAAACAAAAAGCGCATTGCTGTGCTTAATAAAGCAGATTTGGCGAATGAGGGCCTAAATGCAGCGTGGAAGAGACATTACGAACAGCTGGGTTACAGCGTGGTTTTGGCAAATTCTGCTGCTGGACAAGGCTTGCAAGATGTGGCCAAAATAGCCCGCCAGCTTATGGAAGAAAAAATAGCCCGACAAAAAGCCCGCGGGCGGCTGGTGGTGCCCATACGCGCCATGATATGTGGCATACCCAATGTTGGCAAATCCACCATGATAAACCGCTATGCCAAACGCGCCGTGGCCCGTGTGGCGGACAGGCCCGGCGTCACCAAAGGCAAGCAATGGATAAAAATTTCGGCGGATTTTGAACTGCTGGACACCCCCGGCGTACTGTGGCCAAAATTTGAAGGAGAAAATGTGGGCACAAACCTGGCCCTGGTTGGCTCCATCAACGATAATATCCTGGATATTCAGGACTTGGCCTGCCAGCTGATAAGTGCAACACGGGTTTTGGCCCCAGATGGTCTAAAAGCCCGATATAATATAGATTTTGACGAAAAGGACGAGCCGTTGGATATCTTAACCACCATAGGCCGAGCCAGAGGCTTTAAAACCAAAGAAGGCGAAACCGACCTGCGGCGATGCGCCATTATTCTTATTGACGAATACAGAGCAGGCAAGCTGGGGCGCATTACACTGGAAAAACCACGCAACAATAACGAGGAGGAGATTTTATTATGAACAAGAACGTCCAAGATTTTATCAAAAAGCACAACATACCCAAGCTGGGTTTCGGCGGTATGCGTTTTCCAACCATTGGCGGTGACGATAAGGTCATCGACGTAGAAAAAGTTAAAGAAATGGTGGATGCGTATGTGGAAGCCGGGTTTAATTATTTTGACACGGCGTATTTTTATCACGGCGGCAAGTCCGAAGAAACCTTGAAAGAAGCCGTGACAAAGCGTTATCCCCGCGAAAGCTATACCATAGTGGACAAGCTGCCCATATGGAGTTGCGAGACCCCGGCCGACGGCGAAAGAATTTTTAACGAGCAGTTGGAGCGTTGCGGCGTGGATTATTTTGATATTTACCTGCTGCACGCCCTAAACGGCGAAGGCAGCGAAAAACACGAACAATTCGGCAATTATGACTTTTTGCTGCGCATGAAGGCCGAAGGCAAGATAAAATCTTTTGGTTTTTCCTTCCACGGCACCACAGAATGCGCCCGCAAAATAATGGAAAAACACCACGATAAATTTGACATTGTTATGCTGCAAATAAACTACTTTGACTGGCTGAAAGACTATCGCGACCAATACGAAATTATAAAATCCTACGACAAGCCCATCGTGGTCATGGAACCCGTACGCGGCGGCATGTTGTCCCGTCTGCCAGAAAATATAGCAAATATCTTCACCGAGGCCAACCCCAATGTAAGCCAAGCATCCTGGGCGGTGCGCTGGGTAGGCTCTTTGCCCAATGTAATTACAGTGTTAAGCGGTATGTCCAATATGGAACAAGTGCGGGACAACATATCCAGCCTGAAAGACTTTGTACCATTGTCTGCCGATGAACATGCGGTGGTAGATAAAGCAGCCCACGCCCTGGCCAACACACCCCAGGTGCCCTGCACCCTGTGTAATTACTGTGTGGACTGCCCCATGGGCATACCCATCCCCAAAATTTTTGAGCTTTATAACAAATATCTGGAAGCCCGCAACATGTGGGGCCTTAACACGGGTTATAAAGAAATAGATGTCGATAAAAGAGCCGGGGCGTGTACATCCTGCGGCGTATGTGTAGAGGTGTGCCCACAAAATATTGATATACCGGGCGTTATGAAGGAAATAGCCACCTTGATGAATGGGTAAGGTGTTGATGTAGTTTTGTAGGGGCGGTATTTTGCCGCCCCTTTTTTGTCGAAAAATGTTGCAAAGTTTTTGTTGCAAGTATTGTAGAATAATGTTACAATTTGAATTGTAACTGAGTGTAGTGCAATTTATTGACCGAATGTGCGATTGCACGAAAGGAGGCCACATTATGTGTTGTTACTACTATAAGTGGTGCGAATGTATCTTGGAGTGGTTCAGAAGAGCTGCAAAGTGCGGGGGATGATTGTTTTCGCACATAAGAGTCACATCGTATAATGCTAAAATAGTTGGGGGGGTTCTGCTTGTTGAAGCATCAGTTGCTAAATGAGGTTTTTGCCATTGACGGTAATTATAGGCCAGCAGAAAATAAGGCAGCAGAGAGTAAGCTGCTAGAGTATATTGAAAAAAATGGAGACGACCCTCAGATAAATGACGCTTTGCGCATACTCGAAATATATGCTGTCGAAGGGAGTCTCAATGACTTTGAGGAGAGTCGTAAGATAGCTACCCCAATACTTAATAGATTAACCCGTGCATATAAATGGAATTTTTATGATATCCGAATTTTGGCAAGGGTTATTGACTATGTTGAACCATATGAACGAACCCACGCACTAGCAAAGGAAGCCTTGAGACAACTGGAAGAATATTCAAAGGAAGAACGCTATACCATCATCAAACTGTCTATTCATGTAAACATTATGGTGCGTCTTTTGAGGGCAAGGTATTTCGATTTAGAAGACATGGATGACCCAGAAGCATTGGAAAATTTGGATAGTGTGTTTTCGATGCACTTCGATGCAGTTATCGACATATGCGAAAATGGGAATTTCCCAATACATAGGGCAATCGCCATAATACGTAAAGGTATATTTACCAAAGATCACGAACTTATGGAAGAAGGTTTCAAGGTTCTCAAAAAACTTAAAGAGTACGATCTGCACAGAATGCTCGAGGATGAAGCCAAGGAATATGAACGCTACTCGGGCTTTGATATAAGCAAAAGACGCTTTAATGTCATGGTGGGTCGCAATGTTAGGGAGCAACGAAAGGCCTGTGGTTTATCCATAGATGATGTTGCGAAGATGCTGGATATGACAATTGCCGCCGTGGGTCTGATGGAGCGCGGCGACAGAGGGCAAACCAGCTATAACTTGGCCAGGCTGGCGGATATATTTGGCGTGTCTGTTGATGTGCTTTATAACGACACCGGGGACGGGCCAAGCAATATTAGTGCTGACAGACGCAAAAATGCCAAGGCGCACAAACTGGATGTCATAATTGAGAATTTTACGGAAGCCGAGATGAAGTTCTTGGTTGCTACGGCAGAAGGTATCCACAAGTTAAAAAACAGCTAATGCTAAGATTAAAAAACAGGCAACGGAATTTGTCCGTCGCCTGTTTTTTGTTGCAACAAAATATGGTCTGCGGCGGCCTATAATTTGCCTTGTGCCACATTGGATATGTTATTGGAATGGTCGCCGATACGCTCGAAATTAATAATGATATCCAGAAAAATTACGCCGCTGTCGGCGGTGCAGCGTCCTTCGCGCAGGCGCTGGATGTGGGTTGCTCTAAAAGCCTCTTCTTTGGCATCTATTTTGGCTTCAAGCTCCTTCACCTTGGGCACCAGGGCCATATTGCTGTCTTTTAAGGCCAATATGGCTGTGCCATAAGCTTCTGTCACCAGGCCAAAAATATCTCTAATTTCGTCGGCGGCTTCGTCGGAGAAAACAATATTGCCGTCAATGGCTTCAATAGCCAGGTCGGCTATATTATCAGCATGGTCGCTCACCCGCTCTATATCATTGGCGGCGTGCAGCAGGCCGGTGTGACGCAGGGACATTTTATTGCTCATGCCGGACTGAGAAACCCGGGCCAAATAGCGCATGATATCCTTTTCCAGCTCATCCACAACATCCTCTTGTTCTTTCATGGCGGCAAGTTTTTTCTCGTCACGTTCCAGCAAGCCCTCTATGGCCAGCTTTATATTTTGGCCGGCAATTTCCGCCATGCGCAAAAGCTCTTGCTGAGCCAGGTCTATTGCCATATTAGGGTTGTCCACCATGCGCCAATCCAGATATTTAGTGCCACGTTCTATAATCTTGTCTTCACCAGGCACAACCTTTTTAAGCAGCTTGGCAACGTAGCCAACAAAGGGCAAAAGCAGGAACATTGTGGCGAAGTTATACAGGGTGTGGAACATTGCGATTTGGCGAGCAGGCTCTGCCCAAGTGGCCTGGAACCAGCCAAGTATGCCGGGGAAAACGAAAATTAGCGTACCAAACACGGCACTGCCGATAATGTCAAAAGTAATGTGGAAGAGTGCTGCCCGCTTGCTTTCGCGATTGGCAGGGATGGAAGCGATAAGGGTTGTTATGCTGGTGCCAATGTTTGTGCCTAGTATGATGAAAGCTCCTGTTTCGAAGGGTATTGGCACGCCGCTTATGTACATCGCGACCAAGATACCCGTTGTGGCTGTGGAGCTTTGGACAGCGGCAGTAAAAGCAAAACCCGCAAGCAATGCCAAAAACGGGTTTTGGAAAGCCACCAACATATCATTAAAGCCCGGCAGATTGGCCAAACCCCTAAGAGGCCCACCCATGGTTGTGATACCAAAGAACAAAATACCAAAGCCCAAAATAACATAACCGATATTTTTGACGCTTTTCTTTTTGACAAATAGGTACAGGATGATGCCCACAAAGATAAACAACGGGGCGTAAGAGTCTATCCTAAAGGCAACCAACTGGGCACTAAAGGTTGTGCCCACATTTGCGCCCATAATAATGCCTATGGCCTGTGTTAAATTCATCATGCCGGAATTAACAAAACTAACCGTCATAACGGTGGAGGCCGTGGAACTGTTAAGAGCCACCGTTGCGGTTATGCCCACCAAAACGGCGAAAATTCTGTTTGAAGTTGCCTTTTGAAGGATGCCTTGCAGGCGGTTTCCGGCTATCGTCTGTAGTCCATCCGACATCATTTTCATGCCGAACAAAAACAGCCCCAAACCACCCAAAATTAATATTATATCAGTTAGGTTCATAATTATTATGTGCCTCCAAGCTTCATGTTGCAGAATTTTTCGCCACCCGAATGATTATAGCATGCCCATCCGCCTTTGGCAACATAAAATTGACATATTTTGCGGGCTGTGTTATAGTGTTTGCAAGGAGGCGGTACAATGAATCTGGTATATTCCGGCAAAACAAAGGATGTATACAGCCTGGCAGATGGCAATTATCTGTTAAAATTTAAAGATGACGCCACGGGCAAGGACGGGGTTTTTGACCCCGGCGAAAATACCGTAGCCCTTAGCATAGATGGTCTGGGCAGGGAATGCCTTGCTCTGTCCCAATATTTCTTTACGCTGCTTGAAAACAAGGGCGTACCCACCCACTTTGTTTCGGCAAACCTTGAAGATTCTACCATGGTGGTAAGGCCGGTCCGGATGTTTGGTCGCGGCCTGGAGGTAGTATGCCGATTTAGGGCAGTGGGCAGCTTTTTGCGCCGCTATGGTGATTATATTGCCCAAGGTGCGCCCCTGGATGCCCTGGTAGAATTTACCTTAAAAAACGACGAAAAAGGCGACCCGCCCATAACCCGGGAAACCCTGGCCGCCCTTGGTATTATGACAGAGGCGCAATATGAGGAATGCAAGGGCCTGGCCAAAAAAATAGGCCGCATTATGGCTGACGATTTACAAAAAAAAGGCCTGACTCTTTATGACATGAAGTTGGAATTTGGCATGGTAGAAGGCAAGGTCGTTGTAGCGGATGAAATTTCCGCCGGTTGTATGCGTGTGTACAAAGGGGATGTGTGGGTACAGCCTATGGATTTAAACAGCATGATTTTGGGGTGAAAGTAGCAATCTCATCCCAATACC
>WQVZ01000004.1 GCA_009785595.1 Defluviitaleaceae bacterium | reverse complement strand
GTGCGGGCAATATAATCGCTGGTTGGCCTACCCGGACGTATACCGGGGATAAATCCGCCGTTTTTCTTTAAATTCTCTGCCATTTCCACGGGGTTAACCGCAAAAGATGTATAGAAGAATGTAAAGCAGAATATCAGTATAACATACAGCACAGCACCCAGCGGATGGGTTATGGCTAAAAAGTGTGATGCAGTTCTAAGCCATTCTGTATCCGGGAAGAACATCGCCAATTGCATGGGGAAGCCCAGGATACTCATGGAGAAGATGATGGACATAACGCCCGCAATATTAACCTTTACAGGTATAAAGCTGGACTGGCCGCCATACATTTGGCGTCCCACCATCTTTTTGGAATATTGCACGGGTATCTTGCGCTGACCATCCGCAACAAGTACGGCAAAGGCCACAATAGCCACAAAGATGAAGATTATGGCGATAACCGTGATGGCATTCCATATTGTACCTAAAGATGCTTCATAAAGCGTCATAAAGCCCATTGGCAGTGCCGCCAAAATGTTGGCAAAGATGATGAAAGATGCGCCGTTGCCTATGGCTTTTTCTGTTAACAACTCCGACATCCACATAATAAACATGGTGCCCGCTATCATGGTAAGTGCAGCTACAAAATATACAAAGAAGTTTGGATGTGTGAAGGCGCCGCGCTGGCTAAACACCGTACCGCTGGCTTGCAATACCGCCATTATAACCGCCAAAACGCGGGTATATTGGTTTATCTTTTTGCGGCCTTCTTCCCCTTCTTTTTTAAGCTGTTCCAGCTTGGGCACAGCCACGGTAAGCAGCTGCATTATAATGCTTGCGGTGATATAGGGGCCTATACCCATGGCAAATATCGTGCCTTGTTCGCCGCCTACTATCATGCCTATTATCCCGGTATCTACACCAAACATAAGCTCTCTAAGCGCAGCCATGTCAATGCCCGGCAGCGGTATAGTAGAACCTATCCTGAAAATAAGCAGAACAAGCAGAACATACAACAGCTTTCTTCTGATGTCTTTAACTTTCCATGCATTTGCATATACGCCGAACATTAAATCACCTCTGCACTGCCGCCGGCCGCTTCAATTTTCTCTTTGGCGCTTTCACTGAAATAATCTACTTTTACATGAAGTTTTTTTGTAACTTCGCCCTGGCCTAAAATCTTTACGCCGTCACGTGGGTTTGATACCAAACCCTTTGATTGCAGTGCGGCGATGTCCACAGTGGCACCGTTTTCAAAAACATCAAGATGGTATACGTTTATAGCAACTATATCCAAGGTGTTTCTGTTTTTAAAGCCTCTTTTAGGAACCCTGCGGAACAACGGGAATTGTCCGCCCTCAAAGGTGGGGCGCACGCCGCCGCCGGAGCGGGATTTTTGCCCGCCTTGGCCTCGGCCCGACCATTTACCGTTACCACTGCCGTGGCCGCGGCCTCTGCGCCATGCTTTACGCTTCGACCCCGCTGCGGGTTTTAATTGGCCCAGTTGCATAAGTTTCACCTCCCAAACCGTTATTCTACTATATTTCCTCCACCTTTACCAGGTGGTGAACTTTTCTTATCATACCTCTGATGGCAGGATTGTCCTTTTGTACCACAGAGGAATTGGTTTTGCCCAGCCCCAGCGCCTTTACATTAAGCCTTTGCTTCGGCTTTGTGCCGATGACGGACTTCACCAGGGTTATTTTTAACTCTGCCATTATAAAACCCTCCTATGCCAGCAAATCTTCCACGCTTTTGCCGCGCAGTCTGGCTATTTGCTCCGGCGTCTTAAGGCCCTTCAGCCCCTCAACAGAGGCGTGTACCACATTGTGCTTGTTGCGAGAGCCTATGCACTTTGTTATCACGTTTTTTACGCCGGCAAGCTCCATCACCGCACGCACGGCAGACCCGGCTATTATACCGGTACCAGCTGGTGCCGGCTTTATCAGCACATTGGCACTGCCAAAACGGCCTATGGTTTGGTGGAAAATAGAATCGTTTTCATCTCTTTCGATGTAAATCATATTCTTTTTGGCGTCTTCGCGGCCTTTGCGTATGGCTTCTGTGGTTTCTTGGGCTTTACCCAGACCAAAACCCACATTGCCGTTGCCGTCGCCTACCACAACCAAAGCAGAAAAGCTCATGGTGCGGCCGCCTTTTACCACCTTTGTAACACGCTTGATGGCCACAACCTTGTCTTTTAAATCCAAAGCATTGGCGTCTATCTTTTTCTTCAATGTCTGACCTCCTTTACCGGGCGACCGGGTCGGTCGCCCCTACTAGAATTCCAGTCCGGCTTCCCTGGCTGCATCCGCCAGAGCCTTCACCTTGCCATGATAAATATATCCGCTTCTGTCAAAAACCACTTTTGTGATGCCAAGCTCTTTGGCCTTTTTGCCAATAAGCTCGCCCACGGCCTTTGCCGCCGCCACATCAGATGTTTTTTCCAGTTTGCCTGCTAAAACTCTGTCTTTAGTGGATGCGGCAACCAGTGTGTGGCCCGCCACATCGTCTATAATTTGCGCGTACATATGTTTATTAGAGCGAAACACAGAAAGTCTTGGCTTTTGTGGAGAGCCGGAAACTTTGTTTCTGATCCGCAGCTGCCTTTTTTTCCTCGCAATATTGCGAGCCGGCTTTTTAATCATATGGCTATGCTCCTTTTACCTATTTCTTGCCGGACTTACCGGCTTTGCGGCGAATACGCTCGGTGGAATATTTAACTCCCTTGCCTTTATATGGCTCCGGCGGTCTTTTCGCACGTATATTGGCGGCATATTGGCCAACTTTTTCTTTGTCAATGCCGCTTACATGTATTCTGTTGTTGCCTTCCACTACGCTTTCAACCCCATCAGGGTCTTCCATCACAACAGGATGAGAATATCCCAGCGTAAGGGTAAGGGTTTTGCCTGCCTTGGCAGCGCGCCAACCCGTGCCTACAATTTCAAGGGTTTTTTGATATCCGTCATTAACACCAATTACCATGTTGGAAGCCAGCGTGCGGGTAAGGCCATGCAAAGAGCGCATACGCTTTAAGTCATTGGGCCTTTTTACCGTAATTTCGCCGTTTTCAACAGTAATTTCCATTTCCGTTGCCAATTTACGCTCCAATGTGCCCTTTGGGCCCTTCACCGTCAGCTTGTTGCCGTCTTCCAGCTTTACATCAACGCCCGGCGGGATAACTATTGGCATTTTTCCAATTCTTGACACTATATCACCTCACAAATTACCAGATGTATGCAATTATTTCGCCACCAACACCAGCCTTGCGGGCGTCTTTGTCTGTGACAATGCCCTGGTTGGTGGATACTATGGCACAGCCCATGCCGTTAAGCACTCTTGGTATATCACCGGCACCGGCATAAACCCTAAGACCGGGTTTTGATATACGCCTTATGCCAGATATCACTTTTTCGTTTTTATCACGACCGTATTTTAATGTGATGCGGATGTTTTTCTTAACCGCGTCACCAACAATCTCATATCCCTTTACATAGCCTTCTTCTACCAAAATTTTGGTGATGGCTTCTTTTACACGGGAGCTAGGAATGTCCACGGTGTTATGCCTTGCAGAATTTGCGTTTCTTATCCTTGTAAGCATATCTGCAATAGGATCACTCATTGCCATAAATCGGTACCTCCTTGCTTACCATATTTTACCAACTTGCCTTCCTCACGCCGGGAATCTGTCCTTTATAGGCCAGTTCTCTAAAGCATATACGGCATACGCCATATTTGCGCAATGTGGCATGGGGGCGGCCGCAGATTTTACAGCGGGAATATGCTCTTACTTTAAATTTAGGCTTCTTTTGCTGTTTAAGAACCAATGCTTTTCTTGCCAAGCTGCATAACCTCCTTTGCGCCTACTGCGCCCGTTTAAAGGGCATACCAAACAGTTTTAAAAGCTCATATGCTTCTTCGTCAGTTTTGGCTGTGGTCACGATGATGATGTTCATGCCCCTAATTTTGTCGATATTTTCGTAAGAAATCTCAGGGAAAATAATTTGTTCTCTTATGCCCAGGGTGTAGTTGCCGCGGCCGTCAAATGCTTCTCCAGAAATTCCTTGAAAGTCACGCACACGTGGCAATGCCACACTGATAACCCTGTCCACAAAGCTGTACATTTTTTCGCCGCGCAATGTTACCTTTACACCTATAAGCATACCAGCACGCAACTTGAAATTCGCCACAGATTTTTTAGCTTTGGTAGGTACGGGCTTTTGACCGGTGACAATGGTAATATCTCCCATGGCACTTTCAATGGCCTTGGCATTGTCTTTTGCTTCGCCCAGGCCCACATTTACCACAACTTTTTCAATCTTGGGCACAGCCAATTTATTTTTATAAGAAAACTTTTCCATCATAGCCGGAACAATTTCCTTTTCGTAAAACTCTCTTGCCCTATTCAAAATACTGCTCCTTCCTTTCGGTCAACGACGTCGTATATGCCCGTCGCATCAGTATTATGCCTTTCGTAGGGGTGGCATCCTGCCGCCCAAATTAATCTATAACATCTCCGGTTGTTTTGGCCACGCGCTTTTTCACTTTCACGGTTTTGCCGTCTTTTTCGCTTGTTTCTACCAAAAAACCTATTCTGGTGGGCTTGCCTTTGTGTAGGTATGCCACATTGGAGATATGCAACGGTGCTTCGGTGGTTATGATGCCCGCGTTGGGGTTTTGCTGGCTGCGCTTTTTATGTTTTTTCATCATGTTTGCGCCTTCAACAATAACCCTGTCTTTTTTATGGTCTACAACCAGCACCTTGCCCTCTTTGCCTTTGTCTTTGCCTGCGGTGATAACAACCCTGTCACCGCGTCTAATTTTGCTTGCCATCAAAAACCCTCCTACAAAACCTCAGGAGCAAGGGAAAGAATTTTCATGTACTGCTTTTCTCTCAATTCCCTGGCTACTGGGCCAAAAATTCTGGTGCCTCTGGGGTTTTTATCATCTTTTATGATAACGGCTGCGTTGTCATCAAAGCGGACATAGGACCCATCCGGGCGGCCTATCATCTTCTTGGTGCGCACCACAACGGCCTTCACCACTTCGCCTTTCTTTACAACGCCACCGGGTGTTGCATCTTTTACGGTTGCAATAATAACGTCGCCCACGCCGGCATATCTTCGCATAGACCCGCCCAAAACACGGATGCAAAGCAGCTCTTTGGCTCCGGAATTATCAGCCGCTTTAAGTCTTGATTCTTGTTGAATCATGCTTCATTACCTCCTGACATTGCTGGTAATTATTTTGCTTTTTCGAGGACTTCTACCAAGCGCCAGCGTTTGTCTTTAGACAGCGGCCTGGTTTCCATAACACGAACTCTATCCCCGATGCCGCATTCGTTTTGCTCGTCATGAGCTTTCAGTTTGTATGTTTTTTTAACTATTTTGTTATACAAGGGATGGCGGCTTGTGGTTTCGACAGCCACAACAATGGTTTTATCCATTTTGTCGCTGGTCACACGGCCAATCCTGGTCTTTCTTAAATTTCTTTGCACAGTATCTGACACAGTTTGTCTCCTCCCTAGCTAACCAGCCCGCGTTGTTTTTGCGTCATAACGGTTCTGATGCGGGCGATGTTGCGTCTTACTTCTTTTATTCTGGCGGTGTTATCCAGCTGGTTTGTGGCGTTTTGCAGCCTTAGGTTAAAAAGCTCCTTTTTGGTATCCACAAGCTCGGCGCTAAGCTCTGCGTGAGACTTGGCCAACAGCTCCTCTACATAATTGTTACTCTTCACAGCGCATCACCGTCTTCCTTATTCGATTGATTCTTTGCGTCCAGCTCTTTATCCAATTCTTCTCTGGACAAAATTCTGCATTTTATTGGCAGCTTGTGCATGGCCAGGCGCAGGGCTTCTCTGGCTGTTTCTTCTGCAACGCCATTAAGCTCAAACATTACACGGCCGGGCCTTACCACAGCCACCCAATAATCCGGCGCACCTTTACCAGAACCCATGCGGGTTTCAGCCGGCTTGGCCGTTACGGGCTTGTCAGGAAAAATCTTTATCCATACATTACCGCCACGCTTGATGTATCTGGTCATAGCTACACGGGCAGCTTCTATTTGGTTAGAGGTTATCCAGCTTGGCTCCATTGCCACCAGGCCAAAATCGCCGTAGATTATGCGATTGCCCCGCAATGCTTTGCCTTTCATACGGCCTCTAAATTGCTTACGTCTTTTTACTCTTTTTGGTGTCAGCATTATGCTCTTGCCCCCTTTGGTCGCTTAGAATCTCGCACAGGGAGAATTTCGCCTTTATAAATCCAGACCTTCACACCCAGCTTGCCATAGGTGGTGTCTGCTTCCGCGAAGCCATAGTCAATATCGGCCCGCAGGGTTTGCAGCGGTATCGTGCCTTCGTGATAATGCTCACTTCTGGCAATATCAGCACCGCCCAAACGTCCGGATACTTGTGTCTTTATGCCTTTTGCCCCAAATTTCATGGTACGGGTCATGGCTTGCTTCATAGCACGGCGGAAGGTAACGCGGTTTTCCAGCTGGCGGGCAATATCCTCGGCCACAAGCTGGCTGGAAAGCTCCGGCCGCTTAATTTCTTCCACATTAATGATGACCTTCGTCTTTGGGTCGGCTACAAATTTTTGCACCTCTGTGCCCAGTTCTGCAATGGCTTGGCCGCTGCGGCCTATTACGATGCCCGGCTTGGCTGTATGCACCGTTACACGCACGTGGTTTGTGGTGCGTGAAATTGTTATCCTGGAAACCCCAGCCAAAAACAGCTTTTTCTTGATGTATTTCCTAATTTTGTTGTCTTCAACCAGCAGATCGCCAAAACCCTTCTCGGCATACCATACGCTGTCCCATTCTTTGTTTATGCCCACTCTCAGGCCATGGGGATTAACCTTCTGTCCCAAATTTTCACCACCTTTTCTAATTCTTCTCGTTCAATATGATGGATACGTGGCTTACTTTACGCTCTATCCTGTTTGCGCGGCCTTTGGCGCGTGGCTTCAAGCGCCATCTGCCATAATGGCTCCTGCCTCTGTTGGCGTGAACCTCCTGCACATACAATACATCCGCGTCCATACCCAGGTTATGCTCTGCATTGGCCACGGCACTGTTAAGCACCTTAAGCGCAATTTCTGCCGCATACCGGGGCGAATATGTCAATATAGCCCGGGCTTCATTTATGCCTTTGCCCTTTATGCTGTCCAGCACAATACGGGCTTTTGTGTCGGATATCCGCACATATTTGGCATGAGCCTGGGGCCGCGTGTCTCTGTTTTCTTTATTTCTTTCTTTCTTTATCTGCGTCCGATGTCCCTTAGACACATCCCTACCTCCTTCCAACTAATTCGATAACCAGGCGACCGTAGGTCGCCCCTACTAGCGCACTCTCGAGCGGCGCTCATCTTTAACGTGCCCTCTGTAGGTACGTGTCATTGCAAATTCGCCCAACTTGTGCCCTACCATATCTTCGCTAATGTACACAGGTACATGCTTGCGGCCGTCATGAACGGCTATGGTATGGCCAATCATTTGAGGGAATATGGTGGAGCGGCGGCTCCATGTTTTAATTACGGTTTTTGTATTTGAATCGTTTTGGGTTTCTACCTTTTTAAGCAGGTGATCGTCACAAAACGGACCCTTTTTAAGTGACCTTGCCATTGTTTACCTCCTTTCCGTGCTATCACTTCTTTTTCACGGCTACATATACTTCACAAACCATCTGTCCCGTTTTGCAGGCCTCACATTCCACGCCATCCTTACATTCACATCTGTAAAGCTCAAAACAAGAAGCTTCATGGTCTGCAGCATATTCCGCATTATTCTCCAGCCAGCCATATATGGTCGGCCATATTCTCTGTATCTCTTTAGAAAAATCTTCTCCGGCATTAGGCGGCGTTGCAAGCACCGCATACTGCCCTTCACCAATATCATATTGATGATATTCCTCAGGCACAACAGCACCCGGCTTAACCGCCAACCCAAGTATATAATTTAATGTCTGGTCATCATCGGCATCACCAAAACAAATGCCAAAATCGTTGTGACATTCCGCAAAATCCTGGCTATGCAGTTTTTGATGGCGGCCATCGGCAAGCACCTCGCCCCAAAAGGCAGGTATAGTGTTGCTCCCATGAGTACACTTATGCAGATGTCCCGCAACTTTAACAGGGCCAAAATTTACAATTTTAGGTTCCATAGCGGCCTCCACTACTTCTTCTTGCGCTTGCTCACAATATACTTGTCACTATGCTTGTTTTTCTTACGGGTTTTGTAGCCCAGTGCCGGCTTGCCCCAAGGTGTAGATGGTGCAGGGCGGCCTATTGGCGCACGGCCCTCACCGCCGCCGTGGGGGTGATCAACCGGGTTCATAACCGAGCCACGTACTGTTGGGCGTATACCCATATGACGCTTACGGCCCGCTTTACCTATCTTAACAAGCTCGTGGTCACTATTGCCCACAGCACCCAAGGTTGCCCGGCAATTTACCGGCACCATGCGGGTTTCGCCGCTCGGCAGACGCACGGTGGCCATTTTGCCCTCACGTGCCATCAGTTGCGCGCTGTTGCCGGCACTGCGCACCATTTGCGCGCCTTTGCCCGGCTTCATTTCGATGTTATGAATTTCACTGCCCAATGGGATATTGGTCATAGGCAAGCAATTGCCCAGGCGTATCTCCGCATTGGGGCCGTTCATCAGCTTGTCCCCGACTTTAAGACCCGTTGGTGCTATGATATAACGCTTTTCGCCATCGGCATATGCCAAAAGTGCAATATTGGCCGTGCGGTTTGGGTCATATTCTATGGCCTTTACAGTTGCCGGTATGTCATCCTTCATGCGTTTAAAGTCGATGATACGGTATTTTATCTTATGTCCGCCGCCGCGGTGGCGCACGGTTATCTTGCCCTGGTTATTCCTGCCCGAATGCTTTTTAAGATGTACAACCAGGCTTTTTTCCGGCTTTTTCTTTGTTATTTCAGAAAAATCCAAGCTGGTCATATGCCTGCGGGAAGGCGTAATGGGCCTAAATCGTTTTATTCCCAACTATTTCACATCCTTTACATTCCTTGGAAGATTTCAATTTCTTTGCTATCGGGTGTCAGTTTTATAATTGCCTTTTTGCGTGCCGGTCTTCTTCCATATTTATGGCTGCGCGTGCGCTTCTTTTTGCCCATAAGGTTCATGGTGTTTACTCTGTCCACCACTGTACCTTCAAACATCTTTTGCACAGCTTCTTTAATTTGGTTTTTTGTGGCACTGGGATGCACATAAAAGGCATATTTTTTGTCCGCCATTTCGTTCATGCTTTTTTCGGTGATGACGGGCTTTAGGATGATGTCGTAATATTTTAAATCAGCCATATTATATATACACCTCCTGCATTTTTTCCACAGCGTCTTTCGTAACCACCAGGTGGTCATATTTTAAAATATCGTATACATTGATGGTGTTAACCCCGCAGGTTTTTACGCCGGGGATATTGCGTGCGGACATAACCACGTTTTGGCTGTCTTCCGGCAACACCACCAGGGCTTTGCCTACTTTAATATTACCCAGCACTTTTGCCATCTCTTTGGTTTTTACCTCAGGCAGCGTCAGCGCATCCAGCACCAACAGCTTGCCGTCGGTAACTTTGCTGGACAACACACTTTTCATGGCCAGGCGCTTTACCTTTTTGTTAAGTTTAAAGGAATAATCCCTTGGTTTTGGCGCGAACACCACGCCGCCGCCTTTCCATTGGGGCGCACGTATGGTGCCCTGGCGAGAGCGGCCCGTACCCTTTTGGGGTCTGGGTTTCGCGCCGCCGCCCCGCACTTCCGCACGGGTTTTGGCACTTTTGGTGCCTTGGCGCTGGTTGGCTAAATATTGCACCACAGCTTGGTGCACCACATCAGGATTGGGTTTAATGCCAAAAATTTCGTCATTAAGCTCCACACTGCCAACCACGGCCCCGCTCATATTATATAAATCAACATTTGCCACGATATTTCCTCCTTTCGTCAAAATTCGGTACTAATTATCAAATTTTACGGTATTTTTTATAGTCAACAGGGTTCCTCTCGGTCCGGGCACAGCACCCTTTACCAATATAAGGTTTTTTTCCGCATCGGTACGTACAATGGTAAGGTTTTGTACGGTTATCTGCTTGTTACCCATGTGGCCCGGCATTCTTTTGCCTTTCATAACACGGCCGGGGCTTGTACCTGCACCCAAAGAACCCAAACCTCTGTGATACTTAGAACCATGGGACATGGGGCCGCGGCCTTGGCCGTGACGTTTGATGGCACCTTGGAAACCCTTACCTTTAGAGACGCCTGTTACATCCACTTTGTCGCCGGGTGCAAACACATCGGCTTTAATTTCCGCGCCAATCTCATAATTCTCGGCATCTTCCAGCTTAAACTCTTTCAGATACTTTTTAGGAGTAACCGAAACCTTGTCAAAATGCCCTTTTACCGGCTTGTTTACGTAATAATTGCCCCGCACATTTTGTCTGGCATCCAAAAAACCAACCTGCACGGCAGAATATCCGTCGTTTTCCATGGTTTTCTTTTGTACCACCACACATGGGCCGGCTTCAAGCACCGTCACCGGTACAAGCTCGCCATTTTCAGAAAACACCTGTGTCATGCCAATTTTCTTGGCCATAATTGCTTTTTTCAAAATTCTTTTCCTCCTTCAGCGGATTATGCGTCACGCACAATCATGAAATATAATTACATAATTTTAAGGGTAATGCCCACGCCTTCTGGTAAATCCAGGCGGCTTAGCGCATCAACAGTCTTTGGGGTTGGAGAAAGTATGTCTATAAGGCGCTTGTGGGTGCGTTGTTCAAACTGCTCCCTGCTGTCCTTATACTTGTGTACCGCCCGCAAAATGGTGATAATCTCACGCTTTGTCGGCATCGGTATCGGCCCTTTCACTTCGGCCCCGGTTTTCTTGGCTGTGTCAATAATTTGCACAACGCTTTGGTCAATAATTTTGTGGTCATAGGCTTTCAGACAAATTCTGATTTTGTTGCTTTTGCCACCAGCTTTTTCAGCCATTAAAAAAGTCCCTCCTTGTTTTAAAGTTGTTGCAATAAGAAGCGACCGCATAATCCCGGTTACACTCACCCGAGTGTTCCATATTGGAAATTAACCAAGATACTATATTAGGAAGAAATCCTTCATCCTTCCCAATTTATGCAGTGACTGTTCGCTTAGACTCTATGGCCCAAACATCGCTCCTCGGAAATTAACCCGCCGATTCCCCATGGAAATTAGGGCAACCTTCCGCATCATCACTAAAAGCACCCACTACGGCACTTTTGTCACAACACCAGCCATTATACACCAACCGCACCGCCCCTGTCAAGGATTTTTTTCAATTTTTGCGCATTTTTGTGCGACATACAAATTTGTGACATTTTATACCAAATTTCAATCTAAATGGTGCTAAGCAGATAGGTTGTAAGTTGGTATTGTTCCATTTTGTCATGCTTATCCTTTAACAAAACCCATATAAACCGCATAAAATGGCATATGCAAAAATTTTGGCAAATTTTCGAAAAAAATGCTTGACAAATTATTACGCAGTTGTTACAATACATTTAACAATTTAATAGCAAAGCCGTAACATGTTTACATAACCTTACAATCTTATTACGGAAGAGGGATTTCATGACACGCACCAAAGGCAAAAGGCACCTTCGTTACATAGCAAAAGCTTCCATATTGACCCTGGCAATGCTTATGGCTACGGCACTTTACAGCCAGACAGCATATGCGGCAGAAACAACCGAAACCGATGAAGAAGCCCCTGTTATAACAGAATTCGTCACCACAGCCAACCTTAACCTGCGCCGCGGCCCCGCCACCAGTTACTATCGTATAGCCCTGTTGCCTCGCGGCACCGTGGTTGTCGTAACAAATTTTGACCCATACGGCTTCTCCGCCGTCAGCGTCAACAATATGTCTGGCTTTGTTTCCTCCGAATTCATCCGCCCCATCGACAACACAACACAGCCCGAAACCACAACCAGCACCACCCAAAGAAACGGCAATATAGAAAAACTGCCCTGGCGCGATATGCGACAAATAATGCCAACCGGCACCCGCATACATGTATATGATGTCCGCACCAGCCGCACTTTTTACATAAGAAACTTCTCCAATGGCAACCACGCCGATGTAGAGCCCATAAACGCTCAAGACACCGAAACCCTGCGCGCCATATACGGCGGTCGCTGGTCCTGGGATGCCCGCCCTGTGCTGGTCACTTTCAACGGCCGCACCTTCGCTGCCGCCATCAATGGCATGCCCCACGGCGGCTCTACCATAAGCGGCAATAACTTTAACGGCCACATATGCCTGCATTTTTACCGCTCTACCACCCACAACGGCAACCGCCGCTACGAAGCCACTATGCAAGCCGCCGTCAGAGAGGCCTTTAACTCCGCAAGATAACTCCATTTATATAAACAACACCCTCCGGTATCAATGCCGGAGGGTGGTTTTACGATTTAAGATTAAAAAGCAAGGAGGACGTATTATGAATATGAAAGCAAGGCTCGAAGCAAAGCGAATGGTCATATTTTTATTGTTGTCCGCTTTCGCCTTTACCTTGTACCTGCTAAGAAGTAATGTGCTTGGGGAAAGAATGTATTTTTTCATGGCAATAAATTTGTTTTTAGCATGGATACCATATGCAATTTCGTGCGCGATGCTGTTAATCAGCAACTTTAAAGAATCAAAAATTTGCACACTTAGCCTGCTTCCATTAGGGGCGTTATGGCTGTTATTTTTTCCAAACGCACCATATCTATTTACAAATTACGTACACTTTAGCGGAATTGCCTTCTTTCAATGGGGATCAATGGATTTTATGCTTCAGCCATGGTATGATTTCATTTTGTTCACGAGCTTTATATAGTACGGAATATTGATGGGATTGGCATCTTTAGAGATAATACATGACATAACCGAAAAACACCTTGGGAAAATAACCGGATGGGCCATGGTGATAATAGTCAACTTTTTAAGCAGTTGGGCAATATATCTGGGACGTTTCATCAGGCTTAACAGTTGGTATGTTTTTAGAAATCCCGGGGTTTTGCTGCCTTACATCCAATTATCCGGAGAAGAAATGCTTTTTGTATTTTTGTTGGGCGCATTTCTGATGTTGATATATTGTGGCGTACATGGCTTTGGCAGGCATAAATGAAAAATACCTACAAGCTTATGCGTTATCTCTCAACGACAGCAAGCGCCCCATCGCCTTTTCATGAATCGGCGTCATCTCCACCCACTTCATATAGTGTTCGCACGGAAAGTCGCCGCATTCGCCGCAATGGTTTATTTGCTTTTCCCGGCAACACACACGAAAATCAATGCTGCCGCAACCGCACTGCCAAAAACAATCATCCGTTATATCCCAGCAGCCGTAGCACAACGGCGCCTTTTTCATCACCGCCTCGGCACCTTCGTCTTCCCCAATCCACCCCTGACTTTTAAACCAATCTACCAACAATTCGGCCGCCGCCAAGTCCTGCTTCATGGTCACTTTGTATTGGGCACATTCGGCACAATCAATGCCGCAGGCCGCCAGCCTTAGCTTTTCCATGGTCTATATGCCTCCCTTTGGCATGAACTAATTCGAACCGTTCACAAATAACCAATATGTCTTCGGAAAAAACCATCCCAATTTCTGCCAACAATTCTGTAAAGAACTTTTCATGGATAGGCCACCAATCTTCGCCGTCCAAACCACAATCCCCTTCATCGCGCATGTGTTCTGCCGACACTTCGTTCATTGGCATAATCTTAACGTCTATCACCTTAATAATCGCCACCGGTTCATCTTGGCTGTTTAGGATAACGCTATATGATCCAACAACCGGAAGTGGCCAGTTTTTGGCTATATACCGCGCATGTGCGCTAGACGTCGTTGTCTTTTCCCCGTCAATGACCATCTGTGCCAATCCGTCAGGGTCAACACCAAACTGCCACGCATCAACAAGCCGCAGTTGCTCTTTTTCACCCCAAAAGTCATCCCAATATTGCTGTGCTTTTTTGTCCATTTTCCATACTCCTTGATGCTTAACTTAGGGCCTGTTCCCGCTATCAAATACACATCTTTGTAGCTAATCTTACTTTTAGAAACCCGTGCAAATATGCCAATGTATCCCAAAGCGATCTTGCACATCACCACATAAAGTAGCCCAAAATTGCGGAGCTAATGCCCCGATAACTCGTCCGCCATCTGCAAGTTTGTTAAATACAGATGTCACCTCTTCGGCAGAATCAAAAGAAAGCATCAGAGAGAAGTAGTCCCCTGTTATTGGGGCAGTTGCTCCATCTGTCATTGTAATTTGTGTGCCAAATATCAATACCTCTGAATGCATTACAAAATTCGGCGGCAACGACTCGTCCATACCGGAGCCTGCCGGGGCATCACGGAAATAAGCAACCTCTTTAACC
The DNA here is from genome assembly GCA_009785595.1 of Defluviitaleaceae bacterium. GTDB lineage: Bacteria > Bacillota > Clostridia > Lachnospirales > WRAX01 > WQVZ01. The sequence continues at coordinate 35,629 of WQVZ01000004.1, read as the reverse complement.
TCCGCACCCAGCGCCTCCTTGTAAAATGTAAGGGCCTCGTCGCAATTACCTTTAAAACTAATTGTTGGTACAAGCATAATAATACTCCTTTCAATGTTTGATAACGTCATTCTAACACTTAAAACACGACAACTATATGTCCTGTTCAAAATATAAATTCCTACCCCATCTCCATGGCATTAATTTTCCCTTCATCCGGCGTCACATAGGCCGTCCGATGCCCTTCATAAATAACCATGCCCGGCTTTGCACCGCTTGGTTTTTTTACTTGCTTGCGGGGGCAATAATCCACCGGCACAAGACTGCCGCTGCGCCCCTTGCTGTAATACGCCGCCAACATGGCCGCCTCTTCCAGGGCGGCTTGACTCACCTGCCCACCCTTGGCCCGCAAAATAACGTGGGAACCGGGTATGCTCTTTGTATGCAGCCAAATATCGTCTGGCATGGCAAAGCGCAAGGTTAGATGGTCGTTTTGCACATTATTTTTGCCCACATATATGTCATGGCCGTCCGATGAAATATAATGCAGGGGCTTGGCCTTTTGCTCGCGCTCTTTCTGTTTTTTGCCCGCGGTTTGGCCCTGTTTTTTAACCAATCCCTGGCCGGCCAACTCTTGCCGTATCTGGGCCAAATCCGCATCATCATGGGCGTGTTCCAAAGTTTGGCGCACCCCTTCCAAATACTCCAATTCCTCCATATTTTGCGTCATTTGCTCCTGCAAAGCCACATTGGTTCGCTTCTGCTTGTTATATTTTGCAAAGTATCCCTGGGCGTTCTCTGCCGCTGTTTTTGTGGGGTTAAGGGCAATGTCTACCTCCGGCATACCCTCTTCGTAATAATTTATAGCAGTAAAAGACTTTGCCCCGGCAGGTATGGCATAAATGTTGGCGGTAATAAGCTCGCCCATTGCTCGCAAACTCTCCCGCTCGGCCACTTCTGCCATAGTTTTCTCGTGCATTTCCGCCTTTTTCACACAGCGTTCAATAAGATTTTGCACATGCCGCCGCAAATCCTGTGACTTTTGCTGTATCCGCGATGTATTATCCTTGGCGGCATAATAATACTCCACCATTTGTGACGGCGACACAAAATCCCTTACATGGTCATTATCGTACATATGTCGGCTGATAACAGCAAAAGCCCTGGGGGTCGCCGCACCATCTTGAAAAGTGTAGGGGGTAAATTCCCCCACCCGCACCTTGGTCATCACTTGGTCAAAGGCATCAAAAAGAGCCGCCATATCCCGGGCGGTCGCGGTATCCATGGTTTTTTCCGGGTCAATTTCTGCCATGGCGCAAATTATGCCGGCCGAAAATGGGCTGATGCCTGTATAGTTCTGAAAAATCAGCTTTTGGGCCGCAATATCGGCACTTTCAGCAATAGCCAAAAATCGCTCACGTTCCAGCAAAAGTGGGTTAATTTTGTTCTGGCTGGGGGCCTCTACATATGGCCGTCCGGGCAAAATCTGCCGCACAGAGCTTTGGCTATAAGACACATGCTTTGCACTGTCCAGCACCACGCCCCCATCCACCAGTATGATATTGCTGTATTTGCCCATTATCTCCACAACCAACAGCTTTTCCACTAGGTCGCCCATTTCGTTAAAGCTCTCAATGGCAATATGCACAATGCGCTCAAAATTAGGCTGGGTGATACCAGTAATCCGCCCGCCCTGTATATGCTTGCGTAACAACATACAAAACATTGGAGCCGTAAGAGGATTCTCCTTGGCCGCCGCCGTCAGGTGCAGCCGTGGAAAACCCGCGTTGGCCGTCAACAGCAACCTGTGATTGCCGCCGCCCGCACGTATGGCCAGCACAATTTCGTCCCGCTCCGGCTGAAAAACCTTGTCTATCCTGCCGCCTGCCAGACTCTGCGAAAGTTCGTTAACAATGGCGGCTATCATTAATCCATCAAAAGCCATATTTCCTCCATTTTCAAAAGAGTGCCGGGCGGCACTCTCTATATCTTCTTAATTTTCCCGCCGGCAATTAAGTATACATCACCCAAAACCTCAACCACGCCGTTTTTTACCCGCATGACAGCATCCGTGCCCGTGGCGTATATGTCCATCTCTTGCGACAGCGGCAACAGTTCATTTTTAATCAGCTCGTCATTTTCAACAGAAAAATAAGGCTCGTGACAAAAATCATTCAGGCCAATACCATCATAAATGCCAATTTCATGAACTTCGTAGTTATTGCTTATTGCACAAACAATTTTTGCGCTCATGTTTTTGGCTCCGGCACTAAGACCCATAATAACAGCGGCCTTGCTCTCTTTGATGGACGCTACCAACCCATGCTCCGTCAAAAAAGCCTTTTGCAAAACTGTATCTCCGCCCATCATCAAAATAACAGAAGCATTTTTCACCAGCTCTTGTGCTTTCGTTTTATCCATGCGCGGGTCAATGGCGTGGTATTGTTCAAAAACAATGCCAGCAGGCCCAAACCATGTGTCTTTTGCAATATTCATGTATTCTTCTATATTCCAGACGCCCCACACAACTGCTATGGATTTTCTGTCAATTATGTCCTCGCGCAACATCTCCGCAAGACGCTCCGGCAAAGGGCCATCAAACCATCCGGAGTAATAATGTATTCTCATTGCAATTTCCTCCTGTTTCTTGCTTCGCTTTATAAGTACAGTATTGTATATGGCAAAAGGCAAGGCCGCGCCAAGACCCACAAAAACAAAAGCGTAAAGAGTTATGGGAAAGAAAACGCAGGACAAAATAAGGGTTCGTTTTCCTTGTGCTCTGATAAAGCGGCAAACAAGCCATATCCCGCCAACAAGCCCCGTAACAAGCCAGGCACCACCAAAGCCGGCGGCAGAAATAAGGGCAACAGCCCTTATCCAGGCCGGAGCATACGGCAAAAAGCCGTGATGCTCACCTGTTAAACCTGTTAAGTACAGGGCAAGACCAATAAGGCTATATATGATGAAAAAAACAACAAACAGAGTAAAAATTGTTAAATTGTACCGGCCACGCTCTTGGTTTGTCATTAATAGACCCCTACCAACCGCGTCACAATTTTTGCGGAATTATCAGCAGCCATGGCCACAAATTCGCTAAAATCCGCGTGAGCACTGCCGTCGGCTTTATCAGATATAGCTCTAATTACCACAAATGGTATATTATTCAACTGACACACCTGGGCTATGGCCGCCCCTTCCATCTCCACACAATACGCCTCAAAATGTTCCCAAATGCGGTCTTTCGCAGCTCTATCCGCTATAAACTGGTCGCCGGTGGCTATGGTTCCCATGTGGGCGCGGTTTCCGCTACCTAAAAATACCTCATGACAGGCATCAAATGCCGCCGTCGCAAGTTTTTCATCCGCCACAAAATACACACCAAGCTCAGGAATAAAACCCGGCGGGCGGTCTGCAAATGTCACGTCAAAGTCGTGCTGGGCCAGGTTTTTAGACACCACCACATCCCCAATATTAAGGCCATCGTATACGGCTCCGGCAACCCCCAGGTTTATCACCGCCGCCACAGCAAACTTGTCCACCATGGCCTGGGCGCACATGGCCGCATTTACCTTGCCCACACGGCATTTTGCCACCACAACACGCCTGCCGGCCAAGCTTCCCTGATGAAAAGCCATGCCGGCGGCGTTGGTGGTGGTTATCTCCGTCATTTTCGCCACAATGCCCTCAATTTCCACATCCATGGCACCTATTATCCCAATCATCCAAATACCCTCTTATACTTTTTCCGCCAATTCTTCCATCAGCCCCGCAATGCGCTTGGCCTCGGCGGTTATCTCTTTAATATCCTCGCCTTCAATCATCACCCGGAGCAACGGCTCCGTCCCAGACGGACGTATAACCACCCGGCCACTGCCGGCAAAACGCTGCTCCAGCGCGGCAATTTCCGCTACAATGGCTTCATGGGCCATAATAGCCGCCTTAGCTTCGTTTTTTATTTTAGCATTAACCAACACCTGGGGCATTTGCACCATGGTGTTAAGCTGCCCAAGGTTTTTGCCGCTCTCTACCACAATAGCCGCCAGCACTAGTGCCGTAAGCACACCATCGCCGGTGGTGTGGCGGTTAAGGCATATTATATGGCCGCTTTGTTCGCCGCCCAGACAATATCCGCCCGCCATCATTTCTTCCAGCACATAGCGGTCACCCACCTTGGTTTGCTTCACATTTATGCCGCTTTCTTTGGCAGCTTTTATAAGACCAAGATTGCTCATAATGGTAGCTACAACGGTATTTTTAGCCAGCAAGCCCTTCGACTGCCAATGGGTGCCTATGATGTTCATTATCATATCCCCATCCAGCACATCGCCTACATCATCCAGGGCAAAGCAACGGTCGCCATCGCCGTCAAAGGCAAAGGCCATGTCATATTTTCCGGCTTTTATATGCTTTGCCAAGGTTTCTATATGGGTAGATCCGCATCCATCATTTATGTTAACCCCATCGGGTTTATCCGCAATAACACTAACATCCGCGCCCAAAGCCTTAAAAACCCGTGGGGCAACCTGATATGCGGCTCCGTTAGAGCAATCCAGGGCAATTTTAAGACCAGAAAGGCTGACATCACCCACGCAAGACTGCAAAAATACCGCGTAATCTCCCAAAGGATCACGACCGCCCAAAACACGCCCCACATCAACACCGCTGGATGGGGCAATTTCATCTATGCGCTGCATCAGCGCCTCTATTTCGTCTTCGATCTCGTCGGTAAGCTTATATCCGTCGCCATTATAAAACTTTATGCCATTATCATAATAGGCATTATGTGACGCGGACACCATAACACCCGCGGCAAAACCGTATTTGCGCACCAAATACGCAACAGCAGGCGCAGGCACAACACCCGCATTATACACATCCACCCCAACAGAGCATATGCCCGCCGTCAGTGCCGCCATTAGCATATCCGATGATATGCGCGGGTCCATACCCAGCAGTATACAAGGCTTTTCGCCCCTTTTAGCCAGCACCTTCGCTCCGGCCAACCCTATCTCAAAGGCCTTTTTCGCCGTAAGCTCCGTGCCAACATATCCCCTTACTCCATCAGTTCCAAACATTCTGCCCATATGTTCAACTCCTTAATCCTCGTCATAATCCTCTTCGTCCTCTTCTCCGCTGCCGCCATTGGCACCGTCCGCGGGCTCATCTTCATATGGTTCATTTTCATATCCATTTTCGTCTGGATTCTCCGGTGGTTCTGGTATATCCAGCGGCGGTTCTTCGCCAGGGGCCGCAACATAAATAGTAAGCATTGGCGGCGGCCCAACAATAGTGGCACGACCCGATATGCCGCTAGGGTTAAGGGGTACATTATGCCGGCCGTAGGGCAAATTCAAATTACCCAAACTGGCCGCCAGGGTTATATTTGTTATGCCGTCCACAATTGTTTCCAGACCAGACACAGTAAGGGTTATTTCATCGGTAAGCACCGTGGTGTTGTGGGGCAAGCCAAAAACCTGGAACCTGGCGCGTGGTATAACAAACTCCCGCGTAATAACAGGCTCCACAAGCACCTCCACATTAACATTACCGCGATCGTCTTCAATAAGAAACACGCCATCGGGCAAATAATGCCGGATGTCATAGGGTAGGTTAAATGTGTCGGTAGCCGCAGTTATAAGATCCGCGGCAATAGGGCTAAGACGTATGGGTATAAGAGCCTGTATGGCCTCTTCCGGCCCGGCCACCGCAATAGTACGGGGATACCATTCAATATCATACACGCCAAAACCCACCGGTGGGGTGCCTTCATATTCCGGACTCAAAATAGCAATGCTGCCACGGCGATACACCGGCACCTGAACAATAGCCGTGCCTCCTATCCCCACATAATGAGACAAAACCTCTCTACCCGCTCCATCAAGAATTGTTATGTCTCCACGTGTTTTGGTTGCACGAGCAGAAGCCGTCAACCCCTCAATATCCATCTCTATCGCCAAACGCTCTATATCTCCCACAATACTGCGCGGACCGGTGACAGGCAGCGTCGGCGGCATAATATCAATGTCATCATACAAAACCAGATGGTTAACGTCTACTTCGCCTATCATCTCCACATCTATGGGTATTTGCCGGGTTTCTATTTTATCTAAATGCAGCGAAACACTGGCCGGACTAATAGACACAAGCTCAATATCATCGCCAAAATCCCCGGCAGGCTGTACCACCACATTTAAAACAACACCCTCTTCTGCCGCATTTATAATATCGGATGTGGATAAATCAATATATGCACCGAGACTGTTGCGAAGTTCCTCCACATCGCTGGAGCTGCCCCGCACACGTATCCTTATCTGCTGATAGCGCAGTGCATTTATATTTTCCAAATGTATGCTGTCGTCAAGGGCTTCCTCGTTGCGCAATTGCAGGGTTACGGGTACATTAAGCGTAAGTATTGGGTCAGTAATATTCATAATCAAAAACCACAGGGCAAAAGCCAGCAAAAATGCGGCAATCTTCCAGGGTGTATTTCTTGCAAGGTCTGTTTTCAGTTTAGTTAACATTTTTTTCATCATCATTTGCCCCCCTTCTTATTCTTGAAGCCGGGCCTAAATTTACGACTTTTGCTAGGTTTTATGTTCTCCAACAACATGTCTTTTATTTGATTTTCCGATAGATTACGATACAATTTGCCCTCTTTGGCAATGGATATATAGCCGCTTTCCTCAGAAACCACCACGGCATACGCGTCGGATACTTCAGAAATACCAACGGCAGCCCGGTGGCGCGTGCCAAGGTCGCTGGACAGGTGCTCGGTGGTCAGAGGCAATATACATGTGGCCGCTTTTACGCGGTTTTCCCGCACCAAAACCGCCCCATCATGTAGGGGCGTGTTGTGCTCGAAGATATTAATAAGCAGTTGGCTTGTAACCAAGGCATCAATAGCCACGCCGGTGCCTTCCAAGTCCCCCAAAGGCACCTGCTGCTCTATAACAATAAGAGCCCCGGTTTTTACCCGAGACATCTCTCTGGCCGCCACAATAATTTCATCCACACACTGGGTGCTGTTAGCTTCTCTGCTGTCCTCCAGGGTGCTCAAAAATGGTATATTGCGGTTTTTGCCAAGACTTTCCAGCACTTTACGCAGCTCCGGCGCAAAAATTACCATCAAGGCAAAGGCAACATAAATAAAACCCTGCTGTATAAGCTCCGTCGTGGCGTTCATTGACAGCATACTCGCCGCCAAATACACCATCAGCAGGGTCAGTGCACCCCTAAAAAACATCCATGCACGGGTGCGCCTTATCCACATCAACGCCTTATATATCACAAAGGTAATAAATGCAATATCTAAAACAGCACTTAAACCAAAGCGCGGCATGGTAAGGGTGGGCAAGTTTGCAAATAAATTGGATATAAAGTCGGTCATTCCTGCCACGCCCTTCCTTTTTGTTTTGATATATAATTACAGCATATACGAATCTTCCTCGTCTTCCTACTCTTCCGGCTCTTTTCTTTCAATGGGTTTGGAATGATATGTGTACTCCTCCGGCTCGACTGGGGCCGGTTTTTTTGGCAATTGGACTCTTTCAGGCTTTTCGGGCCTTATGGGTTTTTTCGCCCGCACCGTTTTTTCCGGCTTTTCTGCTTGTTCCGCTTTTACTTTCGGCACAATTTTAACATAATAATAATTATCTTCGTCATCAAAAACCACGCGCTCTACCCGTTTATAATCCAGCACATTGTCAAAAAATTTCACAACCAACACCAGCAGTGCCGACAAAATAGAGCCAAGGAAAATACCACCGATGGACATATCAATATCGGCCACTGTCACCACCATAATCATGCATATGATGCCTATAACAGCGCCGGCGGCAATGGCAATATCTTTGGAGTAGTTTATGGCAATACGAGAAATAAGATGCACAGCCAGGGCCACCATAGCCAGCACAAAACCTATGACAATCCAGCTGAAATCAGTGGTCAGCTGCTCATAAATTTTGCCAAAAACCTCCATAAAGGATACGGGCAGCTCAAAAAGGTCAAATTCCGTTGCAATGGTTGTGGTTTGGGCCAAGTTTGTAAAAAATGGCAAAAAATACCACACTGCCGTACCCAAAATAATAGGTATCATGCTTGATATACCAAAATACAGCCCGGCAAACATAGCCACCGCATATGGCATGTTAAAGAAAAAGCCAAAAACCATAGCCAAAATAAGCATAGACCGGCGGGGGTCAAGACGGGCATAAAATATAATCAATAGCATCATCAAAAGAAAGACAAAAACAGCAACCTCCAACACCGCCGACAGTTGAATGGTAATGGCCAGAGCCACCAAAAACAACGCCACAGCAGGAGGCGAAAGGGTAAATATCAGTGAAATAAGGGCCAAATAAGCAAAGCTTGCTGTCTCAAAAAGTACATAAAACTCCTCTCGATACAGCCCGATGGTGTTTATCCTGGAAAATATAAACAGTGCCACCAAAAATTTGAGGATATAGTTGATAGCTATCTCAAATTTCTTATAAAAGCCTATTATTTGCTGCCGTATAGCAATCGTTTGCTCCATAAATTGTTCCATATTTCCTCCCAAAGCTGCGTTTACGCATTGTCATTTGTGTCATCTTCCAGTGGCTGCGGGGTTTCCGCGCCGCCGCGATGGCGATACGCATGGTCATCACCAATAGGGCGATATGGCTCAAATTCCTCTGCCATATCCTCTTCCGCGGGTCGCCCAATGGGCCTGTACGGCTCAAACTTCTCATCCACCTCGGTTCCCTCGTCTTCCGGCTCGTATAGCGTATCCACCTCGGTTTCCCCCTCAAGCGCCTTCATGAGAGAAAAATAGGCATTTATGCGCCTTTGAGACTTTAAAAACTCCCTGGTGTAAATAATAGTACCAATAAAGCTGTATGCCACCATTATAAGCAAAGCAAAAAACAACAGGCGCAGGGCTTCTGCCCCAAAATCCAGGGCAAAAATATCACTATCCTCCACCCCAAGCAAATACATCACGTAAAAGAAAGCCAGGATGAGGCAGCCAATACCCAGAAAAAAGCGCATGTACATATTACGTTTGTATATATAATCATGGCGGAAATACTGGCTGGAGCGGGCGTCTTTCTCAAAACCTCGCTTGTCATACACCGCCATTTTAGACATTGTTATTATCTTATTTTTGTCGTGCATAAAAACCTCCGTTTAAAGCGGGCGCATTGTTGGGAAAAACAGCACATCACGTATGGACGGCGAATTAGTAAGCAGCATAACAAGCCTGTCAATGCCCACGCCCAGGCCACCCGTTGGCGGCATACCAAATTCCAAGGCATACATAAAATCCTCGTCAATCTGGCTGGCTTCATCGTCCCCAGCGGCTCGCAAAGCTTCCTGGGCCATAAAACGATTGCGCTGGTCAACGGGGTCGTTAAGTTCGGAATACGCATTGCCAAGCTCGCGCCCCATGGCAAAAACCTCAAAACGCTGGGCGTATTCCGGTTTGTCATAGTGCCGCTTGCATAAATACGAAATCTCTACGGGATGATCTATCAAAAATGTGGGCTGCACCAGGTGTTTTTCCGCATATTTTTCAAAAAACAGATCTAAAATATCGCCTTTTTTGTGAAAATCTTTATATTCAACATGGCGTTGCTTTGCAATTGCTCTGGCTTCTTCCAGGGAAGTTATTTGGTCAAAATCCACATCTGCATGGCGACGCACAGCCTCAACCATAGTAATGCGCTCAAAAGGCTTGCCAAAATCCAGCTGCACCCCTTGATATTCCACAATAGACGAGCCAGTAATATCAACAGCAAGTTTGCGGAACATATCCTCTGTCAGCTGCATCATGCCGTGGTAGTCTGTATAGGCTTGATACAGCTCCAGCATAGTAAATTCTGGGTTGTGGCGGGTGCTCATACCTTCGTTGCGGAAACAACGGCCCAGTTCATAAACCCTATCAAACCCGCCAACAATCAGGCGTTTAAGGGGCAACTCCAGGGCTATGCGCATATACATGGGCAAATCCAGGGTGTTATGATGAGTAGCAAAAGGCCGGGCATTGGTGCCGCCGGGGATTGTCTGCAAAATAGGGGTTTCTACCTCAAGATAGTCCCTGTCGTCCAAAAACTGACGTATGCCCTTTATTATAGCCGTACGCTTGCGAAAAACCTCCCGCACATCCGGATTCATTATCAAATCCACATAACGGTGGCGGTATCGCAGTTCCTGGTCAGTAAGGCCGTGATATTTCTCCGGCAAAATTTGCAAAGACTTGGCCAGAAGAATTACCTTATCGGCACGAACAGAAATTTCGCCCTTTTGGGTGCGAAAAACCACACCCACCACGCCACAAATATCACCAATATCCCACTTTTTAAAGGCGGCATATACATCCTCGCCAACGCCGTCGCCCTTTACATAAACCTGTATGCGGCCGTGTTCGTCCTGAAGGTCGCAAAAAGCAGCCTTGCCCATTATACGGCGTGTCATCATTCTGCCGGCAATTTTCACAGACTTGCCTTCTAAATTATCAAAATCTTTATGAATGGCACTGGAATAAGTATCCACATCAAAGCGCACAATCTCAAATGGATCATTGCCGCTGTTTTGTAGCTCCTCCAACTTCTCTCTGCGCACCCGCAAAAGATCGCTCAATTCCATCTCCGGTGCGTCATTTGTATAGTCAGACATATATTATTGCCTCCTAAAAGCGGGCGGCAAAATGCCGCCCCTACTAAGAGCCTGTCTAAAATCTAATCTGAACCAATTTTTGAACGTCATTTTGCGAAGCAAAATGTTGAAGCGACAGCCGTTTTTGTATGCTTTTCGCAAAAACGGCGATAGCGCTAAGCGAAAAAATTGTGTGAAGATAGATTTTAGACAGGCTTTAAGAAATCGCCAAAATCTTATATTTAATTATACCCGCTGGAGCGTCAATTTCTACAGCCACACCAGCTTTTTGGCCAATTAGGCCCATTCCCAGGGGTGATTCGTTAGAAATCTTGTTTTTTTCCGGATTAGCCTCGGCACTGCCCACAATTTGGTAGGTAATCTCTTCTTCAAATTCCTCGTCAAAAAGCGTCACCTTGCTGCCAAGAGTAACCGTCTCCCGGTCAATTTCCTCTTCATCAATGGCCTCGGCATTGCGCAACAGTTTCTCTATGGCAGCAATACGGGCCTCGGCTTTGGCTTGTTCGTCCTTGGCGGCATCGTATTCGGCATTTTCGGACAAATCACCCTGACCGCGAGCTTCTTTGATTTTTTGGGCAATTTCCTTGCGCTTCTCCACCTTCAGCACTTTCAGTTCATCTTCCAGCGCCTTTATGCCTTCATATGTTAATACAACTTTTTTGTCCAACTTCTCCAACTCCTTTTCAGTACAGTCAACTAAATTATTATACCCAAATGTATGCAGGTTGTCAATTGCGCAAATATGATATTTCTATAACAATTCGTCAGACAACCCTACTGTTTGATGTAATCCACTTTTAAAAGTTCATAATCTACGCTGGATTGTATTTGACCCAATTGATCTTTCCAGCTGTCATAATTGACAGCAACCTTCCTAAAGCCAAGGTTTTCGTAAGTTTTTTGCGCACGGATATTGTTTAAATTGGTGTCTAAAATTATTCTGTCGAATGAAAGCTTCGTAAAGAGTTCGTTGATTAGCATTTTTAAAAACCTAAGGCCATGCCCTTTGCCTTGCAGGTTTTGCTCGCATATTTTTATGCCAATTTGTGCGGTATTTTCATCCGTTTTGCGATAGCTCATTTCTCCCACTGGCGTGCCAGATATTTCTATAATAAGCCTTGCGCTGTTGTTATCGTCTCTTTCAAGAGATTCTTTAATTTCTTCGTCGCTTATATCCAAACCTAAAGGAAAGCCTGCATGGGCCATAACCTGCCCATCGCGCCACCATTTGCCTAAAATCGCGGCATCATAAGACCGCGCACGCCGTATTGTTAGACCATCTTTTTCTATAAACATATCAACCTTCCAACAATTCATCAAGTATCATTTTTATCTCATCAAAATGCTCGCATTTGTTAATGCGCGCCCTTGCTTCTGTAGCCCCACGTATGCCCTTGATGTACCAGGCCAGGTGGCTGCGCATCTCACGAAGGGCAATATGTTCGCCTTTGTGGGCAATTAACTCTCGGGTATGCTCCATGGCCACAGCTATCCTTTCAGCAGGGGTAGGTTCCGGCAAAATTTCGCCGGTTTCCAAATAATGCTGGCAACGCCTGAAAATCCAGGGATTTCCACAGGCGGCGCGGCCTATCATCACCGCATCCACATCACTTTCCGTCAAGCGGCGTTTGGCATCCTCCGGCCCGGCTATGTCCCCATTGCCTATCACAGGAATACTCACGGTTTCTTTAACCTGCGCAATAGCCTCCCAATCGGCAAAACCGCTATACATCTGGGGTCTGGTGCGTCCATGAACGGTAATGGCGGCGGCTCCGCTTTCCTCAACGACACGGGCCACTTCAAGGTAATTTCTATGCTCGTAGGTATATCCCAGGCGAATTTTTGCGGTAACAGGCTTAGTTGTGGCGGCCTTTACCGCGGTGACAATTTTTCCGATAAGAGCGGAGTCACGCATCAGCGCTGACCCATCACCGTTTTTCACGATTTTCGGTGCCGGACAACCCATATTTATGTCAATTATGTCGTAGCTGCTGTCGTTTAGCATGGCAGCAGCCTGGCCCATTGCCTCCGGGTCACTACCAAACAATTGCACAGACACGGGGTTTTCCACGGTCTCAGTCGCCAAAAGCCCTTCTGTACGCTCGTTACCATATGTCATGGCCTTAGCACTGACCATCTCTGTCACCACCAGCCCCGCACCCATTTTTCGACATATTTTGCGAAAAATCAAATCCGTAACCCCAGCCATAGGTGCCAAAATCACCTTTCCGGCCAGCTCCACATTGCCAATTTTCACCTTATTCACCTACATTCATTTCAAAAAGTAGCCGCAAGCCCTCCAAAGTAAGGGCCGGCACAATATGGTCAAATATTCCGGTGCCACGGGCAATTGTATGAGCTAAACCACCGGTAGCAACTACGATAGAATCTGGCATACCCAGCTCCTCTTTCAGGCGGTTTACAATATACTCCGTTTCTCCTACACGACCATACAAAATACCGGCCTGAACACTTTCCACAGTGGAAGTAACCACCATAGAGTCGGGCAGGGCAAGTTCCACCTTGCCCAACAATGCTGCCCGTGCAAACAGCGCGTCCGCGGATATTTTGATACCAGGGGCAGTAATACCCGTAAGAAATTCGCCATTTTTCGAAATAACATCATATGTGGTGGCTGTTCCGTAATCGATAACAATTATGGGGCCACCATAAAATTGATATGCCGCCACACAGTTAACAATGCGGTCAGCCCCAAGCTCCCGACGGCTTTCTTCGTTAAGGGTGATGCCCAACTTCATGTCGCTGTTAACAATTACGGGTGATACATCAAAATATTTGCGTATGCCATTGGTCAGCGAATACATAATATTGGGTACAACCGACGAGATTATGATGTTTTTAAGCTGCTCTGCCGGGATTTTTGCGTGGCCAAACAAAGAATATATAAACAGCCCGATTTCATCGGAGGAACGATTTTCCGCCGTGGCCATTCGCCAGGATTTTACAAGTTTTGACTCCATATACAGCCCCAAAACTATATTGGTATTGCCCACATCTATGACTAAAAGCATAAAGCCTCCTAATTTTCATAATTATCATCCACAAAAGCATACCACAGGCCAAGCGAGCGCAAAAACTCCGCTTCCTCCCTAACCAAGGCATTTATATGGTATTTGGCACCGATTTCGTCATAATCAAAGTCTGTTTCATCACCGCTGGCTTCCAAAAACACCTCGCCATCGGGATAAAATCCCAAAAGCACCACACCGCAGGTGTGATGACAAGCTTGTGTAAGCAACCGACGCAACTCGGCCTGTACACCAACGGGCAGACCGGGAAATTCCTCATTATTAAAGAAATACGACCGCTTGTAATGACTGGCGGCCGCCAAAATTCGCCGTTCCATACAACCTCCTACTTTTGAAGCATGGCCATAAAACGCTGAATATCTATCACGGCGCGCTCGTGTATGCCTTTACCGATTATGCCCTTTTCGTCTGTCGCTTCCACCTCAAAAACCAGCCGTCGGCCGTTTATTTCTGTCAGTGTGGCAGTGGCCCGCACTTTCATACCCACGGGCGTGGCCGCCAAGTGCTGCACATTAACCACGGTGCCCACGGTTGTGCTGCCAGTCGGCAAAGCAGGCTGCACCGCAAGACGGGCGGCTTCCTCCATCAGTAATATCATAGCCGGGGTGGCAAAAACCTCCACTTCGCCGCTACCTATCGCAACGGCGGTGTCTTTGGCCTCTACAATTCGCTCTGCTGTATACTTCATTCCGATTTCCACGGGGCATGTCCTCCTAGTTTATCCAAAATCCCTTCCGATGCGCCAATAAGGCGAAAACCTTCAAGCTCTGTACCGGACAGCTTTTTCACGACAACATCCGCTATTTTCTCCGCAAATATAACCTTGATATCGCGCCCATAATATGACTCTATCTGCATTTTCACAGGCTTTGTTAGGCCGGATGTGTTATGCATGTCTGCCAGCAATTTTTGGGCAAGAACTATGCCGTCCTCCCGCTGGTCAATATCCATGGCAGAAAGAGCACGAGAGATTGTTTGCCCAATGGCCGCATCTATAGGCAACCGAGAAAACGCCGTACCAAACCACTTGCTATACGGCGCATAGCACCCGCAATACAGAAAGGCTAGGCGCATCAGTCTGCCGGCCATTCTGGCGCAAATTATGGCAGAACCAATATTATCGCCCACATCAAAACAGCGTCGCACAAAGGCTTGCTCTTCCGCAATAAGCGACCAATTTGACGCAATGAGGTATAGCCGTACATCTTCGGGATAATAGCGCAATTTCTCCAAAATGTGTGCTATGCCCAGGCCATCCACAAACAATTTACCGGAAGTTAGTCCCAGCAGGCGATGTTCAGAAAAATACAGCCAATCCTGCGGAGTCAAATTATCCAAATCCGCTGTACCTAGGTATTCCGCCAAATATTCATCAAATGTATGGATGGAAATTAAGGGTGACACCTTTCCGGCTCTTATTACTTCCGGCCGTCGCACATAGCTGGCATCCGGCACGGAAAAATTTACGCTGTGGCCCTCAAAATCATAAGGCAAGTGTTCGGCAAAAGCATCCATTAGTTCCTGTTTTTTGCGAACATCAGCCTGACTTAAAAACAGATAAAACCTGGGTCCCCACATATGATCCGCGGAAACCTCATCGTCATAACCCAAAACATCAGAGCCATAACCCAAAAGCCCGGCAGAATACGCCAGGCCGCCAAAATATTTATCCATAATGGGCTTTGCGGCCTGGTGAAAAAACCTTTCGCAAAGCTCAAGACCTTTTGTAAACATTATTCATCACCGCTCATAACTAACTTGTCTCGCCGCCAAAATCCATCAAGGGCGAATCGTCTAAGGTTCTGTCGGTGTCAATCTTCCAAAGCTCGCCTTTTTTAGGCAACGGCGGGTCAAAAAGCTGACGAAACTCCTCGTTCGTGATTTTTTCCCGCTGTATAAGCACTTCGGCGGTTTTGTGCAGGGTGTCCATATATTGCTGCAAGGTCTCCAGGGCCTGAGAATAACCCGTGTTAACAAAGCGTTCGATTTCTTTGTCAATAGTAGAAGCCACCGCTTCGCCGTAATTACGGCTTTGGGCCAGGTCACGACCAAGGAAGACCTCGTCGTTTTCGCTGCCAAAGAGGATGGGCCCCAACACCTCGCTCATACCGTATTTTGTCACCATAGCGCGGGCGATGGCCGTGGCGCGCTCAATGTCATTTGACGCCCCCGTGGTGATGTCTTTAAGCACCAGATATTCCGCCGCACGACCGCCCATCAGGCCCACAATTTCTTGCTCCATACGTTTTTTGGTCAGGTACATTTTGTCTTCGGACGGTTGGGGCATAGTATAGCCTCCCGCCATGCCCGTAGGGATGATGGAAACCAGATGCACAGGATCAAGTTGGTCAAAAACCTCCATGATGATAGCGTGGCCCGCTTCGTGATATGCGGTAATTTTCTTTTCTTTATCGCTTACCACCCGGCTCTTCTTTTCTGTGCCAACGGCTACTTTTACAAAGGCACGACGGATGTCTGCCATGGATATTTCTTTTTTATCATCTCGGGCAGCCAAAAGAGCGGCTTCGTTGAGCAAATTTTCTAAATCAGCCCCAGTAAAGCCGGACGTAAGACCGGCAATAACATGCAAATCCACATCCGCCGCCAGCTTTTTGCCTCTGGAATGGACGCCTAATATTTCTTCACGGCCCTTAACATCAGGACGGCCCACAACCACGCGCCTGTCAAAACGACCGGGGCGCAACAGGGCGGGATCAAGTATATCCGGGCGGTTTGTGGCCGCCAGTATAATTATGCCCTCATTAACACCAAAGCCGTCCATTTCTACCAGCAGTTGGTTAAGAGTTTGCTCTCTTTCATCATGGCCGCCGCCAAGACCCGCACCGCGTCTGCGGCCCACGGCGTCAATTTCGTCGATAAATACGATACACGGCGCACTCTTTTTGGCTTGGTCAAACAAATCACGCACACGTGAAGCACCAACGCCCACAAACATCTCTACAAAATCCGAACCGGATATGGAGAAGAAAGGCACACCGGCCTCACCGGCCACGGCGCGAGCCAGCAGGGTTTTACCCGTGCCGGGCGGGCCCACCAGCAACACACCTTTGGGTATGCGTGCGCCAATGTCCACAAATTTTTCGGGACTTTTCAAAAATTCCACAATCTCTTGCAGGTCGGCTTTTTCCTCGTCCAGGCCGGCTACATTTTTAAAAGTAACCTTGCGCTTGGTATCCACAACGGCTTTTGCACGGCTTTTGCCAAAGGACATAACCTTGTTACCGCTGCCTCCACCGCCGCCCTGCATACGATGGATGAAGAAAATCATCAGCATCAAAGGTATCATAAGTATCAAAAACGGCGTAAACATCTGGAAAAAGCCGGACTGTGGTATAAAAATATCCACATCAACGTCCGTCATGTTTTCATGCAAAATAATCATGAAGGAATTTACATCTGGCACAGAAAAAGTGCGTGTAGCCGCGCCCTCTTCCACGCCCTCGGCGTCTAATGACAGCGTAACCTCCACATTGGCGGCATTGCCTACCTCGGAATGGCGGCGCACATCCACAGATTCTACGTGCCCGGCTTCCAACGCCTGCATAAAATCACTGTAAGTAAAAGCAGGGGCCGCCGGACCGGCATTTCTGTTAAGGGCAATTATCACAAAGACGACCAGCACAATCACGGACAGATATATGCCGAAATTTTTTCGTTGGTTATTCATTTTTACCTCCGTTGTTATGTTTCTTTTATTACAATATTTGGTATATTTCTATGTTTTTGGTCATAATCCAGACCATATCCCGCCACAAATTCATCAGGAATAACAAATCCTGTAAAATCAGGCAAGGGCGTGTGCTTCTTTCTTTTGGCGGGCTTGTCCAACAAAACACAAAACCGCAAACTTGCGGGGTTTTTGGCGGCAAGATGGCTATGGATAAACCGCAAGGTGCTTCCCGTATCTACAATGTCCTCAACAACCAGCACATTTTTCCCTGTCAAATCAGTCGCAATATCTTTCGTAACAACCACTTTGTCAGTAGACACGGCCAAATGATAACTAGAAAGCTCCATAAATTCCACGATTAGCGGAAAGTCTAGGCGGCGCACCAGGTCGGCCGTAAAGATGAAGGCACCCTTCAAAATGCAAATGACGACCACATCTTCCCGGCCAAAAGTCCGGTTTATTTCCGCCGCAAGCTCCCCAACACGTTTGTCTATGTCGCTTTTTGATATTAGTTCCGTCACGCTACCCCTCTTCTTCCCAAATTTGCAAAAACATGCTGCCAGCCCGGGTTTCGGGGCTAAATTTTTGAGACTTCGGGCCGTCCATCATACAGATTACATCCCCATCAGCCGCAACAAAAACAGCCCTATCCCGCAAATGCCGCGGGACTTTTTTATCCGAAAAATAGTCCTTTATTTTTTTGGTGCCAACAGCATCAAAAAAAATCCTATCTCCCGGCAGGCGCGTGCGTACCTTAACCTGCACCCCATCTATTTTACCACAGTCCAGCGCCATTGTAAAAGCATTTTCTTGGGGCGGGTTTTTGCCCAGATAGAACCATTTACCCGCCTGGGCCACATAAATTGGGATATTTTTGGGTAATATAACCGAAAATTCCTGTACACTTCCAGCAATTTTTATGCATATTTTATGATATATTTTCTCGGCTACAATGCTTCGAGGCAAGACAGCCCGTTTGCCATTTTCCTTGCCAAACAAGCCTAATACGGCCTCCACATGATTATTATTAATATCCATCAGCCCTCCAAAGGCTTCGGCTAAGGCCATGCGAATAACACGGCGTTTTATAGCAATGTCATGCTCATCCAGCAACTTTATGTCAATTTCGCCATTGTTTACGCATTTTTTATATACATTTTTGGTAATATTGTCCAAAAAACTATCCTCATCAGCAGAAATTCCAGCCAGGCGTACCAGAGCATCCACGGCGGCGAAATTAACTTCCCGAGCCATAGGCAAAAATATATTGCGCACTTTGTTTCTGGTGTAATTGTTTTGGTCATTTGTAGAATCTGTGCGAAATTCCAGGCCATTATCGGCACAGTATGCCAAAATTTCATCGCGCCCCACATTTATCAGCGGCCGCACCACGGTGCCATTCACTGCCGGAATACCCTTAACGCCGCCTGACCCGCGGAAAATATTCATCAGCACGGTTTCTGCCACATCATTTTTATTGTGGGCCACGGCTATTTTATTGTAGCCCAATTGCGTCAAGGCCTGATGAAAGCAGTCATAACGCGCCTGTCGCCCAGCTTGTTCTATGCCAAGACCCGTTTCGGCAGCCAGTTCCGCCACATTTTTATCAAATACCACTACATTAATATTATATTTTTGGCATATTTTCTCACAAAATACTGCGTCTTCATTGGCTTCATCACCTCGCAGGCCATGGTTTATATGCACGGCAGCAATTTTAAGTCCGGGCATATCCAGGTTGTGCAAAAAGTGGAGCAGGGCAATAGAATCTGCGCCGCCGGAAAGACCCAAAACTACACCATCCCCCGGCGCAAACATATTGTATTCGGTTATGGTGGCAAGTGCTTGTTTTTTCATGCGCAACGACTGCTCCCAAAAATTTTATCTATATTTTGCGGCAAAATTATCAATAATAATGTGAAAACGAGGTGAAAGTATGCGAAAAAGAGTAATTATATTAGCACTTTTGGCGGCGATACTGATGCCTGCCGGTTCTGCGACGGCATCGCCGTTAGAAACCCTGATGGGGCTAACCATGGGGTTTGAAACCACAGTACCCATCATTATGTATCACGCGCTGGATAAATCTCCTGACAATATATGGGAAATTACCGCACAGGAATTTGAGGCCGACCTGGAATATTTGTCAAAAAATGGATATACCACTGTGGTAATGCAAGACCTTGTAGGCTTTGTGCATCATGGCAAACCCCTGCCGGAAAAACCTATCGTCCTTAGCTTTGATGATGGTCGTCGCCTGGACGAGGTTTTGCCCATGTTAGAGCAATACGACGCCCGCATAACCATGGCCATAATAGGCCAAGAAACCGACCATTACACGGAAATAGGCAGGGGCAAACACCCGCATATGACATGGGATGAGGTGAAAGCCGCCGCCGATACCGGGCGCGTTGAGATACAGAGCCACACCTATGGTCTGCATGGCGCGAAAGGTGCAGGGAAACGCCGCGGAGAAAGCAACGAAGCCTATCGCCAGCGTTTTTTAGCAGATTTGCATAAGTTTGCCGATGTTTTGCGGCAAAATACAGGCATTGTGCCTAATTCCCTGGCCTATCCCCTGGGCATTATCAGCCCAACATCTGATGATATTATAAAAGAAGCGGGATATTCGGCCAGCCTGTCCTGCCAGGAAAAAAATAATCGTCTTGCCGTTGGCGATTTAGACTGCCTTTTTAGTCTTAGCCGTTTTTTACGGCCCCCAGGGAAAACCAGCGATAGCTTTTTTGCCAAATTGGAAGAGGGTAAAACGGCGGAAAGTCAGTGATGCGGGCGCACAATGTGCGCCCCTACATAAATTCAATAAGTAACGATGTCAGTCGTCCGCCAGTTTCGGGCGGATATAGAATCCGCCCCTACGTATAGGTTGTCATAATTAGGCCTACATGAATCTACTGTACACAAACATATATGGAATTCGCCCCTACTCTTTCTTAAATGAATCCAGATTTGACTCCAGGATAATCTTTATAGTCAGGGCTATCAGCGGCCCGGATAATATGCCGACGGGCCCCATGGTTGTTATGCCCACATATACGCTTATCAGTAATATAAGCGGGTGCATACCTATTTGTTGACCGACAACGCGTGGCTCTAAAATTTGTCTTACCAGGAAAACTATGCCATATATCACCAACAGGGCTATGCCGAAGGCGAAATTACCAACAAGCAGGTTGTAAAGTGCCCAGGGGATGAGTATGCCCCCTGCACCAAAGATGGGGATAAGGTCAAAAACCGCAATACCCATGCCGATAAACAGGGCATATGGCGAGCCGATGATGGTTAGACCTATGACACAAATGGTTGATACAAAGGCCATAACAATAAGCTGACCCTTAAAATAACCCACCAGGGCTTTTAGTAGACCTTCCCGCACCAGACGCCCACGCTCCACAAGACGCTCCGGCAATAGGTTGACAAAAGATTCTTTGATGCGCTCTTTATCTTTAATAAAGAAATAGGCCGAAATAATGGCAAGTATAGTGCGCAATATGGCAACGGGTATAGCCACAAAAAAGCCTCCGCCGTCCAAAGCCCCTTGAAGCAAGCCAGTGATGATGGTAAGAAGCTGGTTTAGCAGCACGCTGAAGTCTATTTCGAAGTCTGTATTACCCAAAAAGTTTTGCACACTTATCATCATATTATCAAACAGGGCCTGCACGCTACCTATATAATTAGGAATGTCTTGAACCAGGGCCGCCATTTCTGATATAACGCGCCCCACCAAAAGAGTACCCAAAACACCAATGATGCCAAGCAGGGCCAGTATAAGCACCGTAGCGGCCACACCGCGGTTTATGCCCCATTTGCGGTGGACAAGACCCACAAGGGGTGACAAAATAAGGCTGATGATATATCCGACCACAAAGGGAACCACGTAACCGGCTAAAAACACGGCGGCGACAAAAAAAACCGCAATGCCTGCAAGCAGCAGTAATTTGTGTATAAAAGCAGTGTTGTTGCGATAAAATTCCCGCATGAGCCCTCCTGTATTTGTCCGGGCGACTGCAATGGCCGCCCCTGCGAATTACCCTCTTGAATATTCTATCATTTTGGGTTATGATAATCAATAGCCAGAAAATCATAATTATATTCGACCCGTTCCGAAGCCTGCTCACATAGTTCGCAGGTTGATTGATAATAGAGAAGAGGTTTTGGAACAGGTCTAGTCGAAAGAGGCGTGGCCATGGCAACAAAAAGTAGTGCAGGAAAGAAAAAACAGATAAAAGGAAAAAAGCCGGAACAAAAGCAAAACCCCATACGCCGGGAAATTATAGCCATATGCATTATTGCCGCCGCTGTTTTGATGCTTATAAGCCTGTTTGTGGAGGATGCCGGATTTATCGGCCGCCTGGCAAATTCGCTTGTGCTGGGCATCTTTGGCATCGGTGCTTTTGTTTTGCCCATTTTGGCCCTGGTTTTGGCCGGCATTATGTTGGTAGGCAAAACCGACCTGCTTAGCCGGTCAAAGACAGTAATGGGCGGCTGTATTTTTTTGCTGTGCATTAGTATTATACATATGATGCTTGGCCCAGCCAGGCCGGAAGACATGGGCTTTTGGCAGTATATAGGACATATTTATACAAATGGCGGCGCGGCCAACGGCGGTTTGCTGGGTGCGGCCACATCGCGGCTGTTTGTGGCGGCTATTTCGGAGGTTGGCACATATATACTTTTCTTCACGGTTTTGGCCATATTGCTTATACTTATCACCGGGCGGTCGCTGTTTGCGTTGCTTCAGAGCGGGTTTTTTAGAACCAGAGATACCGCCGTGCGTTTTAGGGAACAGCGGGCGGAAGCCAGGGCCAAATATTATGAAGAAGAATATGAAGCGGATTTTGAGGACTACAAATATACATCTCCCAACAAAAAGCCCCATAATCTTATAATGGACGAGGGCGGCGCAAAAAATAAAGGTGATGACGATGAGAAAATAGACCTTTTGCGAGGAATTGGGGCGGCCGCGGCGCAAAAATTGGCACCGCGGCCTAAATCCCCGAAAGATATGCTTTTGGCGGAGGATGAGCCGGAAGTTGATGCAGGGGTCGATTTAGAAGTTGCCGTAGAGCCTGTTACAGAGCCTACGCCGAAGGCTAATGAAGAAATAGAAATAGAAATAGAAATAGATTTGCCTGAGGAAGAATTTGCAATAAATGTGCGTGGCATTGTGGAGGGCTATACCCCCGCGGCTGTTAAAATGGAGGATTTTAAAGAGGATGATGATCCGCCGCCATTTGATGTTGATGACGAAGAACCAGCTACGGCAAAAGCCCATATAGAAGAGAAATACATCTTTCCCCCGGTGGAATTGCTGCGGGAAAATACATATCAGCCGTCGTTAAGTTCGCGGGCGCAAATTTTAGAAAATTCTAAAAAACTGGAGGAAACATTGCAGTCCTTTGGTGTTTCTGCACGGGTTGTGGAGGTTAGCAAAGGGCCGACGGTTACGCGGTACGAGCTTAGCCCAGGCAGCGGCGTGAAGGTTAGCAAAATATCCGGCCTGGCGGACGATTTGGCTCTTAATTTGGCCGCCGCCGGTATACGTATAGAGGCACCCATTCCCAACAAATCCGTAGTAGGCATAGAGATACCCAACAAGGACGTGCAGGCTGTATATCTGCGGGAGGTTATTGACGACGAGGCCTTTTGGAATGCGCCGGGCAAGCTGTCCTTTGCCATGGGCAAGGATATTGCCGGCAATATTGTCATTGCCGACATCGCCCGAATGCCCCACCTGCTTATTGCAGGGGCAACAGGATCCGGCAAGTCTGTTTGTATAAATACTCTCATCACCAGTATTATTTACAAGGCTACTCCAAGCGAGGTAAAGCTGCTGATGATAGACCCTAAGGTGGTGGAGCTTAGCGTATACAACGGCATACCACACCTGCTTATTCCTGTGGTCACAGACCCTAAGAAGGCTTCCGGCGCGCTGGCCTGGGCTGTGCGAGAAATGGACAACCGTTACAATATGTTTGCCGAAACCCGCGTGAGAGATTTGGCGGGATATAACAACCACCTGGCCGAGCGTGGCCAGGAAAAGCTGCCCCAAATTGTGATTATTATTGACGAGCTGGCGGATTTAATGATGACCTGCGGTAAAGAGGTGGAGGAATCTATATGCCGCCTGGCCCAAAAGGCCCGTGCCGCGGGTATCCATCTTATTGTGGCCACCCAGCGGCCATCGGTTGACGTTATCACCGGCCTTATCAAGGCCAATGTGCCCAGCCGCCTGGCTTTTGCCGTATCCAGCGGCACAGATTCTCGCACCATATTGGACACCCAGGGGGCGGAAAAACTGCTGGGCAAAGGGGATATGCTGTTTTCTCCCGTGGGGCTTAACAAACCCCAGCGCATACAGGGGTCGTTTATTTCTGACAAAGAAGTGGAAAATATCGTAAATTTCATCAAGCAAGACGGCGAGACAGAATATAGCGAAGAAATGATTGAAAAAATAACTACCGTTGCTGATGTGGACGAATTTTCCGCCGACAGTGACCCATTAATAGACGATGCCATCGGCTTTATTGTAGAACGGGAAAAAGCCAGCACATCTATGTTGCAGCGGCGTTTTCGTATTGGCTACAATCGCGCCGCCCGTATGATGGAAGAGCTTTGGGCACGGGGGCTTGTTGGGCCGGAAGACGGCGCAAAACCACGCAAGGTGCTGATGACGCCGTATCAATACAGAGAGTATATAGAAAGGAGGCGCACGCCGGATGGTCTTGAATAACGAAATAACCCGACTGTTGGCGGCCGAAGGTTGCAGTATCGTTGGCTTTGCCGACTTTGCCCATCTGCCGGAGTATATGCGCCCCACCTTGCCCTATGGCATTTCTATCGGTCTGGCTTATTCCAAAAAAGCTATGGGCGACAACCGAAATGGGCAACCCCAGCAGTATTATGATGAGTACAAATCAATAACTCTACGTTTGCCTATATTGGCCGATATGGTTGCCGACTATTTGACCACCCGCGGGTATACTACTGTGGCCGCACCGGTGCCATCGGTGATAGATGCTGATTTGTGCACTACCCTACCCCACAAAACCGTGGCAACCCTGTCCGGTCTGGGCTGGATTGGCAAATGCGCCGCCTTGGTGACAAAAGATGCCGGGCCGGCGGTACGTATAACTGCTGTGTTGACAGATGCTCCTTTTGATTGCGGCGAGCCCATTAGCACGTCAAATTGTCCTGCCGGTTGCACTATTTGTGCCAATGTATGTCCGGGCAAGGCCGTGCTTGGGGAAAATTGGAGCGTGGCCACCCCGCGGGAACATATTTATGATGCCCATGCCTGCAACACAGCTGCCAGAGCCTATGCTAAGGTCACATTGGGGCTGGAGCAAGCCTTTTGCAGTCAGTGCATTGCCCATTGTCCTTATACCGAAAGGAGCTAATATTTTTGAACATACAGAATATTAAAGTCGCGCTGATTTCTTTGGGTTGCGACAAAAACACGGTGGATAGCGAGGTTATGCTTGGCGCTTTGGCTGGCGCGGCTTACGCTTTCACCGCCGATATTACCCAGGCCCAGGCCATAATTATAAACACCTGCGGCTTTTTACAGGAGGCCGTGGAAGAAGCCCGCGCCGCCATTAATGACGCTATAAAACAAAAAGTATCCGGGTTATGTAGGGCTATTATTGTCACCGGTTGCGCTGCCCAACGGTATAAACAAGAGCTTTTGGGTGATATGCCGGAAATTGATGCAATACTGGGGGTTAATGAATATCACAGCATTGTAGAGGTGGTGACTCGAGCCCTTGGCCTTTCTGTTGCTGATACTGTTGGCAGCTTTGATGATAGCCTACACCTTGGCCGTGTACTGTCCACACCAAAGCATTATGCTTATCTTAAAATTGCCGAAGGCTGTGATAAGAAATGTACCTATTGTACCATTCCTAAAATCCGCGGACCTTATAAAAGCCGCACAATGGAATCTTTGGTAGGGGAAGCGCGAATTTTAGCGAAGGGCGACGTAAAGGAGCTTGTTTTAGTTGCGCAGGACACTACGTTATATGGGGTGGATATTTACGGCCGTCCGGTGGTGCATGAGTTGCTGCGAGAGTTGTCGAATATTGACGGCATCCACTGGTTGCGCCTGTTGTACTGCTATCCGGAGCATATCTACGAAGAATTTATTACCGAAATGGCCACAAATCCTAAGGTTTTGCCATACATTGACATGCCCATACAACACGCCAGCGATAATATTTTGCGCCTTATGGGCCGCCGCAGCACAAAGGCAGAGCTTCACAAAACTATAGACAAATTACGACAAAATATACCCGGCATCACTCTGCGCACCACCCTAATCACCGGTTTTCCCGGCGAAACCAAGTCCGACTTTATGGAAATGTGCGACTTCATCAAGGATGTGCGCTTTGATAGACTGGGTGTATTCGCATATTCCCGTGAGGAAGGCACCCCGGCGGATGAACTGCCCGACCATTTACCCCAAAAAACTAAGGAAAACCGCAAGGAACGTCTGATGAAAATACAGCAGGTGGTTTCTGCTGAAGCTCTGTCGAAAAAAGTCGGCCAAACCCTTGAGGTGCTGGTGGAAGGCTATGAAGACGATATGTATCATGGTCGCAGCTATGCTGATGCCCCTGATATGGATGGTTTTGTTTATTTTAGCGGCGATGGCCCATTGAATGTGGGCGACTTTGCCCAAGTGCGCATCACCAAATCTACCGAATACGATTTACTAGGAGAAGTATTATGAACCTGCCAAATAAACTTACACTGGCCCGAATAGCCATGATACCCATAATGGTTGTTGTTTTGCAGCTGGGTATGGCTGCCGATTTTGGTCCGTCCCTACAAACCGCCCGTTACATCGCCGCCGCCATTTTTATCCTGGCTGCCGCCACCGACTGGCTGGACGGTTATTTGGCCCGCAAAATGGGTCTTATCACCGACTTCGGCAAATTTATGGACCCCTTGGCCGATAAAATACTGGTGATGGCCGCAATGGTGTACATGGTGGTGCTGGGTGACATCAGTCCATGGATTTTGATACTTATAGAGTCGCGCGAATTCATCATTGCTGGGGTACGCATGGTGGCCGCCAAGAAAAATATCGTTATAGCCGCGGGTATTTGGGGCAAAATAAAAACCGTGGCACAAATGATAATGATACCAACAGTTTTGTTCAATCTCCCCCACTCCGCTTTTGACATAATCAGCCAAATTTTGATTTATGCCGCTGTGGTTTTGACAATAATTTCCGCCATTGACTATATATGGCATAATCGTGCCCTGTTTGAAAAGGAGCTGGCTTCTTGAATGCTGAAATAATCGCTGTTGGCACGGAATTGCTGCTGGGCGACACCATTAACACCAATGCGGCATTCCTCTCCCAGGAGCTGGCGTCGCTGGGAATAAATGTATATCGCCATACTGTTGTGGGCGATAATATGACCCGCCTAAAATCCGCTTACAGCGAGGCTTTTGCCCGTTGTGACCTGGTGATAACCACCGGCGGCCTGGGCCCCACGGCTGATGATATTACTAAAGAAGCCGCGGCGGCCTATTTTGGCTTGGATATGGAGCTTGACGACAATTCTCTGGCCAATATTGCTGCCTTTTTTGCACGTATAGGCCAAAAAATGACAGAAAATAACCGTAAGCAGGCCATTTTCCCCACCGGTGCCAAAATTCTGGATAACTTCGCCGGCACCGCACCGGGCTGTATTATAGAAGCCAACGGCAAAATTTGCATACTTCTCCCCGGCCCGCCAGGTGAGATGAAAGCCATGTACAGTCACCATATTTCGGATTTTTTGGCCCAATTTTCCACCGGCATACTTTTTTCCCGCACACTGCACATGGTTGGCATTGGCGAATCCGCCATGGAGCAGCGTGTGGCGGATATTTTAGCCGAACAGTCAAACCCGACCGTGGCCCCATACGCCACCGGCCGCCCTGGCGAAACTATTTTGCGCATTAGTGCCAAAGCCGCCGATCAAGCCGCCGCTAGGGCTCTTATCGACCCCGTTGCCAACCTGTTGTATCAGCGTCTTGGGGACTATATTTACGGCGAAGATGACGCCACGCTGGCTGGCACTGTGGTGGAATTACTAAAGCAACGCGGCCTTACCCTAGCCATTGCCGAGTCCATTACCGGCGGCCAGCTGGCCGGTGCTATCGTTGATGTTCCCGGTGCTTCCGCTGTGTTTAACGAGGGTGTTGTGACATATTCTAATGAAGCCAAAACCCGCTCGCTGGGCGTTTTGCCGGATACTTTACGTAAATATGGTGCCGTCAGCCCCCAAGTGGCAGAGGAAATGGCCGCAGGTGCCGCAAAAACTGCGGGAGCAAATATTGCCATAAGCACCACCGGCATTGCCGGCCCGGACGGCGGCACGGCGCAAAAGCCCGTGGGCCTGACGTATATCGGACTGTGGTTTAATGGCCGTTGCCAGGCCAAGGAATTGCGGCTTTTCGGCAACCGTCAGCGTATACGCCAGCGGGCTGTGTCTCATGCCCTGGATATGATACGCAAAGAATTATCAAATATATGATGCGAAGGAGAGTTAACTTATGAACGAAGACAAGCAAAAGGCCCTGAGTACCGCCCTGGCTAAAATAGAAAAGGACTTTGGTAAGGGCAGCGTCATGAAAATGGGCGAGCAGATTAAAGACCTGAAAATCGACTACATACCTTCGGGCAGTCTGTCTCTGGACATCGCCTTGGGCATAGGCGGCTTCCCAAAAGGCCGTATTATTGAGATTTATGGGCCGGAATCTTCCGGCAAAACCACCGTCACCCTGCACCTGATAGCCGAAGCACAGAAACAAGGCGGCATTGTGGCTTTTATTGATGCGGAACATGCTCTTGATCCGGTGTACGCCCGTAATTTGGGCGTTAATATTGATGAACTGTATGTATCGCAACCCGATGATGGCGAACAAGCCTTGGACATTGCCGACGAAATGGTGCGTTCCGGCGCGATTGATGTTATTGTAATAGATTCTGTGGCCGCATTGGTACCGCGGGCTGAAATTGAAGGTGATATGGGAGACAGTCACATGGGTCTGCACGCCCGCCTTATGAGCCAGGCTCTGCGTAAACTTACTGCTGTGTGTTCTAAAAACAATTGTATGATTATATTTACGAACCAACTACGTGAAAAAATAGGCGTGATGTTTGGCAACCCGGAAACCACCACCGGCGGCCGCGCGCTTAAGTTTTATTCTTCCGTGCGCCTGGACATCCGCAAGGGTGAAGCCATAAAGCAGGGCGACAAAATTTTAGGCAATCGTACCAAAATGAAGGTTGTAAAAAACAAGGTTGCGCCGCCCTTTAAAACCTGCGAATTTGACATCATATTTGGCCAGGGCATATCTAAGGTGGGCGATGTGCTGGATTTGGCGGCGGAAATTGGCGTGGTTAACAAATCCGGCTCGTGGTTTTCTTACAAAGAAGACCGCCTGGGTCAAGGGCGCGAGAACGTAAAAGCCACCCTGGCCGACCGGCCGGAACTTGTGGCAGAAATTGAGGAAGCTGTACGCAATCATTTTGGTCTGACGAGCAAAACCGCGCAGCCCGCCGCCCCAGCGGAAGAAGACGCTAAAAAGAAACCAGCCGCCAAAAAGTCCTCCAAGAAGACCAAAGACGATGAGCCCATCGGTAAAATAGAGCTGGACGAAGCCGAAATAGACAGCATTATTCAAGAGCTGGGTCTGGTGGACGAAGGGGACGAGGAATAAAACATGCCGGCTGAAGTTCCGACTAAGCTCGGAGGCGTGATATGATAATCACTGAAATAACCAGACAAAATAAAAACCCAGACCGATACAATATATTCATTGATGGTCAGTTTGCCTTTGCCATAAACGGCACAGACCTGCTTTATCACAAATTGGCCGTTGGCACAGAAATTAGGCATGATTTGTATGAAAAATTACAGGACGAGCTGGATTACGCCAAGGCCCGGGATGTAGCCGTGCGATATTTGGCCCACAGGCCCCGCAGCACTAAAGAGGTACAGGGCAAGCTGGTTGCGGGGCAGTATTCCGAAGCGAGCATACAACGAGTATTAAAACTGCTGACCGACGGCGGTTATCTTGATGATGTCAATTTTGCCGCCTTGTTTATCCAGCAAAAATCCAGCCTGGCCAATTATGGTAAAAGGCGCATAATAACCGAGCTTTTTCAGAAAGGCGTGGCCAAAGAGGATATTATGGCCGCATATGGCCGGGCTTTTGCGGAAGACGGCACGGAAGCCGAAACAGAGCAGGCCGCCGCTACGCGGGCCATAGAAAAAAAGTTGCGCAACAAAGATGCGCAGGCCATATTAAACGACCAAAAGGAACTGGCCCGCCTAACGGCTTTTTTGGCCCGGCGGGGTTTCTCCTTTGGTGTAATAAAAACTGCCATAAATGAACAGCAAGCCCGCTTGGATGGTCACTAAGCGGGCTTTTGTTTTATGGCATACTCTGCATTACACAAAAATGTGGAGTGGCTGGGTTGACTGCGTTTCCACACAACCGGGCTGTCCACATTTTTTATGTTGCTTTTAAAGTTGAACGGCTATAAGTGGAAATGTCTGCCCCTTTACTTTGTGCGAAAAATTTGATAAAATGTCAGATGATGAAACAATGACTTTCAGTCATAGATTCAACCAGTTTTCAACTGGAGATTTTAACCGGTTTTAACCGGCACTATATATAAAGCGCGAAGGAGCAAAAGCATGGCGCAAAGGCTTAGATTAGGCATAGATATAGGCTCTACAACGGTTAAGTTGGCCCTGGTGGACGAAAGCGGCCGCATACTTTTTGGCAGATACGAACGGCATTTCTCTAACATACAAGATACCTTGGAAGGCCTGTTTGAAATTGGTGTGGCAGAGTTTGGTGACGCTTGTTTTTCTGCCCAAATAACCGGCAGCGGTGGCCTTACTATTTCCCAATGGATTGGCGTGCCATTTATACAGGAAGTTGTTGCCGCAGCCCGCACTGTGGAAGTAGTGGCCCCAACCACCGATGTTGCCATAGAAATAGGCGGCGAAGACGCAAAAATTATATATTTTGCCGGGGGCATAGAACAGCGCATGAATGGCATATGCGCCGGGGGCACCGGGTCTTTTATTGATCAAATGGCTACCCTGCTACAAACCGACGCCTTGGGCCTTAACAACCTGGCCGCAAACCATCAGGCCATACACCCCATTGCCGCCCGCTGCGGCGTTTTTGCTAAAAGTGATATTCAGCCGCTGATAAACGAGGGCGCGGCACGAGAAGATCTGGCTGCGTCTATATTTCAGGCGGTTGTTAGCCAAACCATATCCGGTCTGGCCCAAGGCAAGCCCATACGGGGTAATGTGGCATTTTTAGGCGGTCCATTGCACTTTTTGCCCCAATTGCGCCAGCGTTTTGTCGAAACCCTTAACTTGGCTCCGGAAAATATCATTGTGCCGGAAAATTCACATCTTTTTGCTGCCATGGGGGCGGCCTTTGCCGCCGGTGACGAAGAATACACCTTTGGGCGGCTGGCGCATAATATCAAACATAACAAAACTATAACTCATGAAATTGCCCGCTTGCCGCGGCTGTTTGAAGGCCAGAATGAGCTTGACCATTTTATCGCCCGCCATGCCAAGGCGGTATTGCCGCGGCGGGATTTAGCCACATATCAGGGCAGGGTATACATAGGCATTGACGCCGGGTCTACCACCACAAAACTGGCTGTTATCAGCCAAGACGGCGAATTGCTCCACTCCTATTATTCCGGCAACATGGGCAGCCCTCTTTCTGTCATCATCGCCGCCCTAAAAGAGATTTATCAGACCCTGCCGGATGGTGTTGTCATTGCGGGTTCTTGTGTAACGGGCTATGGCGAAGCCCTGGCCAAGGCGGCACTTAATATTGACATAGGCGAAATTGAGACCGTGGCCCATTACAAGGCGGCGGCGTTTTTTGAGCCTGATGTGGACTTTATATTGGACATTGGCGGCCAGGACATGAAATGTATACGCATAAAAAATGGTGTTATTGATAATGTGTTGCTTAATGAGGCATGTTCGGCGGGCTGTGGCTCTTTTATCGAGACTTTTGCCCGCTCTCTTAACATGGACGTGCCGGATTTTGCCCAAATTGCCCTGTTTGCCCAAAATCCCATTGATTTGGGCAGCCGCTGTACGGTATTTATGAACAGCCGGGTAAAGCAGGCCCAAAAAGAGGGGGCACAGGTGGCGGATATTTCTGCCGGGCTGTCCTATGCGGTTATAAAAAACGCCCTGCACAAGGTAATAAAAATAACCGACCCGGCGGAGATGGGTGCGAAAATTGTGGTGCAGGGGGGTACTTTTTATAATGATGCGGTGCTGCGTACCTTTGAGATGATTGCAGAGCGCGAGGCTATAAGGCCGGATATTGCAGGGTTAATGGGGGCTTTTGGGGCGGCGTTGGTGGCCAGAGGCCAGAGGTCAGAGGTCAGAGGTCAGAGTGGATTGTTGGGACCGGAAGAGCTGGACGAGCTTGAAATAAAGTCCACCATGACCAGGTGCCGCCTATGTGAAAACAACTGCTTGTTAACTATAAGCAAATTTACCGGCGACAGGAGATTTGTTTCTGGTAATCGTTGCGAAAGACCCACCGGCAATGAAAATACGGCCGCCAAAGGCCAAAATTTGTATGAATACAAGTATAATAGAATTTTTGATTATGCGCCTCTGCCGCCGGAAGATGCCCCACGCGGCACAGTGGGCCTGGTGCGCGGACTTAATACATACGAAAATTACCCATTTTGGCATACATTCTTTACCCATCTGGGTTATCGGGTGGTGCTGTCGCCAAAGTCATCACGGGCGGTGTATGAGAAGGGGCTGGAATCCATGCCATCGGAGTCGGTATGTTATCCGGCAAAGATGGTACACGGCCATGTGACGGAGCTTATCAATGCCGGTGTGGACATGATATTTTACCCCAGTGTGGTATACGAACAGCGGGAATACGACCAGGCCGCCGACTGCTTTAACTGTCCCATTGTGGTTAGCTATCCCGAAAATATTAGGGTGAATGTGGACGAATTGCGGACGCTTGATATAAACTATCGTAATCCGTTTATTAGTCTTGATGACAAAAAATCTATGCTAAAAGAGCTTTGTGCGGAGTTTCCTAACATTTCTGCCGCAGAAATGCGGACAGCTTTTGATGTCGCCTGGGCGGAGGCCGATGCGGTAAAGGCTGATATCCGTCAAAAAGGTGAAGAAGTAGTGAAAAACCTGGAAGGCAGCGGCAAATATGCCATTGTGTTGGCCGGGCGGCCGTATCATGTAGATGATGAGATACACCATGGCATACCCGGAATGATTGCCGCATACGGCATAGATGTGCTGACGGAAGACGCCGTAAGTCATCTGGCCAATGCCCATGCCGCGGGGCCGCTTAATGTGCGAGACCAGTGGGTTTATCATTCCCGTCTGTATGCGGCGGCGGAGTATGTGGCGGAGCATCCTAATTTGGAACTTGTGCAGCTTAATTCTTTTGGATGCGGTCTGGATGCCGTGACAACCGACGAGGTGCAAGATATCATTGAAAGAGCGGGCAAAATATACACCTGCCTTAAAATTGACGAGGTAAACAACCTAGGCAGTGCCCGCATACGCATACGGTCGCTTTTTGCCGCCCTGGAAGAGCGCAAAAAAAAGAGCATAATGCCCCACAAGCCTGCGCCGCGCCCAACCCGTGCGCTGTTTACCAAGGAAATGAAAGCCAAGCATACCATACTTATGCCACAAATGTCCCCGGTGCATTTTGGCCTGGTACGGGAAGCCTTTGCCACGGCGGGTTATAATATGGATGTGATGCCCGCAATGGACAGAGACGCCGTAGATATAGGTCTAAAATACGTAAACAATGACACATGTTATCCCGCCATAATTGTGGTGGGCCAGTTGCTAAAGGCGTTGCAATCAGACAAATACGACCTTAATAATGTATCCGCAGTGATGACCCAAACCGGCGGCGGTTGCCGTGCGTCCAATTATATGGGCTTTATACGCCGCGCCCTGCGCAAGGCGGGAATGGGCCATGTGCCCGTAATATCCGCGTCCACCGGTGGGTTGGAGAAAAACCCGGGCTGGCGGTATGACCTGGGCACCATTAAAAGAGCCCTAAAGGCCCTGATTTATGGGGATTTGTTTATGCGGGTGCTATACGCCACGCGGCCCTATGAGGTGGTGGACAGCAGTGCCAATGCCCTGCATGATAAATGGTATGAAGCCGCCAAAATGGACATACATACCGGCAATGCCGCATCTTTTAGGCAAAATTGCTATAACATCGTGGCGGATTTTGACGCTTTGCCCCTGCTGGACATTACCAAACCCAAGGTAGGCGTGGTTGGGGAAATTTTGGTGAAATATCATCCCACGGCCAACAATGATATTGTGAGCCTAATAGAAAACGAAGGCGCCGAGGCCGTTGTGCCGGATTTGCTGGACTTTTTTCTGTACACGTTCTTTAACGCGGGCTTCCGTCACGACCACCTAGGCGGCAGTCGCCTGGCCAAAACCATATATAACACCGCAAATGCCGCCATAGAGCGTAGCCGCAAGCACATGGTGGCCGCGCTGGAACGTAGCCGTCGCTTCCATGGGCCTAAGCCCATACGTGAGCTGGCCGAAATGGCCAAGCCCATGCTGTCCATAGGCAACCAAAGCGGCGAAGGATGGTTTTTGACCGCCGAAATGATAGAGTTGATACACGCCGGTGCGCCTAATATCATCTGCACCCAGCCCTTTGCCTGCCTGCCCAACCACGTCACCGGCAAGGGCATGATAAAAGAGCTAAAGCGGCAATACCCCCAGGCCAATATTGTGGCCATAGACTATGACCCCGGCGCCAGCGAGGTTAACCAACTTAACCGCATAAAGCTGATGCTGGCCCAGGCGCGGCGTAATATGGATGGTGCGTTTGGGGTTGGCGCGGCCGAGAAGTCCGGAGCTAAAGAAATGATTACATTCTGATGTCTATTTTGCAGACGGAGGTTTGACTATTATGCTTATGCGAAAATCCATATGGTTTATAATTTTGATAATAGCCTTAATACTCATAATTGCACTGGGGTATTTCTTCCAGCCGCTGTTTTTAAGGCGAAGCTATATCAGCAGGGTTATTGGACTTGACATACCATCAACAGCACAAATTGTTGAGTATAGATTTGGCATAAATTCTGCTGGGATAGAGCCGTTTTTTGCGAAATTGAAGTTAAGCCAAGAGGAGTATGATGGCTTGATAAGGTATTTCTCTGTTAATGAAAATTATTGGCCTACTTTTGCCGAAGATTCTCTAGGAGTATTTAAGCATATGCAGCGAAGATTTGACGCCAACTCTTTAAAAGTTGATAACATCGCAGAAATAGGCTGGAGAGACAGGATGACACGGAGACTTCAGTATTTCGTGGTCGGCTCTACAAGAACAATCAACGCCTTTCTCATCAAAACCAATGACGACGAACACTTCCTTTATGTTTTTTATTAATGATGTTTATCAACATAGGCCCGGATGAAGTGGCGATTTTTATAAAGACCTATTGAAGACAAATTAAACGGGCGACCGAGGGCAATCGCCCCCTACCAAGCACTCCGTTGCAAGCCAAACGCCATGGCAGGTGTGGCCCTATGTGGCCGCCCGTGTTTCCCGGGTGGCCTGTTGTTTTACGCCGCCAACCCAGTCGCCTTTTGCTTTGGCATTGTTTTGCAGTGCCGTAGATTAATTCTTCCGGCACAATGGGTGGCACACCTTTGTTTTGTTATATAGAAGTCACCTCGTAATTGTGGCAAGAACAAAAGTGGGCGGCCGAGACGGCCGCCCTTACAGTATGGTTGGTTATTCTTTGTTTGCGTACTTGGCCAAGGTTTCTGATGGATATACGCTGCGGGCCTTGTGGGATGTGTGCAGCAGTTTGTGGGCCTTGTGGCTGCCGGGTTCGCCCAGGTATGTGTCGTAAATTTCTTTTACCACAGGGCTTTCGTGGGCTTTGCGGCCAACGGTGCTGTCTTTGTCGATATTGTAAAGCACGCTGGCGCGAAGTTTGGGGATGTTGAGTTCGTTGTGGAGGTAGCCCGGCTGATTGGGTTGACCGCCGCCGCCAACGCAGCCGCCTGCACAGCCCATTACTTCGATGAAGTGATAGTCTTTTTCGCCGCGGCGCACCATGTCAATGAGCTCTTTGGCTTTTGCGGGGCTGGACGCCGCCGCCACGCGAATGGTTTGGCCGCCT
>WQVZ01000003.1 GCA_009785595.1 Defluviitaleaceae bacterium | reverse complement strand
TCTTGATATTGCTCCGCATTCAAAAGGCCGCCACTTATAGCCGTTTGCAGGCTTTCCTGCCGCTCTTCGTATTGCATATAATGTTCACTAGCCGCTGCATCCTCATCAAAGGCAGCCTGTGCATCCGCCAGACGTAAGGATGTCTCCGATGAAAGTATCATATTTCCCAGCTCCATAGCTTTTTCATAATATATTGTCATCCCTATATCTCCTCCAGTTCCCCATTAAGATAAAACGTGCGGGCTTCGGTAATCTTCACATTAACCACCTGCCCCACCAACTCTTCGTCCCCAACAAAATGCACTAACGAATTATCATCGCTACGGCCGTTTAATATCCCATTTTTGCCTACACCCTCGGCAACTACTTCCAGCACCATGCCCCGCTTCTCTTGGGCCACTTGGCGCGTAATTTCATTAACCTCCGCCAGCAGCCGATTAAACCGCTCCTTGGCCACTTCTTCCGGCACTTGGTTTTCCATACCAGCCGCCGCCGTACCTTGCCGTTTGCTATACAAAAAAGTAAAAGCCCCAGCAAAACGCACCCTGCGCACCACATCCAGCGTATCCAAAAAGTCCTCTTCTGTCTCGCCCGGAAAGCCCACCATAATGTCTGTGGTAATAGCAATGCCCGGCACGGCCGCCTTTAGCTTGTCCGTCAGTTCAATATAGTCCTCCTTAGTGTACCCGCGGCTCATGGCTTTTAACACCCGGGTAGACCCCGCCTGAAAAGGCAGATGCAGGTGCTTGCATACCTTGTCCAAATCACGCATGGCCGCTATCACGTCATCACT
This sequence comes from Defluviitaleaceae bacterium, assembly GCA_009785595.1. Taxonomy (GTDB): domain Bacteria; phylum Bacillota; class Clostridia; order Lachnospirales; family WRAX01; genus WQVZ01. Next base: position 57,205 of record WQVZ01000003.1, on the reverse strand, counting down.
AACATCTTTCGGGTGGCTGGACGTAAAACGTATGCGCCGCACGCCTTTTACACCGGCTACTTTATGTAACAGTTGGGCAAAGCTTGTCCCACAGGCAAGCCCATGGCCATATGAATTAACATTCTGCCCCAGCAGCATAACCTCCGTTACGCCATCAGCCGCTAAAGCTTCAATTTCGGCTATTACATCAGCAACCTCCCGGCTACGCTCCCTGCCCCTCACATATGGCACAATACAAAAAGTACAAAAATTATCGCAGCCGTACATTATGTTAACAGACGCCTTAAAGGGAAACTCCCGCACCGCGGGCAAGTCTTCCACAATTTCCTTGGCGTCCTGCCAAATATCTACAATCATGCCGCCAGATTCCATATGGCTGTGCAGCAATTGAGGAAAACGTGCAATATTGTGGGTGCCAAAAATAATGTCCACATATGCATAGCTGGCCATTATCTTATCCACCACGGCGTCCTGTTGCATCATACAGCCGCACAGCGCCAGCTTCATGTTTTTTCGCCCGGCCTTCCGCGCCTTTAGCTTACCCAAATTACCATACAGCTTATTCTCGGCATTTTCACGTACACAACAAGTGTTAAAAATAATCAAATCAGCGGCCATTTCATCTTTGGTTATCTCATAGCCCATAGCCTCCAACATCCCTGCCAAAGTCTCGCTGTCTCTGGCGTTCATCTGGCAACCATGGGTAATTACGCACGCCCTAAGATCACGCCCCAGCCCAAAGGCCGCCACTTTCTCTATATAAAAATTTGTCATATCAATTTCGCAACTGTTCCGCTCCATAAAAGCGTACACCTCCCTTGGCGCATTATATCACAAAAAACGCAGCAAAACAATAGCACCAAATTCATCACCCAAAAACTAAAACAGTTATTATAAGCGATGCCGCAATGCTGACGATATTGGCCAAAATAGCACCGGACATGGTATATCTGGTTTTGGTTATGCCCACATGAAGAAAATACACACTAAAGGTATAAAAAACCGTCTCGGTAGAAGACATCATCACCGACACAAAACGACCGATAAAGCTATCCGGCCCATGGGTGGCATAAACATCCAGCTGCAAACCCGTGGCCGCTGATGATGACACCAGGCGCATCAATGTCAGAGGCATGGCCTCTTCCGGAAAGCCAACAAGCCGTGTCATAGGTGCCAAAAAACCCGCCAACAAATCTAGCGTACCCGATGCCCGCAACACTCCCACCGCCACCATCAGCCCTATCAAAGTCGGTAGTATGTTAAAAGTAATTTTCATGCCGTCCATAGCCCCGTCAATAAAGCTGTCATACACTTTGTCGCGCTTCAACAGCCCATAGGCCACAATACCCATAATGGTCAAGGGTATCATCATATCTGACAACAGCAACAGTATACTCATCGCCCAAACACCCGCCGCTCCATAAATTTAGTATAGGCCACTGCAAATATGGTGGATATCAGCGTGGCCAAAAAACCCGGGCCGATGATTTCTGACGGGCTAAGGGAATTATATTGGGCACGGTATGCCAGCACGGATATGGTGACAATTTGCAGGCTGGACATGTTTATTATAAGAAACATGCACATCTCCTTAGATGCCACATTCTTGCCGCCGTTTATTTTTTGCAGCTCTTCCATAGCCTTTAGACCCGCCGGTGTGGCCGCCCAACCCAACCCCAGCACATTAGCAATAAGGTTTGTGGATATATATTCCAGCGCCTTGCTTTTCGGCCGCAAATCCGGAAACAAATAACGCAATAACGGCCCCATTTTTTGAGAAATAGCCACAATCATCCCAGAATTTTCTGCAATACGCATCAGCCCCGTCCACATGGCCATTATGCCCAGCATGGTTATACCCACCGTTATAGCCTCAGCGGCACTGTCCAGGGCCGCATTGGTAATGCCATCCAAATTGCCTGTCAAAGCCCCAACAATAATACCCAGCAATATCATGCCCGCCCATAGATAATTAAGCATAGTTCGCTCCCGAATCAATCATTTGTATAAGCCTATGCCCGACCCACAACCAATATAGCAATCATTACCAATATTTACATAATATGTCAATATAAATTTTTTTCCATTTTTTTTCAACAACGCTTGACATTTTTTTGAAACTATGGTAAAGTATTCCCATATCAAGAAAAAAATGCAAATTATACTATCCAGAAAGGAGCTGTAAAAAAAATGAAATCTACAGGCATAGTTAGAAAGGTTGACGAGCTGGGCCGCGTTGTTCTCCCCATAGAACTCAGAAAAACCCTGCATATAGAAGTTCGCGACCCCATGGAAATCTTTGTTGACGAAGACAAAGTCATACTTAAAAAGTACGAGCCCGCCGATATCTTCACCGGCGATATGGAAGACCTTGTAGAATACAAAGGCAAAAAAGTCTCCAAAAAATCCATCACAGAAATGGCTCGCCTTATCGGCCTTGATGCCTAAATACCCAAAAGGAATGCCCCCATTTTACGAGGCATTCCTTTTTATCATCTGAATTGGAGTGCATCGCAAAATGCCGCAAGTCAGCGATATAACAGTAGTTTTAGCAAAAGAGCACCTTGGAGCAGGATCTGATTTCAATAAGTCTGAAGCCCTTGCAGAATTATCATCGAAAACATACAAGACCGCCATTGTGAGGCTCCTCATCCCTAAAATGGCGGTTTTTCTGACTGTTTCGTTTTCTGCAAGATTATGTTGACTTTTTGTCAATAATTCTTGGTAAGTGATTCTAATCGCTATTGGAATCCACATACTTGGACATGAAGCGGACAATATCATAATAGGCGGTCACATCCTTTACGCTCCGCCGCAATAAGAAGCTAGTGAATTCATTGAGGAGTTTCTCCGTCGCACCTGTGTACTCCTTGCTTGTGCCGTATAAAAGGTAGTCAGCAGATATATCCAAAACAGATAGAATATTCATGAACGTTCGCAGGCTTGGGTTTCTTGAACCGCGCTCTAATTGGGCGATATAGCCTTGCTTGGCATTAGCCTTCCCGGAAGCTATACATCTCTCCAACTCTTTGAGCGGAGTGCAACTTTTCTCCGACTTAGCGAGAAGTTTCGTTTTCCACAGTATCACAGGGTTTTTTAAGCATTTCCAACTGCTTCAAAATATCATTACGCTTGCCCTGTGAGAACATTTTAGAATGATGCAGAGCAAAGGTTTCGTCCTCACCAAAGAAATTTTTCCACATATTTGGCTTTATCGAATCCGAACCATTGCATTCGGGCGGTATACAAAAACCGCGTGTTTGGATATTCAAACAAACTAAGCGGCATAACTTGATTATGCTGAACAGCCCGATGGTAACGGTAACATCCACGGGTATGTGGTCACAATGATTACGTAATTCAGCTTTCAAGGCAATGGCACTAGCTTCTGTAATTATATAAGGTTCATTGCCGGTTATGGGGCTACCAGTTTGTGTAAAAAGGTCTGTGATGGTTGCAATATCGGATCTGGTTGAACTAAACAGAATATATCTTTTCTTGTGGATGGAATAGGCTTTCACATCAATAACAACATCGCCTTTATAATCGCGAAATCTAAGGTTGTATTCAAATGTAAACTCAATCAATATATTCCAAAAATCTTTTTTGTATGGTAATGGTATCTTGCTTGCAATCTTGATATGTTTTATTTTAAGATTATTAATATCTATTGACTTTGCATCATGATGAACAGGTATAATGTCCCCTTTTTTGACAGACTCATAGTCAATGTATACAGGTTCGGAGGCACGGGCTATTGATGTTAAGCAGTCCTTTGCCTTGCGGCTAGAGTATACTTTAAGAGTGATTATCGGCTCAATACGTAAATGGTTTAAGTCAACAGTGCTTTGATTTTTAACGGTGCATGCATCGGTCAAGCGTACAGAAAGCGCGTCCATTCTGCTCTCCCCTTTATGTTTGTCTTATATTATATGCAAATGTAATATATTGGTTAATGGCGCATATACTGCTTCTATGGTTAGCAGCCTTCAGGCCTTTAATGATAATGAGGACAAGATGATGGAAAATATAAAATTTAGTGCATTAACATTTAGCATGCCGGGCGTACATAATTATACAATTAAAGAGATATCACCATCCGGATATGGCTGGACTACGGATGACAGGGTATACCGTGTAAATATAGTAGTAACAGCAGATGAGTGCGGAGATTTAATTGCAACTGCATATTATCCAGATGGCGAACCATTGTTTACCAATATTTTTTCATGTATTCCAACACAAATCACCCTACGCGCAACAAAAATAATTTGCGGAATTTGCACAAAATATTTGAAGAAATACGATTGTATTTTTTTATTTGACTTGTATAACGAGGACGGCGAAAGAATATCAACAGCATATAATTTTGAAGAAATGATTGTTTTTCCGAAACTATTATTCACCGGCCCTGGTACATACAAATATATAATGAAAGAGCTGCCCCACCCTCTTTGTCCTTGCTGGGCAACCGACACCACCGTATACCCTATCGAAATAACCGTTGCGCCAAATATTGAGGGGAGATTGGAAGCGAACGTTTATTTTCCCAATGGCAACCCAGTTTTTATCAACAACTTTAACCCCAGCCATTGTTGTGACTGCAACAAATTACATAAATGCATTAAATGCGGACAATGCAACAGGTATGACAATAGCATTCCAACTTGTTATTAGCCCGCCAACAACCTTATGTATGTGTTCGGCGAAATTGGTCAAGCGTTGTAGCTTCTTGACATTAAGCCTGTTTGGAAACCCTGCCGAGCAGAACCAGATGCAATAAATCCGCCTTCGTTATAAATTGCCCATGTGGCAATTCTTTTTTTTATGCATATACTTGGATATAAGCGCAGTTACGCAAAAAAATGAAAAGAGGGAAGTATATGCTATCAATTGTAAATACGGTGCTTGATTTAAGGGCAATGTCCTCTGTAGATAATTTAGCTACGGAAGGCTGGGCCTGGGATAGTGATACAAAAATACTAACGGTTGCAGGGCTGACTGTAGATTCAGACACCGGTGAGGGCATTATTCTTCCCGCTGATTCTACAATAAACGCTTTGGATGGAGGCATAAGTGCCGTAAACACACAAGATGCTACAGATACCGTAGGCATTTATTGCGAGGGTAATTTGTTAATTAAAAGCCAGCCGGATGATGCCGCCGAAATGATTAATGTGGCCCCAGGCATAGCCACCGACACCAGTTACGGTATTAAGGTTGACGGAAACTTAACCATAGGCGAAGATGGCGCAGGGATTGCAAATCCGGTTATTATTGCCGAGGGGCATGGCACAGGTACGGCAAATGTATACGGCATCGCTACCGAAAATGGGGGTAATATCTATATTTTAAGCGGCACCACCACCGGTAACACCACCACGGACGGAACCGGGGATCGTTATGCGTTTTTTGCCGATGGCGAAATCGTGCTGGGTACCAATATAATCGTTACCTTTCCGCCGGATGCGGCACTTAGCACACTTTTGGCGGACGAAAATAAAGTTGTGCGCGAGGACGGTGGAACCGGTGCGCTTGCTACAGAGGCCGCCATTGGAACAAACCCCGCAGGCGTAATCACTTTTACCATGTCAAAAAACGGCATCAAAGGCGAAGCACCGGTAGACGGATTTGAGTTTGGCTTGTTTGATGAAGGGGACGTTCAGCTTGCCACAACAAGAAATGATGCAAGCGGGCTGGTCATCTTTGCCGATGTGAAATTTGATACAGTCGGCGATTTTGTTTATTCCATCAAGGAATTAAGCGGTCCGTCGGGCTGGGTTTTGGATAGCGCAGTATACACCGTTAATATAAGTGTGGTAGACCCTGGTTCCGGTTATTTAGTTGCTAGCATTTCTTACCCGGATGGCGCGCCTAATTTTATGAATATACGCCAAAGTGATATTCACGGACTGGTTCAATTCGCTGAAATGACCTTCGACGAAGTGGGCAGCTTCGAGTTTACTTTAAAAGAATTGACCCCATCCGGCGGCGGGTGGATAACGGATAATACGGAATATCCTATCATCATTCATGTTATTGATGACGGACACGGTAATTTGGTCGCTACTGCCGAATACCCCGAAGGATTCCCGGGCTTTGTCAATGAATATATTGCTGTTCCGGCTAGAATTGTTATAAGTGCAACAAAGAGGGCGATAGGTGCGCCGCTTCCTGATGGCAGGTTTGAATTTGGTTTATTTGACAAAGACGGCACATTGGTTGCAACCGCAAGAAACCAAGGCAGCCAACCCAGCCCGGATATAGTTGTAAACAACGGGGTTTTACCAACAGCGATACAACCCGTAACAGGGCAAACCCCACAAAACAGCATAAATGCGGCGCAATTTACCGGGGTCATAACCTGGACGCCCATAGTTGTTTCGACGTTCTTAGCTGAAACAATTTACACCGCCTCGATTAAATTAACCGCTAAGCATGGGTTTACCTTAGAAGGTGTTGAACCATCAATATTCACAATAGATATCGCAGGCGTTACACCAAGTTATAACGACACCACGCAAACATTGGAAATCATCTTTCCTGAAACGGAAGAGCCAAGCGGCGAGGGCTGGGAGCTATACTACACCGCAGTTGGGTTTGGTAACTTCCAAGCAGGCCGCCTCATCCCATTGGAAGATTTTAAAGAGTTTGACGGCACCCCATGGAGCGGGCAGACAATTGACATCGACCCAATAGAATACGATCCGCTAGATTATGAAATGTGGGCAAACCAACCTGGTGCGGATGGCACAGGCACAAGGCCGGTGTTTGACCCTTCCTCGGCGGAGCAGGTCGCCTGGGACACCGGCGAAATCAAGCCAGGTTATATTGACGCGTGGAATTGGGAGGAAAGCGAAGGACCGAATGGTTCCGTGCTGGTTTCCGGCACCTCATCGGGCCAAAATATTCAAATTAAGCTATTAAAGAGGGGAGACATGTAAGCCATGGCTGATACACCGGCAAACTGGACTGACGAAGAACGCAAGCAGGCCCAGGCCAAAGTACTTGGCGCGGCTGTCGATAATACTTATTTTGTCTCCACCGGTTCGCAGGGAAACAGGACGGTTTTAAACACAACCGAAAAAATTATTAACCGCGCACTTAACGCAATGGATTCATCGCTGACCGGTGCCAACAACCTTGTAAACGGGTTTGAAACTCGCTTTGACCGGGTTATGGGCAACGAATCTACTGTGGATTATGAGGCCTTCCTTTCCCTTGAAAACAATATCATCCAAGCCACGGCGGCGTTGAAATATAAGGTTGACAATGCGCCGCCGGGGCCCCGTGGGCCTGCTGGTCCCGAAGGTCCGCAAGGTCCCGCGGGTGCCCCCGGGCCTGGCGGTTCCCCAGGGCCTACCGGTGCAACAGGTGCCACGGGTCCCGCGGGTGCAGACGGCAAGGACGGTACAGGCGTAAGAATATTAGATTCGTTTGAAACCCTGCAAGACTTTATCGATGCAGGTTTGGTGGGCGTACCCGGTGATGCCTACATGGTTGCGGGCGATTTATATGTATGGAGCGACGATATAAACAACTGGCTTAATGCCGGAAGGATACAGGGCCCGCCCGGCGAGGCCGGTCCTACAGGGCCCCAAGGTCCCGCAGGTATTCCCGGGCAAGATGGTGTAATTGGCAGAGATGGCGACCCCGGCCCCACAGGCCCTGAAGGACCCCAGGGCAGACCTGGGCCACAAGGCGACCCAGGGCCACAAGGCCCTGAAGGACCCCAGGGCGAAACCGGCCAACAGGGCCCTTCAGGCAAGGATGGACAGGATGGAACAAGCGTAAGGGTACTAGGCTCCTTTGAAACCCTTCAAGAGTTTATTGATGCACATTTAATAGGCAGTATCGGCGATGCATACTTGGTTGCGGGAGAGCTATATGTTTGGAGCGCAAACATCCAAGATTGGCAAAATGCAGGAAACATCACAGGCCCGGAAGGCCCGGAAGGCCCCGTCGGTCCCAAGGGTGACACAGGACTACAGGGTCCGCTTGGCCCACAAGGATTCCAAGGGCAGCAAGGCCCGCAAGGCCCGCAAGGCTCCGTAGGCCCCGAAGGCTCTCCCGGACAAATAGGTCCGGCAGGTCCGGCAGGTCCTCCGGCAAGCCTTAATATCCGCGGGCAGTTTGTCTCTGGATACACCTATAACAGAAGTGACGCAATTTACTATAACAACAATTCATATGTGGCATTGATTGACAATGTTACCGTGCCGCCGTCCAATCAATTTGGCGACACCAATTGGGCGTTGTTTACAATTCAAGGCCCTGTAGGCCCCCAAGGCATTGCTGGCCCGGCAGGTATACAGGGCATGATAGGCCCCGCCGGCCCCTCAGGTGTTCGCGGTCCGGAAGGCCCGGAAGGTCCTCCAGGCCCGCAAGGTGAAGTTGGCCCGGAAGGCCCGGAAGGTCCACGAGGACATGCAGGGCCCGTGGGTACCGGCGGACCCCAGGGCATACAGGGCGAAATCGGCCCCGCCGGCCCCCAAGGCGAAATCGGCCCGGAAGGTCCCAGAGGCCAGCAGGGCATACAGGGTATTCAGGGATTACAGGGTTTGCAGGGCAATCCCGGCTCCACCGGCGGGCAAGGCCCTCAAGGTCCCGGCGGCCAACCCGGCCCAATGGGCCCTGTAGGCCCGCCTGTGGATTTAACCATCAGGGGTACATTTAAAATGGGCGTGACTTATAATAAAAATGATGTTGTAACTTATGAAGATTTTTACAGCACCTACGTAGCTTTGTATGATGGCATATTCGACAACCCGCCAACAGACCCATTGGGCGATTACAATTGGGCATTGTTTGTTATGCATGGGCCGGAAGGACCACCGGGGCCTGTTGGGCCTGGCGGCCCTCAAGGGCCGCAGGGTGTGCGCGGGCTCGATGGCCCGACTGGCCCACAAGGCATACAGGGCGAAGACGGCCCGCAGGGGCCGCAGGGTGTGCAAGGCTACGCAGGGCCACAAGGCATACAAGGCCAAAAAGGTGATAAAGGTGATAAAGGCGACCGGGGTGACAGGGGTATCGAAGGCGGCCTGCCGTTGATTAACAGCGAATACTGGCTTGCAGACCCAGAGGATGACCAAATTGAAACAAATAACCGAATAGGCCGCGTGGTATCTGTCGGTGACTTTTTCGTTGGCGACCAGCTTAAAAACCCGGATTATAAAGACCCTGAGCGCACATGGACGCTGGGTGGGCAGCGTTTATCGGACGTCATTGACCCGATTACAAACAACGAGGAAATATTTTGCACAATTGAGGATTTGCAAGAAACTATTGACGGGCTGCCAAAGTATCTTGAACACAATTACCAAATAACTGTCGAGCCGGGTATTATCGCAGATACCATCTATATCTGTTATTTTACAGGCCCTGGTGCTTTGATGATTACGTCCGGTATTATGGCACCTGCATCTACGCATCAGGTTCACAGTGTTATGGTTCAAGATTGTAGCTGCAACATCATTAGCGTTATTGGCTTTCAAGCCAACGCCGTTGACGCACCCGGTTTCTATGCGTTGAGAAACAATTGCACAGCCATGCTGCAATTTACCTATTGCCAAATAGTTGGAGGAAACAAGGCAACAAGCCAAAATGACGGCTTTAGGTTTGAAAGATCAAAGCCCGGTATTGTGCATAATTCTATAGTAAGCCACAAACGATATGCCCTGCATGTAAGCACAGATTCTACAGTGCGTGTTTATGGTTGGCGCGGTGGTATATCAAACAATGTCCTTTACAGAACAGAGCAAGGCGCATCCTTAATGGTTGCAGACCATGGCTCGGCTACGGCCATTATACCCGAGCATGACAGCTATCGTTTGGTTGCTGCAGGTTCACAATTGATTGAAGGCAACTTCTCTGCCCAAAACGGAATGACCAAAACCGTAGCCCTTGCTGATTTGCAAAAAGAAATAAACAACCTACCCAAGTACATTGCGGGTTTTATATACTTCAATGTTTTGCCGGGTACAATCACTACACCAATAACAATTACCGGCTTTGCAGGCCCCGGTGCTATGTATTTCCGTGGCACGGGTAGCTTTGCCACAGACCACAACATTTCTAACATGATACTTCTCAATAACCATGTTCTTCATATCGAGGTTAGGGGGTTCAACTGCACCTCAGAAACAGCGCTATCCTTTGACTTTAATTACAACACCTGTCGCTGTATAAATGTCATTAACTGTCAGTCCACATCTGGAAATAAAACGCAGGACGGTTATCGCGCACGTCTATCCACTGTATGGATAAGCGGAAATTTGATGAGCAACAAGCGTTATGTTGTTCAAGCTACGGAAAACGCCGAAATAAGAATTTTTAGCTGGAGAACGGGCGGCGAAAACAATGGTACCATATTTTTTGCGCGCAGCGGTGCTACAATACACAATGACGATATGTTAGCCTACACAGGCCATGAATGGGATACATTTATATCTACAGGAACTTCAGCGCAGGTATATCTTCCGGTAGGCTCAAATGTTATGGTCGCCCAACCATCGGTGACAAAAACCGTCGCGCTGGCAGATTTGCAAAAGGAAATTAACAGCCTTGGCAAATGGCTTACCGGCATCATAACCTTTAACGTATTACCAGGGACAATAACGAGCGACATTACAATTGCCGGGTTTTACGGAGCCGGGATGCTGATCATAAACGGCGGAACAGACGAAAACCAAGGCACACACAATATCAACAGTTTCTCAATAATCAACTGTGCTATTTTGCGCATTGATATACGCGGTTTTCGAACAACATCTACCTCTGCTTACAATTTTAACATCCAATTTTGCAACTGCGGACGAATTTATATATTTCGTTGCAGTTCCACTGCCGGAACAAAGACAACAACCAATAATCGTTTTATGTTTGCCACTTATTCAAGGGTTATATTAGTCCACAATTGCTTAATAAGCAACAAGCAATATATGCTTTATACAGATTATGGGTCACAAATTGATATATATTTGATGAGCGGCACAAATAATGATTTTGGTGCATTGTCGTATAGTGGCTCCATTGTTACATGGAACGGAGCAAACCTTGTCGTCTTTGACAGAAAAAATTTTACCGCAGGTGGATTAATCGTTAACACAAGCGGAGCAATTTTGGGCACAGATGCAAACAGTCTAACCTCCGGCCCAAATGGTATGATGCCTTATACAACACTGGGTTCGGTACCCACAATTTAAAATAGCGCACAGCGCCAATAATAAAAAAGCCCGCATCGCAAAAGACGCGCGGGCTTTTGAATTGCTATAAATAATTGAATGCTAAAAATTTCGGTCCGTTAGAAATGAGGATAACAAAAAAATCCATGGGCTTTCTGACAGTCCAGAAAACCCATGGATTAAAGGATGCAGCCGACAGGACTTGAACCTGCACGGGCTAGGCCCACAAGATCCTTAGTCTTGCGCGTATACCAGTTCCGCCACGACTGCATTGGATATATGGTGGTGCGTCAACACCAAGAGATATTATATATCATGGCGGTTATATTTGTCAAGAAAAAAATTTGCAATGGCGTAGCTATTCTTCATTAGCCAGGGAAAGCGCAGGCACAGAGCGGATTATATGCAATCGGTCGCCTTCTCGCAAGATGGTATCGGGGTTGACATTGGGGTTATTGGCCAACAAGGCGGCAAGTGTCATACCGGCCCTGTATGCAATTAAGGAGAGGTTATCCCCTTGGCGCACCGTGTGCGTTTCATATACATTACGGTAGGTTGTTAGGGTATCCATGGCGTACTGGTGGGTGTCAAGGCCGCTGTGGTGGATGTATCTCCGCGTTATGGTCACTTCTTCGGCAAAGCTGTGGTCTATGTCCGGGTCTTGGCCAAGATGGTAGGCCACGTCGTCAAGAACCCCCTGTGCATTGTAGGCAGAAGATAAGGCCGCCATTTCCACTCCATCCACAGTAATTATGCCGGCGTATATGTAATAATCCAGAACATTTATCAGTTCGGTTATCAAGTTGTCGAAGGTGACAGCAACCACACTGCTGCCTATTCTGGCGGGATTTGCAATAATTTCGTCAGCAAATTGTATTTCGGTGTCCAGCTGGCCCCTAAGACGAGCCGTGGCGTGACGCAGGATATAGTCCCCGTCTATGTGCCGCCCTTCTTGACGCACAATGCCTATTTGCTGGTCATTAACATACACTTCCAGGGCATTGGGCCGGGTAAGCAGGTTAAACAGGCCGATAAACATAACAACAGCCAAAATGGCGGCGCAAGCCATGGCCGCAGGGCGGAAATATTTAGTGGTTTTAAAGTGTTTAAACGCTCGCTTTACAGCATTGCCCATGCGCCCAAAAAAATCCAGAAGCATTAAGGTGTAGTCCCTTCTGGCACGCCGTTTGCGCCGGTATTTCCTGGCAGGAGGTTTTGAAGGCGGTCTGACGGGCGGGCGCGGCTGTCTTGCAGGTGGTCTGGCCGGTGGTCTGGCGGACCCGCGTTGATACCGGGCGTTCCCTCGGCTGTTATTGGTGCTGTTGTGTCTTTCCATGGCTCTCACCTCCATCCATATGAACAAGCGCACGAGCAACCTATGGCCGCCCGTGCGCTATATTTAACTATTGGTTAATAAGAACAGTAACAGAAGCGGCCCGATGGTTTTGGGCGGGTGCCGTAACCACCTGCACGCGCATACCTATGGTAAGCTCGTTTATGTTAACAGTTCTGCCGGTGATTGAGTTAAAAAACACCGTAGAATTATCAAAGGTAAAGTGACGGGTTACAAAGTTGGCATCACGTACGCTTATCTGTTGGTTGCCTATATTTGTGATATGTCCGGAAAAATTGTCGGCAGTTGCAGTCTGTAGCACAGTTATGCCAGACACTTCCTGGCTATCCAACCACAGACGCACACGAGAGCCTGCGGTAATGCTTTGCATGTCCACAGCACCATCAATAATAAGATGCCGCCTGTCTTGTGAGCCGTAAAGGGTGTCGGACACCACAATGTGATTTTGCTCCCGGCTGGATATAAATATATCGCGGATAAACACATCGGCCACAGATGTTGTGCCGCTGGCGTTGGCTTCTGTTATCCGGCCGTATTCCGCATGTAAATTGATGGCATCGCCTATGCGCAGCGACCTTGGTGCTATATTGCCGAAGGTGCCCTGGCGGCGTATAACACTGTCGCCATCCACACTAAAGCTATGGTTGACCCCTGCGGCGTCTTCCACCACCAATATGGGGAAAATACTGCTTGCACTGAAGTTTTTCTCAACCAAGGTGCCGGATACTTGCCTAAAACGCTCTTCCAGCTCCAAACTTTCTATATTTCCGCCCCGCACCACGGCCACAGCCAAATCACCCACAGCAATATTGGCCTGGTTTGTGGCAACACCGGCACGGCTGATGGAAGTAGAGCCTGTTATGGCATAGTCTTCCACGCGGGTAATAATCTCGCCGCGGGGGTTAAGTACACGTATTTCTATGCCAACGGTATTATTGTTGTTGTTTACACGGGCCACCACGCCGTCTAATGTTCTGGCGGGCACATCATTATTGTTCGTGGGTGGTGTTGTACCAGCGGCAGCGGTTTGAGCGGCTATGGATATTATTTCGCCGCCTGTTACCTGGGCGGTAAATGTCATATCCCGCTGTAAGTCACCAAATGTGGCATTAAGACCACCAACGGTGATAATAGCCGCGTTGGTTATGGGCAAGATGCGGTTGTTATTGGCCGCATTTGTAGATGACACCAAAATAGAACGGAAATTAGGATATGTAGCGGCAATGGTGCCGCTTACGGTGTCTATTTGGGCACCTGCCCCAGAGCCGGAAAGCCCAAGCAACGGCGAATCTACTTCTATTAATGTAGCATATACCAGCATGGCCATGGCGGCCCTTGTGGTGGCCGCGCGGGGGCTTACGTTATTGCGGTCGTCGCCGTTCATTATACCGTGGCTACGCAGATAGTAAATATGCGGCTTTGCACCGGGAGAAATAAGATGGTCATCATAAAAAACTCGCACGCCTACGGTGCTAAGGGCGGCTTGGGTGCGACCCATAAAGCGCACCAAAAACACCGCTGCTTCTTCGCGGGAAAGAGCCCTAAGCCGCTCTACCCCACCTTCTATTACCACAAAATTTTCCAAATCTGCGGCGGTAAGCACGCCGGTGTACAATAAATACGCAATTTCTCTGTTAACATTGGCATTCCAGCGGTTAAACCTATTGGCCACAGCCATAATAACCGGGCGGCGGGCCTGATAAACCGCATTGTAATATGCCGTCTCCTGCGGTGTAAGCGCAGATGGGTCAAAGCCGGACATACGAGCCAAAATACGCACCGTCTCAAACTTATCTATGGCACTGTTGGGGTTAAAATTGCCAGACAAATCCCCCATCATTATACCCAATTCGCTTACGGTGTCAATGGCTTCTCTGGCCCAGTTAAGACCGGGGCCAACATCCCTAAAATTCGATGCCTGCACTTGCGCTGCTCCGCCTAAAACAAATACCAGGCACAACAATGCCGCGGCCGCTTTCCTAAAAATCTTTTTCATAATAACCTCCTTGGTTTCTTTGTTAGTTTATATGTCAATTTTCTTTGTGTTCCATATAAGTTCGGCCAAAGCCAACATCTGTGTTCACAAATACTGTGTCGCCCCTGGCATACAGCCCACTTGCCCTGGAAAAATTCCATGTTTCCGTGGCAATGCTCGAATGATGTACAATTTCATTATCTATCAAAAATATTAACTTCACATTTGCAGCAGGACCTATATAGGTCGGTATCCATGCAATGTTGTGATGGCGGAACACCATATCAAAATTAGAGTAAGGTGCAATGACAAGCAGCGCATCCCATGCAAAATTCGCAATATCATCGAAATTTATATATCCATCAACTTCAATTTGTGCGTGTACTTCGTGGGCAAGATTGTCGTATGGCAACATCACAGGGTCTGGTATCATACGGCCTATGCCCCAAAATATCATAAACAACGCCGCCAATAAACCAATAAATATTGCC
Source organism: Defluviitaleaceae bacterium (assembly GCA_009785595.1). Taxonomy (GTDB): domain Bacteria; phylum Bacillota; class Clostridia; order Lachnospirales; family WRAX01; genus WQVZ01. The sequence goes on along the minus strand of WQVZ01000003.1, from coordinate 42,202 downwards.
GCAACTTTAAACCAATATTTCAACGATATCCCCCCTATTTCTTGGGGTAATACGGCTTTGTCACAAAAATCTCATTAATACGCGGATATGTTGCCTTTACCGCATCCGCCGCGCCCCGGGCTGCCTTCCTGGTTTTAAAAATACCAAAAACCGTAGGGCCGGAACCAGTCATCATCGCCGTCAATGCCCCATTTTCAGTCATCACAGCCTTTATGTCATCTATAATAGGATATCTGACGGCACTCACACTTTCCAGCACATTGGCAATATTTTCGCAAATTCCCGCCAGGTTGCCTTTGTGTATATTGTGGATAACTTTATCCACATCCGGACGGGCCGCTACCTTCTCCGGGTCATATCGCTTAAATACATCTTCGGTAGATACAATTACATTAGGTTTTACCAGCAAAACATACATTGGCGGCAGGGGCGGCAGGGGTGATAGCTCCTCGCCGATGCCACCGGCATGGGCACAGCCCTGCATTACACAAAAAGGCACATCTGCGCCAAAGCGCACGGACAGTTCTGTAATTTCCTCGTTGCTTATAGGCAAACCAAACAAATTGCGTATGCCCAGCAGGGTTGCCGCACAATCGGCACTGCCACCGCCAAGCCCGGCCGATGCCGGTATGGCCTTGTTTATGCTGATAAAAATACCATCTGGTATGGCAAAACGGTCAATAAGATAGCGCGCCGCTTGCCACGCCAGGTTGCGCTGATCGTTGGGCAGCCACGGCAAGTTACTTATCACTTTTAGATAATCGGGCTTTTGTATTTTTTTAATAAGCAGGCTGTCGCAAAGAGTCATCGTCTGCATGATGGTAGAAAGCTGATGGTACCCATCATCACGCTTGCCGACAATGTCCAGCGCCAGATTTATTTTTGCCCGCCCTTTTATGTAAATCTGATTCATAATCCTCCCAAAAAAGTTTTCCACAAATTGTCCACATGTTATCCACCGAGTTTTTCACACCCATTATATACCATTCGACCTAATATTTCAAATTAAGTAAATGTTACAATTTTCCGACAAATTTGTTTACAATTTGCACCCGCTGTGATATTATGATTCACGGAAAACTAATAACAACGATGCCTAATAGGTATGGAGGTGTATTTGGGATGAGTTTTGGCGATGATTTGAGAGGCATACCCGAAAAAGAAAAACAAGCGGCCGAAAACGCATATGCAAGTGAACTTGAGAGGATTTCTTATGTTAAGGATGATATAATCACAGATTTTAAAGTGCAGTGCGAACGCGCTGCGCGACACAACGGCGAAAGAAAAATCTCTCACGAAGCTGTTTGCAATTATGATGTTTACGCGACAGAACACCGAGATGTAGCCGAAAAAGTAGCAGCGGAAGTAAGAAAAGACCTGGAAGGAGCGGGTTTTAAGAAGCTAGATATTAGTTTGCTGTACTTCAACAAAACTGTTAGCAAATACCACCCACCCAGCTTTTTAAACAAAGGCGGCTACAAAAACACTGATGTTAAGTTTTACAAAATACTCATCAAGGCCAAGTGGTAATTCTTATAATTAATATTTTGTTTACAACTCGTCCCCGCTGTGATATCATAAATTATGGAAGAAATGGGGGATGGCAATGGAATATTGTCTGTGTATAAGGCCGGGGGATAATAACCTGCTGCATATTGTGGAAGCAAGCCATCTGGCCAAGGCCTGTTATCGCCATTATAAAGTGGTAATGCGGGCAAAGGACGAACGTAACGCCTTTGAGACCGTAGCAGATTTGGTGCAGAATTTTTGCGATTACAACAACGATATCACCCCCGATGAATTTAAAGCATGGATTGTGAGTGGAAACGCATGAAAGACAAAGCCAAAGCCCTGTGGACAGCCATAGGTATTGCCAGTGCCGTCTGCCTTATTATTTTAATATTGCGCTTTGCTGTTTTCATACCCTCTATGGGCATGTGGTTTTATCAGTGGCAATATAACGTAAACGACACATATGCCGTTGTGGATATGGAGCCGGAACATCTGCATGAAGTAACCCGTCACATGATACGCTATATGCAGGGGCGGGAGCCGGATTTGCAAATTATGACTGTTATTGGCGGCCAACCACGGTATTTTTTCAGCGATATAGAAATACGCCATATGATTGATGTATACGATCTTTTTGCTATAGGCTCCGTTATTTTTATTGCCGCATGTATTGTTTTTGTGGCAACTGCCGCTGCTTTCGCCATATGGGGCCGCGGGCAGCTGAAATATCTGCTTAAAAGCTGGCAAATTACCTCGGCCGCGGTGTTTTGTACCTTGCTGGCCTTGGTAGCCATAATTGCCATTAATTGGCACCATGCTTTTGTTATTTTTCACGAGATATTTTTCGACAACGACTATTGGATATTAGACCATCGGGTAGACTTATTGGTAAATATCGTCCCCTACCCTTTCTTTATCACCATCAGCATCGTTATCGGCGGTTTTTTTGCCGCTGGGCTTGTTATAGTTTTTGCGGCGGCAAGCATAGTTTTAAGGAGGTTTAGGCCATTTTTGCACTAATTGCGGCCATACTGGGCATAGTAATATCGCTGGCAGCACTTTTGTACTTTCTGGGGGTGCTGTGGACGGTGTTGTTTGTTATTTTATGCATCCTCCTTGGTATTATTGGCCTGTTTTTGCTCCTGCTTGCAGTTGTGCTGTTTTGCCGCATAAAATACGATATAATTGCCAAAAAAGCCCATGAGACTGATTGGGATTATCACGCCCGCATACGTTGGCTGTGGGGCGGGTTTAAAAAAGAATTTACCCGTGATAATGTTGTCAGCACAGCCTCTGAACCCCCAGCAAACACCAAACCCAGTGCAGGAGCGGCCAGTGACCGCCCGAAAAACCCCAAAGAACAAGAAAAAAATCCCTCCGACGCCAAAGGAATCACAAAGGGTCTGAAGCAGCTGGACATGGGCACACTTGGCAAAATTTTAGGATACACAGTGGATTTGCTTAAAAAAATCCTGCGTGCTATGCGCCCTAAGGTTTGCCGCATACGAGGTCGCTTCGGCGCGGAAGAACCCCACGCCACAGGTATGGTGCTGGCTGCCATTGGTGCCGTCACCCTGCCGTTGGGTATTGATACCCAAATAGAAGGAGATTTTGACCAACCCATCCTAGAAATTGACATAAAAATTGCTGGATATCTAAGACTGTGGGCCATAGTACTGCCCATGGCCCGATATATATTAAAACCCGAAATACGGCGGCTGGTTTTTAGCCGCAGAAGAAAGCAAAAAGTAAAAACACAAAGAAAGGATGTGCGAAATGGCCACGGAACTAAACAATAATATCAGCCAGATGTTTGACCAATTGGAAAATTTCGTATCCACCAAAACCGTGGTGGGCGAACCCATTACAGCCGGCGAAAGTACATTGATACCTTTGGTTGATGTCAGTTTTGGCATGGGTGGTGGTTCTACGGGGGATGCTGGTGCCGAAAAGGGCAAAAACGGCGAAAAATCCATGAGCGGTCTTGGGGCCAAAATAAAGCCATCTGCCGTGCTGGTGATAACCGACGGCAATGTGCAGCTTGTTAACATCAAACACCAAGACAGCGTAAACAAACTTATCGACATGATACCATCCATCACATCAAAATTCGATTTTGGTGCAATGTTTGGCAAGAAAAAGGGCGACAGCAATATAGAAGACACTGATATGTAAATAGTAAATAACAATTGGGAGGGCATGTTATGAGCTTTAAAATAGTTACGGATTCGTCATGCAACCTAAAAGACGAGGTTATAGAGCAGTTGGGACTGGAGATATTGACCCTGTTTTACATCATCAACGGCGAAGAAAAAAAGGGCTATATAAAAGGCCAAGACTTTGATTATGAGGGCTTTTACAGCCAATTGCAAAACAAAGCATCTGCCAAAACCAGCCAAGCCACGCCGGAGCAAGCCAGAGAGCTGTTTAAGCCTATCGTAGAAGCCGGCAGCGATGTGCTGTATATAGGCTTTTCTTCCGGTCTTTCCGGCACGTTTAATGCTGTGCGCCTGGCTTTGGAAGAGTTAAAAGAAGAATATCCCGACCGCAAAATTTTATACGAAGATACATTGGCAGCATCCGCCGGCCAGGCATGGCTGGTGTTGGAAGCCTGCAAAATGCGGGATGAGGGCAAATCCATCGAAGAGGTACAAAACTGGATTGCCGACAGCAAAATGAAACTGTGCCACTATTTTACCGTGGATGACCTGTGGCATTTGCAACGGGGCGGCCGTCTTTCTGCCGGCAAGGCCCTTATGGGCTCTGTCCTTAGCGTCAAACCCATACTCATCGTCAACAACGAAGGCAAACTGGTGCCCATCGGCAAGGCCAGAGGGCGCAAAAAATCTCTGGATACGCTGGTAGAAAAAATGATGGAAAACATAGACCGCGCCGCCGCCAGCAAGGTGTCCATCATACATTCTGTGGCCTATGACGATGCCGAATATCTGTCCCAACAAGTAAAAGAGCGGCTGGATGGCTTTGAAGTGGATATTTTCCATCTGGAGCCTGTTATCGGCACTCACACCGGCCCAGGCATTTGTGCCTTAATTTTTATGGCCGTCAATGGCAGAGAATAAAGTGACTAATAACAGACAGATAAAAAACCTCTCGCTGTATATAGCAAGAGGTTTTTTGGTATTCCCAAGCAAGTCTATTACAAAGAGAATTTTTCTTTGACCATCTTGGCCACTTCTTCAGGGGAAACATCGGTATTATCAATTTTAATATAATTAGCAAACGAAACTTCCCCATCGCGACTCTCGCAACGATACTCAATATCATCGTTTATCAGCATTTGATTAGACCTTTCGATGTCCAATTTAGATACCTTGTTTTTAAGCCGGTTTTCGGTAACATTTCTTTGAAGACGCACCTCTTGTGAGGCCACCAGTTCTACAACATAAATTTCGGCGTTTGCCTGCTCAAAAATTTCGCAAACACGATCAATTTGCTTTCGGCTTGCCCACTCGGCTTTTTCGTCAAAATCCCACATATACGTAAATATCAAGCCATACAAATCCGTCTTCACAAATTCTTGAAAAACCACATCTCTCAGCTTCACAATAACGTCGTTATTAAACCCAAAGATTTCAAGTATAGGTTCAATCATCACATGATTATGAAACAATCGAAAATCTGTGATTTTTACTATTTCTTGACCAACCGTCATCTTTCCTACGGAAGCATTCCCGAGAATGAGTAGCAATTTCATAACTTTGCTCCTTTAAAAGCATCTCTCTATCAATTCCCGCAAAAGGCCTTTTTGTCGGTTTTGTTTAATTCGGTATCATGATACCACTGGGCGGTTTGCGGGTTTGCGGGTTTTGTGACTTGCGGAGAACAACTGGACACCGGACCAATAATCTCAACAGATGTTCCCACAGTGTCATCTATGCCTCTATAAGCATTAGGGACGATATTTATGGTAAGTGCGCCCGATTCTCTGTCGTATGCCGCGGACAAAATTTCGTCCTGGGCAAGCATTTTGCCATCTGGCCTTGTTATCCGCAAATTGGCCTTGGCAACACCGGTGGCCGATGATCCCCTGCCCCTTTCAAAGGCGGCAAAACCGGATAAATCTTTATCAGCGGCGGCGGTGATAGTGGTGGGGTTAGCAAAGCGCGCATTGCTTAATGTAACCACACCCACAGGCAACGGTTTTGGAGCCACAACCGCCGATGCCGATGGCAGATACTGATAAAGCGTGCCTGCCGTTTCGCCGGGGATAACCTCAACAGTTACGATAGATCCGGAAGTGCCTTGCAAATCCTCTAATGTAAAAGGCGTGCCCATAAGAGCTATCCTCACAGCATAGCTGGTTAACATTGTGGGGCGAAGACTGGTAAACCACCGAGCCGCACCCGTCATACCCGCGCCATCTTTTGTAACCCTAAAATTAGCGGGATGCAGGCCGCGCAGGTCCACATTGGTGGTAAATTGTATGGTGTTCATGTCCACAAATTCCGCATTGGACAACACAATGCGCCTTTCTGCCTCGGTTGGGGTCTTTTTTGTTATCGTAATAGGATAGGGCTTGTCCCCTGCCCCATTAACAAGATCATGGGATGGGTCAACAGAAATTGTGATGCCAAAAGAGTCATCGGTATGGCTGTACACCCCGGAAGCCGGGCCCAACAGGCTGTTGTTAAGGGTCTCAGAAAAACGTTTGTCGTAACCTTCGGCATTATCCAGACTTCTGGACATCAGGTCGACAACAATGGTATGCCCCACATCATGGGCAGTAACATTTGCGTTAATGCGGTACAACAAGATACCGGCTTGGGTATCTGTGCCGAAATTATCGTGGTTCCAGCGGGCTTGCTCGCCGTATTTTGAAAGGTCGGGATCAAATGGATCGTTGGACATCTCTGTTTTTTCGATGTTGTTTACCCCAAGCTTGCCGCCGCGATATTCCACACAATACAGCACGCCGCGGGTTTCGCCGGGTATAATAACCAGCTTTGTGCCGCCCTGGGTTTCTATGGGCGTCAGCTCTATGTTGTAATCCCCATTGTCGGTTATTGCCACAATCTGGTCGTCTCTAAACCACCCGAACTTCCATTTTATCCAGGCAAAAAAGTCCGGAGAAATGCCCGTTATCTGGCCCATGTGGTCAAAGCCGCCGGTGGCAAAAAACCCGTCCCGGGTGCCGGTGTATGGGTCTATATAATTTGCCTCTATATAATGATCCGGCAGACCCATTTGGTGGCCCAACTCGTGGGTCATATGTCTGTATTTATAGATGTTATACGAATCTCCGCCCATAAACGAATAGTTAAGCAAGGCAGGGCCGTTGGCCCCTGTGGGGTTGTCCTTTGGCCCATCAAGACCAAGAACAGCACCTATGGTGCCATTGCCGCCAAAGCTGGCCCCATAGGTTATTCCCACGGCATTTTCCACAACAGCCCAATATCCCATTGTAAAGTTAGACTTGCCGCCCATTTTGGCTACCAGCGCATCAAAATCCCGCCGCAAACCCGGAACAGCTGGATAACCCACACTGCCGCTTACCCAATTGTCTATAGACCCGCCACGGCCAAACCAATATCCGCCCCAATCCTTTGGGTTGGTTTTAAGCCATGGATATTCCGTAGGTTTTCCGGCGGCCTTGTCGGCTTCATATATCACCCCACCGGGCTCGTAATAGCCACTTGGATATAGGCTGTACGGCAGACTGTATATGCCGTCCGTACCCGCTTCGCTGTTTTCCAGCAGCGTCCATGTGGTTTTTACATTGCCGTATGATGCCTCATCCATAAATTGTATATTGCGGCCGCTAACCCAGTCATAATAATTCCGGGCGGTCCTCAACCGTTTGCCGTTAACATAATTATTCTTATCCATCGCTACATCGCCGGGCAGGCCAACAATGCCGGTATTGTCCACCCCGCGGGCATCAGGAAAATCAAAAACAATAATCAGCGTATTGCATTCCATACCCACCAGGGAATAACGGCAGCCCTCGTTAAGCCAGTTTGCCGGGTCTGTACCATGGTCTGTGCGGTATGGGTTGCCATGGCCGTTGCCCATATTAAGCCAATATGTTGTGCCACGGCCGCTGTTGCCGTAATTAACATCACCGGGGATAAAATTTGTGTCCGGGTCAAGTATTTTGTCACGCACATCAGCAATGGCCGCACCCTGGCGCATAATTGGCACACATTCGCTTCCTTTGACAGAAACACAAGCGTCCTTTGCCATTTTTCCGCACATAGCGGAGTTTTGGCCGACCAAGGCATTGCCAGAAAGTGAAATAATAACTTCGCAGCCGGATACAGCAACCCCCAATATCTCTGACGGGCAAACCGCCCAACTCTTACCGCCCGCGGACAGACAATTGCCTATCCCGATATCCTCCGGTTTCACTGGGCCGGGTGCCTGGGCCATTTCCACAACAATACGTGTCAGCCCCTCAAACCTTGCTCTGCTAATGTTCATAAAAATCAATCCTCCTCCAAGGCATTATAATACATACTATCAAGTGTGAAAATAACATTGTTTAATTTCGGTTGTATTCATCAACGAGCAAACTATAGTTAAGGTTATCAATTTTCCTACCTTTGAAATATGTTGCCTTTCGTTCCCGTCCTTCTAAAATGAAGCCCAATTTTTCCAGAACTTTCTGTGTGGGAATGTTAATTTCCAGCGTTGTAGCAGTTATCCGCTCAAATCCTTGATTATTAAAGCCGTACTCCAAAATAAGCCGCAACGCCCGAGTGCCATATCCTTTATTTTGATTTTCGATTTTTGCCATGCCAATTCCCAACGAGCAAGAGCGATTGCGCCTATCAATACCTTGTAATGCAATATCCCCGATCACTGTTCCGTTGTTAAGAAAAATACCAAGTCGAATATTTGTGTCGGATTTTAGCAATCGCTGTATTTCATCGAACCATTCATCGGAATTTTCAACAGACCAGCCAAAAAGAGTTGGTTCAACAGGATTATTAAAATCATATTCGTTGTCATCGGATAATTTCTTGCAATCCCTGCGCTCAAGAGCGGCAAGGTATATGCCTGTGCCTTGTAATTTTATCACGTTAACATCACCTCGTATTTATTTTCAAGCACATATCACACCTGTTGTGGTGTGCCCCCCTCCGCGACACACATCATAAGTCTTCACCATGTATCCACCTTAGGCCGCCGGCCCATTTTCTCCCAGAATGCTCAACTATTTTTCCAACAAAGTCATTTAATCTGCTGGTCTCATAGCTATATTTTTCCTTCTCGTCCACATAATAGTTGGAAATCCCGACAGATTCATATTGCTCCCCCGGCGAAAAAAAGATACTATTGCCATCGTTTTTGGTGTGGGGATATTCTTGAAAAACCACGCGGTTGGCTATTTCGCTGTTTTTATGCATCTCCCACGCGGAAGCCGGGGCGCCATCTTCGTGTTTATACACAATTCCGGCATTGGGATCAACAACACCCCATTTTTGATTATAATAAACCTCGGCAACATTGTGCCCACAATATGGGAACTTCGTGTTCGCCGTTATCAGCATGCGCGACGGAAGCCCCGCTATCTGAAACAATACACAGGCCACGCGGGCTATGTTCGTGCACCAATACGTTCCTCTTTCTATAATTTCTTCTTCGGTGCCGCCAAATATCATGTCCTTACAGCTTATATTGCAGCTTTCAACTATTTTTCTGCAAAACAAAACGATATTGTTAACTGTATCATAATCCGTCTCGCCCTTTATACCATCAACAATATTTTCAAGAGTGGCTCTGCTTCCGCGTACATAACGGTTTGATAAATCCGTATACAAATCATACAAATAACCGACAGTGCTGTCATCAAGCTTAACCATTTGCTCAAATAGCATCTTATCAACAGAACCATCCGCATGGGTATCATTTCTGTATGTCATTTCGTATTGCCTACCAAAAATATCCATACCCTTTTTCATGCCAAGCCTCCTTAACACGTTAATGCCCGTTTCTAGCATCGTAAATCATCCGCTGCTTTAGGTCATACAGCCTTTGGGACAAATCTACCGGCATTGCAGGGGGGTTTATCAAGCGGCGATGCTCTTCCCACAGGGTGTTTTGTTGGGCGACGCAATATGCCCTAATTTCCATAATTGCAGGCGAGGTGTAAACCCGGCGGCCGGATTGAAAAATAGGGGCCAGCAGCTGTTTTGTGTAATATTCTCCGGGGGCCAGGTGCATCTTTTTCCACGGAGCCCTAGGGTCAAAGAGGGTCAGTTTCTCGCTTTCATTCACTTCTTCGTCAGCCAAAGTCACCAAGTCGGCCTTAATTTTGCCGTGCTCGGTGTCATATATGCGGTATATTTTCTTTGCACCGGGATTGGTTACTTTGTCGGGATTTTCCGAAAGCTTGATTTTTGGCACCATACAGCCGTTTTCATCTTCGGCGGCGGCCAGCTTATACACGCCGCCAAAGGCCGGCCAATCCTTGGCTGTTATCAAGGATGTGCCAACGCCCCAGGTGTCTATTTTTGCCCCTTGAAGTTTTAAGGACTGTATCAGAACCTCGTCCAAATCACATGAGGCGGTTATTTTTGCATCGGTATGGCCGGCGGCATCCAACATTTTGCGTGATTCTTTTGATAAATACGCAAAATCGCCGCTATCCAGACGTATGCCGTGGTTTATAAGCTCTGTACCTGCCCGACGCATTTCATCAAAAATACGTATGGCATTGGGTACACCACTGCCAAGAGTGTCATAAGTATCCACCAGCAAAGTACAACGGGTGGGAAAGGCTGCGGCATATGCGCGGAAGGCGGCCAGCTCATCACTAAAAGACATAATCCAGCTGTGGGCATGGGTGCCGCGTATGGGCAAATCAAACATCTGCCCCGCCAGTACATTGGATGTGGCGGCACAACCGCCTATCATAGCAGCCCGTGCGCCGTATATGCCCGCGTCCGGCCCCTGGGCGCGACGCAGGCCAAACTCCAACACCGCATCGCCTTTGGCGGCGTGGCACACGCGGGCGGCCTTGGTGGCTATAAGGCACTGGTGGTTTATGATATTAAGCATGGCTGTCTCGATAAGTTGGGCTTCTATAATGGGGGCCGTCACTACTACCAGCGGCTCTCCAGGGAAAACCACCGTACCTTCTGGGATGGCGTCAATACTGCCTGTAAAACGAAAGTCGGCTAAATATGCCAAAAAATCCTCGGAAAAAATTCCCTGGGTGCGCAAATATGCCAGGTCTTCATCGGAAAATCGTAAATTATCAATATAATCCATAACTTGCTCAAGCCCGGCCATTATGGCAAAACCATTACCGCTGGGGTTTTCCCGATAAAACATATCAAAGACCACCCGCTGGCGGTGTCGCCCCGCCGCAAAATAACCTTGCATCATGGTAAGCTGATAAAAATCTGTTAACAATGTGTGGTTTGTCATTTTTCCTCCATAATGTATACTTTACTTTTTGGATTTGATGTGCTATAATATTTGCACAGGCAACCGCAAAGCAAAGAGTGGTGGCCGCCAACTAAACTGGTTACTTAAAAACAGAAATAACCGCTCAAGTTGTCATGCCGGGGCGGTTATTTCCTTTTGTTGGAAATTATATCTGCTATGTAAATCATCAGCTTTACAAGAGCCAAAACAAAAGTCATGGCTAAGGATATGATGACAATAATCTCATACACAGACATGGCCTCACCTCCTTTGCAGGAGGTGGCGGCCTACCGCTTTCGCTTTTGGGTTGCCTAAAATGGGTCGAACCCAAGATTATTTTACCATAGCGTGTTGCCAATATCAAGGATTTATGATAAAATAGGGGCATACACAGAAGGTGCGTGAAGGAGGGAGGAGCATGACGACTTTATTTTTTGTTTGCATGGGCGTTGGTGCTGGTTTTGTGCTGTTGTCGGTGGTGTTTGGCCAAATATCCGGCATGGTGGATATTAATATGGATGCAGGTGCCGGGGTCAGCCCATTTAAACCCATTGTTCTCGCCATTTTTCTTACGGTTTTCGGTGGTTTGGGACTTATATTTGCCCCGGTTTTTCAGGCGTGGATGGCTTTGTCCCTTGCGGCCTTGGGCGGCCTGGCCATGGCATATCTGCTTTTTCGTTATGTGGTTATGCCGTTGCACAAATGGCAAAACACCAGTGCCCACGAAAAACAAAGCATAATCGGCGTTGCCGCTAAGGTTAGCGAGCATATACCACAAGGCGGCTACGGCAAAATAACTTATACTTACAACGACAAAATACTGTCCGGCCCAGCAAAAAGCGAAGGCGGCAGCGAAATCGCCCGGGATACCCAAGTAGAGATCGTATACATCGAAAAAAACACATACCATGTACGTGCAAAAATTTAGATAAACAGGAGGTAAGAAGATGGAGATATTTGACAACATCAACAGCGGTGCAATTTTTATTGTTGTAATTATCTTGGTAGCAGTTTTTCTGGCGTTGTTTATACTTATGTCGCTGTGGAAAAGAGTGCCACAAGACAAGGCCATGGTGGTAACAGGACTTAGAAAGCGCGTAATAAGCGGCGGCGGCGGCTTGGTTATGCCTATTTTTGAGCGCACCGACAAAATATCCCTGGAAAATATGAAAATTGACGTGCGCACCGGCGGCGATGGTGCCATGACCGCCCAAGGCGTTAGCATTACCGCCGATGGTGTGGCAATTATCAAAATAAAATCCGACAAAGAGTCTATTTTGGCCGCAGTGGAGCAATTTAACGCCGGCAGCGAAGCCCGCACCATCAGCGTTATAGAGGGCATTGCCAAAGACGTGCTGGAAGGCAAACTGCGCGAAATTATATCAAAGCTGACTGTAGAAGATATTTACAGAGATCGAGAGAAGTTCGCCAGTGAGGTACAGGGCAACGCCGCCCAGGACCTAGCCGAGATGGGCCTCGAAATTAAGACCTTTACTATCCGTGATATTTCTGACAACAACGGCTATCTGGCCGCCCTAGGCAAAAAGCGCATATCCGAAGTAAAGCGCGACGCCCAAATTGCCGAAGCTGAAGCCGCCAAAGAAACCAAAATACGCACTGCCGAAGCCAGCCGTCTTGGGGAAGAAGCTCGTCTGCGTGCAGAAACCCAGGTGGCGGAAGTCGTGAAGGAAAAAGAGCTTAAAGTACAGGCTTTCCGCAAAGAGCAAGAGACCAGCAAGGCCGTGGCCGACCTGGCTTACGAAATCGAATCCAACAAAGTAAAAAAAGAAGTAACCGAAACCAATATGCAGGTTGAAATCATCCGCAAGCAAAAAGAAATAGAGCTAGCGGAGCAAGAAGCCCTGCGCAAGGAAAAAGAACTGCAAGCCACCATTGTAAAGCAAGCCGACGCAGAGAAATATCGTCTGGAAAAAGAGGCGGAAGTTGCAAAATATCGCGAGATACAAAACGCCCAGGGCCGGGCAGAATCTATACGCATGGAAGGCGCATCCCTGGCAGAAAGCAAGCGTCTACAAGGTATGGCCGAAGTTGATATTATCCGCGAGCGGGGTCACGCCGAAGCCGATGCCATGATGAAAAAGGCCGAAGCCTTTAAGCAATACAACGACGCCGCCGTAACCCAAATGATTATCGAGCGTCTGCCGGAAATTGCCAAAAACGTAGCCGAACCCCTTTCCAAAACCGAAAAAATCGTGGTTATTGACAATGGTAACGGCGCAGGCGGCGGTGCATCCAAAGTGGCCGGATATGTCACCGATATAATATCCACCCTGCCCACCACAGTGGAAGCCCTAACAGGCATCGACATTGTGAGCAAGCTAAAAAGCGTCACCGCGCCGCCGGAAGAAGATAAATAAATACAAAAACAGGGGTGTTGGCTTTTAAGGCCATCATCCCTGTTTTAACAATAGGTCTGTTCGTAAACCAATATCGAGCCAATAGCTGGTAGACTGCATAATGCAATCCAAGGTCTCACTAACGATAAATTTCTGAGATTCAGTTTGGCATACATAAGATATTTCAATTTTCAAGAATACATGTCCACTATTTTCGCTTAATGCAACGTGAAACCTTTGACTCCCATTCCCCGTTAATAAAGTCTACCGACACCTCACAATCATGCTCTGTGTCATCAGGTTCCACCAAAACTAAATCAATATGCACATGATATAAGTTAGAGTACGGTACCCCGCCATAACGTCCGGCAAATCAATATAACTAAACGAAATAAGCGTTCCAGGTGTCAAGGCCCTATGGTTAGCCGAATATTTGGCTCCATTGTATTTATACTCTTTTAAATATACCAGAACTCTGCCAATATTAATTATGTTTAATCGATACTTCTCCACGGGAATTGTGCCATCCTCACCCTGTATAGCAAGAACTTTATCAACAGTTGCAACAATAGACACGAAACTTTCAAGCATTATGACGTACGCTGTGAATGGTGGAAATAACGCCACTGATACATATGTCGCTACGACGTTCAGTGTATGAGTTGCATTGGTCAGTCCTTCTTTGTGAATTTACCCATCAGCGGACAATCTTCTTGTGTTGTTTTTATCTCAACATGCATTTGAATCTCGCCGCTCTCTGGGCTAAAAATTTTTTTGAGTTTTGTATTTGCCTCATCAATTTTTATGATTTCTTTCGCCGCTACAAGTATGTGTTTCGTTTCCGTTTCTGGCATTTCATACTTGCAATTCGGACAACAAATGGAAGTATCACGAGATAAGTTGTCCGCCGTTATAAAAAATTTGTTCTTGCAATCGCACGTGAATACAAATTTGTGTGGATAATCCATTTTTCTATTCTCCCTATATCTAAAATATAAATTTTTCGCACGCACCATACTTGTATGTGGTAAAAAGTGCGCCTTTTGGGCTGTGTAGTTTAGATATTTTTATTCACCCAGTTTATGCGTTATTTCCGCCCGCAATAGATTACATTCTAGAAGTTTATTGTTTAATTTAATTTGCGACTTCGCAATCCATAAGGCCACAACCGAGGCAACAATTATAGCTATTGCAGAAATTATGGTTGACAACACTTCTCCCAACGTAATTGTAACGTCCATCATATCCTCCCGCCTCATCAGAAAGGTCACAAGCTACACCACATCAACCATCTCCAAATATCTATGGCCGTGCTCCTCAATAAACTCCTTGCGGCCCTTTATGTTATCCCCCAGCAGCACCTCAAACATCTCCTGGGTACGCTGCACGTCCTCGGGCATCACTTGTATAAGCTTGCGGGTGGCGGGGTTCATGGTGGTGTGCCACAGCATGTCCGGCTCGTTTTCGCCCAGACCCTTGGAGCGCTGTATGCGATAATTACCCTTAATTTTTGCACATATAGCATTTTTTTCGGCATCGGTGTAGGCAAAATGAGTGTTTTTGCCGGCAGTTATTTCGTACAAAGGCGATTCCGCAATAAAAACCTTCTTTTGGGTGATAAGTTCGGGGGTTAGGCGGTACAGCATGGTAAGCACCTGGGTGCGTATATGAAAACCGTCCACATCGGCATCGGTGCAGATGATGACTTTGGCCCAATTTAGCTTGTCTATGTCGAAAGAATCCAGGTCGCGCCCATGTTTGGAGGCCACCGCCACACCACAACCCAGCACACGGATAAGGTCAGTGATTATATCGTTGGCGAAAATTTTGTTATAATCGGCTTTAAGGCAGTTCAATATTTTGCCCCGGACAGGCATAATGGCTTGAAATTCCGCATCGCGCCCCAGCTTGCAAGCCCCCATGGCGCTGTCGCCCTCTACTATATAAAGCTCCCGCCGGGTTATGTCCTTTGTGCGGCAGTTTACAAATTTTTCTGCACGATTAGTAAAATCCATACCGCCGGTCAGTTTCTTTTTTATGGACAGGCGGGTTTTTTCGGCAGTTTCTCGGCTACGTTTGTTAGCCATCACCTGGGCGGCTATCTTGTCCGCTTCTATCTTGTTTTCCACAAAGTATATGGACAACTGCTTCTTTAAATAGTCCGTCATGGCCTCCTGGATAAACCGATTGTTGATGGCCTTTTTGGTTTGGTTTTCGTAGCTGGTGACAGTGGAAAAGGAGCTGGATATCAATACCAGCGAATCCTCTATATCCGTAAAGGTAAGTTTTTTCTCATCTTTTTTGTACAATCCCGCGGCTTTGATATACGCATCTATGGCCGCCACAAAAGCATTTTTTACGGCTCTGTCCGGGCTGCCGCCATATTCCAGCCAGCTGGAATTATGATAATATTCGCACAAATTAACCTTGTTGTCAAAACAAAATGTCATGGCAAATTTTAGGCGGTAATCCGGCAGATCCTGACGGTCGCGCCCGGTGGTTTCATGGGTCAAGTGCACGGGTTCAGTAATAGCATCATCGGAAATAATCTCCGCAATATAGCCCCTAATGCCCGTTTCGTAGCAATATGTAAGTTTCTCGCCGCTTGCTTCGTCCCGCAGCACAAAAACCAGGCCGTCATTAACAATCGCCTGTTTTTTCAGCATATCCTTAAAATACGATAAGGGCACATTAATATCCTTAAACACTTCATCATCAGGCAACCAGCGTATAACCGTGCCCGTGCGGGCATTTGTGGCGATTTCTTTTTTTAGGCCGCCTACATTCTCGCCCCGCTCAAAATACAACGAGTATTCAAAGCCATCCCGATAAATTTTCACATCCATATACCTAGAAGCATATTGTGCAGAACAAAGACCCAGACCATTTAAGCCCAAGCTAAACTGATAGTTATCATTATCATTATTGTTATACTTGCCCCCCGCGTACAGCTCACAAAAAATTAACTCCCAGTTATATTTTTCTTCAATGGTGTTGTAGTCCACCGGTATGCCCCGGCCATAATCCACATTGGTAATAGACCCGTCTGCATGGCGCGTAATCTCTATCCGGCGGCCATAGCCCTCACGGGCTTCGTCAATAGAATTGGAAATTATCTCAAAAATAGAATGCTGGCAACCCGTAATATCGTCCGAACCAAAAATAACCGAAGGACGCAGACGCACGCGCTCTGCACCCTTCAGCTGGGTTATGCTCTCGTTATTATACTCATTGTTTTTTCCAGCGGTATTTTTTACCATGCTCATCCTCGCATCATCATAATTATATCAATTCTTCCGGCAAAATCTGTACTGCGTCGCCCCATAGCCTGTCCAGACGATAATATTCACGTTCCTCTTTGCAAAAAAGATGCACAATAATATAGCCAAAATCCAGCAAAATCCACCGCGCACTTTGCACGCCCTCTATATGGCGCGGCCGTATGCCCAGCTGGGCAAGCTTTTCTTGTACGCTTTCTGCCATGGCCTTTAACTGGTTGGAATTTTTAGCACTGGCAATGATAAAAAAGTCAGAAATAATAGACACTTCGTGTATGTCCAGCACCACAATTTCCTCGCCCATTTTATCATCAATGGCACTATAAGCCACTTTTACCGCCTGCATAAATTTTGATTTATCGTTTTCCATATTTCTCCTCCAAATATTCTAATGCCCTCCCGCTTTCCCTGTATACATCGCGGCCAAGGGCCGTATTTTTCTCAATCGTTTGCCGCAAGGCATAAATCATGGCGCCATCAATATCTTCATAAGCCAGCCTCCGGGCCTCTCCCCTCACCTTATCCGGCTGACGGTCAGGCTTGATAAAGTCCGATAAATACACAACCTTATCCACAAAACTCATGTCCGACTTGCCAAAAGTATGGCCAGCTATGGCAGAAAGTACCATAGGGTCGGTGATGCCGTACTTATCTTTTGCCAAAATGGTGCCAACAACAGAATGTGTCAGGGGTAAATTCGTCTTAAAAAAAGGATCCAGAGCAATTCCATCGCGCTCACAAAGAGCCACAACAGCAGGATAGCCTTGCTCACTGCAAAATGGTCTTGCACAATCATGAAGCAGGGCAGCTATACGCAAACTTTCAAGAGTGTCTTCGTCGCAACTATAATGACGGCCCAACTTTACAGCTTCTTCCATAACCAACAAAGAATGTAAAAATCTCCTGCGCCCCAATTCCTTTTCTAATTTATCTTTTATCTGCCCAAGCCAGCTGCCGTACAACCTGTTTTTGCATATATAATCAACCACTCCATCAGGCAGCAAATACCGCACAGGCAACCCTTCGGCCAAACTCTGCCTAATTTTTGTTGAAGATATGTCCACATCCGATATTTCTATTATGTGAAGTATGTCGCTATATTTATCTCGCAAATTTTTCCCGATTTTATGTCCTGGCCGCGTCGTAACCACAATATCACACAGGGCGGTTATTCCCTCAAAATTTTTCCAGCGATGAAAGCCCGAAGGCACATCAGCCCCAACGATGAAAAATAAACGGTCATTTGGATATATTTGGCATAGTTGGGATATAGTGTCAAAAGTATAGCTGATACCTTCGCGCACAGTTTCAATATCACTCACAGTAAAGTACGGATTGCCGGCAACCGCCAAAAGGCACATATTATGCCTGTGACGAGCTTCCGCAATTTTGTGAGCACTTTTTAGAGGCGGCATGCCCGCCGGCACAAAAATAATCCTGTCCAGCTCCAGCTTCTGCCGCACTTCTTCTGCCGCCATCAAATGACCATTATGTATGGGGTCAAATGTGCCGCCCATTATGCCAATTTTTTCCATAATATCACCCTAAGAGCCTGTCTAAAATCTAATCTGAACCAATTTTTAAGCCTTGCGGTTTGCCCTCTGGGCAAACCTTTGCGCTCGGAGAGCGTTCGGCTTTTGCTTCGCAAAAGCGCTAGGTTTTGCGAAGCAAAATGTTGCAGCAACAGCCGTTTTTGCACGCTTTTCGCAAAAACAGCGATAGCAAAGAGTGCTAAGCGAAAAAATGTGTGATGATAGATTTTAGACAGGCTTTAAAGCATCAAAAGCGCACAATATCTATTAAAAATCTATCTTTTTTGGATTTTCCTGCCACATCCACAATTTGTACACGCCCAAAACGTCGCAAGGTCAACATATCGCCGGGTTTTACCAATTTTGCGACAGAGCCTTCTTCATGCCAATTTAAATACGCTTTACCCGATTTCACCATATTTGCGGTCTCGTTCCGCGACAGTCCAAAAGCCGCTGCCAGCACGCCATCCAGGCGCATGGAAGCACATATCAACCTGTCCGGCACACGATTGTCCAGAGCAAAAAACTCCGCATCAGGCGACAAAATCGCGGCGGCCACACCAACCCGTCCTACTTTAAATAAATTGGAAGCAATAAATTCCCCAATATGCCCATCTGCCAGCACCACCGCCCCTTGGGGCAGCAACACAATATCACCGATAACGCTGCGGTCAAGCCCAAGACCCAGCACCGCGCCTAAAATATCGCTGTGGGCCAGAGCGCCATATTTGTCGTCATATTCCAGCTTAATTTTGGCAATAGGAAAATCCTCAGCAGACAGAGGATCAAAGCTAAAGCCCAAAATCTTGCGCTCCGCATATTCATATCCCCCGCCCTCTGCCATCATTATACCATATTTTTCTAGTGGCAGCAATACATTTGCGATATATTGCCGCCGCGCAGGGTCTAAAAACTCCGAAAACACAGGGCTTTTCCCTTCAGCGCACAAATAAACCTGATCCACAACCTTCGCAAAAGAATAGTCTGAACCAGATTTAGTGATTTTATCCAAAAATCGACGCAATTCGTGCAAATTTTTCGGCATATTACATAGAAAGTATCAGATTGACCAAAATCGGCGTAAGAAAGCGTATGGTAATTAAAGTTAGCAGCGGCGAAAAGTCAATCATCATGCCCCCTCCACCTAATGGCGAACGCTGAATAATCCAGCGAAACGGGCGCACAAAAGGCTCCGTAAACATGCCTATCAGTTTAAAAACAAAACCAAAGATACCGTCTTCATGGCTCATGGGCAGCCACGACAGCACTGCCCTAACAATAAGCATGATCGTCAGCGTATCACCAAACCATATAATGGCCTGGGCTATGGCAAAACTCATACAAAAACCCCCGATATCGGGCTTTGGGCTTTATCGCCCGCCGTAAGAAGCTTTAAGACCAAAGCCAGAAAACAGGCCCTGCGCCTTTAAATGCTCTTTAAAATGCTCAGAAACCTCAACGGTTTCGGGTGCTACAATATAAATACGGTTAGAAATGGACTGTATATCGCCATTAATGGCATACGTCACACCGGACAAAAAGTCCATAATGCGCTGGGCGTCCTTCATTTCTACATTTTCCATGTTAACAATAACGGTTTTATGCTGCTTTAACAGGTCGCACACCGCAGAAGCTGCGTCAATATCAGCCGGGGTGGATATTACAATCTGCATATTGGCAGCACCGGGCAATGCATAAACAGCATCTTTACCGCTGGCTTTGGCCGTAGCACGACTTGGCAGCTCAATGGTGTCGCTTTTTTTCGCATCAGCACTGCGCTCGTAACTGCGGCGGCTGTCTATGTAAGGAATATCGTCCTTGCGGTCAAAAGCCTCGTCACCCTGCTGTTCTTCAACCTCTTCGTAGTAATAATCATCGTCATAACCCTGCTGAAAAACAAAGTTTTTGACGCGCGTTAGTATACCCATAATGTCCTCCTCAATAGTAAGTATTATCCTATGTTACTATTATTATCCATACCCGCACCGTACTTGTCAAGAAAAATTTTGTCTCTTTTGGGAAAGCTTTGCAAGTACGCCAAAATTTTCCTTCAACAATTTTCACAAAAAATGCGGCGGTTTTTGTGATTTTTTAGACTAATTGAGCAAGTGCCTATTTCCAATGCCTCGAGCATCCGCCACAATCCTGTCAAATATGCGGATGTTGGGGTTTATCCTAGGATCAGGATTCAATATAACATATTCCGCATTCTCACCAAAATTATCCTCCAAGCTAATCCGCCTAAACTGCGTAACCCCCATATTTGTCACATATACACCAATTGCCGTGTCAATAGCCGCCAGACGAAAAGGTTCTTCTCCGTCAAAAGCCAGTTCATCCCCAACGCGCAATTCGCTGCCTTCCGCCATGATGTCAAAAGTGGATCCATCCAGACTGCGGCTACCTGAAACAGGCACAGTTCTGATGCTTTCGCCAACCACCAAATTAACTACCCGCACTTCTCGTTCTATAAAAACAAAATCCGCCGGCACGGGAAAAAAACTACCCTCTACAATGGCGTTTTGCGGTATTTTGAAGCCCTCTTGTGGATTAGCCGTCAACTGAAAACTAACATGCCGCCTATCAATAAACCGCATCATGTCCCGGTTGGTCCTAAAAACCACATAAATATCGTTGCCTGCGTCCGCAAGGTGATAAATTTGCGATGCCAAAGGCACCATTTGACCCCCGCTTTCCGCATATATCGTCACAGTGGCATTTGGTGCCAAATTTTCCCCATAACGCCGGGGCAAGTATGCCGCAATATACCAGTCATTAGAGCGGATAATGCGAAACAGTCCGTCGCCCGGAGCGACTTCAATGTCCGAAAAGGTCGACACCGGAGCATTATTTTCTATTATTTCTCTGGAAATATTTGTCATATTTGTCGGCGTCGCTACATCTTCCAGACCATCTACAGCCGCAGCCAATATGCCCGGATTAGCCACCGTTACCTGTTGAATAGCGCCGGACATATCCGCAAGGGTCGCCGCCCGCACCGTATTAAACTCCCGCATGGCGGCCTCGTCACTAAAATACAGCTCATTACGCGACACAAGCCCGTCGCGCACCCTATAGCTAAGACCAAAGGCACCGCCCACATCCCCAGCGGACAAGCCAAAGGCGGCGGCGCTGACATGCGTGGCAATACCACGGTTGCGCTGAGCGATTTCTTCTTCATTTATAGCAATACCCGTGCGCTGACGCTGGGCGTCAACAGCTTCTTGATCCACCCTGGCCAGGCTTCTGCGATGGGCTTCTACGGCCGCCGCATCTTGAATGGTAGCCACCACCCTGCCCCGCCGTACCCTCTCGTGATCTTCCGCATGAAACACCAAGGCCCCGGCAGCATCGGCATGATAAACCACTTCATCTCGCAAAATAATGCCGTTAAACCTGGTTGGCAGGGCAATAGAGCCCATTTCCACCCGTGTTTGAGAAATTTCCGGACGCATCATGCTATTATATATGTATCCACCAATGTAAATAGCTATCATCACAAAAATAAAGCCAAAAAAAGCCCCTGTCTTAGGCCTTCTTGCCGGAAAACGCCTTGGGCGAATATCCGGTTTTCTTGCGGCGGCAGGACGCCTCACAGGACGTCCTGGCTGAATTTTCTGATTATTCATATATTTCACCTCGGACTTAGACTGTCCAAATTACCGCCACAGCTGTGGCATATTCCCGCTCATGAGAAATACTGATGCTGATTTGAGTACCTTCGGGAACATCTACGGATGGTGCCAGGCGCACATGTGGCCTGCCCATAGCATCATGGAAAATCTCTACATCTCGTGGAAAAAATCCCCTAAACCCGGTACCTAATGCCTTTACCACACTTTCTTTGGCGGCAAAACACCCGGCAAAACTAGCCGCCGCATTTTTCATAGCATTGCAGCGCTCAATCTCGCTTTTTGTAAAGCATTTGCCAACAAAAGCCTGGCTGGCAATAGCCTTGGCCATTCTTGATACTTCCACAATATCCGTACCAACACCTAGTATCATTCTGCATTCTTCCTCATTATATCCAGTGGCGCAACCGCCTTATCTGTCCTAATTCGCAAAATCTGCTGTGCATGGCGGGCCGCTTCCACCACATTACCATCTGTGTCATATATCTCGCTTATTTTCTGCCAAAAATTCTCGCCATTGGCCCTAAAAAACTCCACATCATCCCCCGGCACAAATTTATTTCGCTGTTCAATAGTAGCCATGCCGGTTTGCTCGTCATATTCCCTTACAATGCCCACAAAATCATATGTGCGTCGATGGGTTGCCCCATCCAACACCTGACCATTTTCTGGTTTGCCCATATAAAATCCCGTAGAAAAATCCCGATTAGCAGACTTTAGCACTTCGGCTAGATAATCAGCCTTTTTCGCTTCGTATCGCTCCGGATCGGCGTAAAAATCATCAATAGCCGCCCTATATGCCGCCGTCACCGTGGCCACATAATATGGTGTTTTCATGCGGCCTTCAATTTTCAAGCTACATAGCCCAGACTCTATCAGCGCCGGTATGTGTTCTATCATACACAAATCCTTGGAGTTAAGAATATAACTACCTGTGTCTTCGGCAATAGGGAAGTATTCGCCGGGGCGCAGTTCCTCCACCAGGGCATATTTAAACCGACAATTATTGCTGCATTCGCCCTTATTGGCGTTTCGGTTGTTCATGTAGGTCGAAAGCAGGCAGCGACCGGAATAGGCCACACACATAGAACCATGCACAAAGGCCTCCAACCCAATTTGCCCACGGGTTTTTTCAGCAATCTCAGCAATTTCCAACAAAGACAATTCGCGAGCCAAAATAATACGCTTAGCTCCCAAATTAGACCAAAATAAAGCACTGCGATAATTAGTATTATTGGCCTGGGTGCTTATATGCAGCTCCATTTGCGGCACAACTTCCCGCGCCATGTCAAAAACCCCGGGGTCACTTACAATCAGCGCATCGGCCCCCATATCGGCCACTTCTCGCAGATAATTTGACATTTCATCAATATCCCGGTTGTGGGCAAAAATATTAGCGGTCACATAGACCTTCACGCCCCGATTTTGGGCATACTCTATAGCCCGCGCCATCTGGCCGCCATCAAAATTCTTAGCTGCCGCCCGCAATCCAAAAACCGTGCCGCCCATATATACAGCGTCGGCACCATATGCCACGGCCACCCGCAACCGCTCAAAATCCCCCGCCGGGGCCAGCAATTCCACTTTATTCAATGCCAGTATCTCCCTTAACACATAGTAGCATTCCGTCACCAATGGGCACTATGCTTGCAAAGCATCCTTGCACCCCCATGGCCGTTTCCAAAAATTCTCTCATATTGCGATATGTAGTGCGGTTCCGCTTTACAATTTTATCAAAATCCCAAGCCACGGTGCCGCTTTGCAGTACATCATCCACCACCAGCAAGCCGCCAGGCATCAACATCTCCACACAATACGGCAAATAACTTATATATCGGCTTTTGCAGCAGTCCATAAAAATAAAATCAAAGCATTCTCCATCCGCCGCCAGCTTTGGCAAGGCCCTGTCGGCATCATCTTCCACAAGCCTTATTTTATCAACAATACCAAGTTTGGCAAAATTTTCCTTTGCGCGCCCTGCCATATAGTCATATCGTTCGATGGTCGTAACCCTGCCGCCCGGTGCCAAAAACCGAGCAAACAACGCCGCCGAAAAACCAACACCGCAGCCTATTTCCAGCACCGCTGTTGGCCTTTTGGCCACCAACAAAACCGACAACAAAGCAACCGCATGGTCAGAAACAACGGGCAGCCCCTCGTCATAGGCGCGCCGCTGTATTTGCCCCAGCAGCCCGCCCACTTCCGGTAGCAGCCCGTCAAGATATCCCTGTAGCTGTTTATCAATCAGCATAAAGTTCACGCGCCGCCAAATACGCATCACGGTTGGCGGTAAAATAGTTGCTGCGGGCTTCGTCACCCCGCGCCACCATAAAGAGATAATCTATATTTGCCGGGTTTAATGCCGCATCAATAGAAACCGCGCCGGGGTTAGAAATAGGCGCAATGGGCAAGCCCAATCTGTTAAAAGTATTATACGGTGAGTTAATCTGAAAATCCGAGGGCGCAAGCAAGTCTCGTCGGGTGTTGGTGGCATATACCACGGTAGAAATCATTTCTAAATTCATTCCCGCCGCCAACCTATTGTATATCAGCCCAGCCACAATAGGCCGCTCCTCCCTTACCGGTGCTTCGCGCTCGATAATAGACGCGATAATAATAATCTCCTCGACGCCAAAATCCGTCCCCAACCGTTGGTTTAGCTCCTCAATATCCAGCCATTTTTGCGGCGTAAAAACATCGTCAAAACGATTTAGCATACGCACAATCAAATCCCGCGGTGATGGGTTTTGCGGCAAATAATAGGTATCTGGGAACAAAAAACCCTCCAGCCTGTTTGCTCGCTCCGGCACGTCCCGCAAAAACACATAGGCAAATTCGCCATTTTCCGCCTCGTACAAAAATTCCGCGGCGGTAAAATAACCCAAAGTAGCGGCCACATCAGCAATCTGCCGATTAGTCAATCCCTCCACAATGGTTACTCGCGGTTCATCACTGGGAATTTCCTGCAATCGTTGCAGTTCATACATTATAACAGACTCTGTCATATCGCTGTTAAGCAAATGGCGTCCTGCGCGAAAATGGCTACCGCTGCCGTTTAGGATGGACTGCAAATAAAAAATCCATTCGTTGCGGATAAGCTCATGCTCCCGCAAAATCCCGGCAATTTCCAGGGGTGTTGCCTCTTCGGGAATTTCTATAATTACCTCAAAAAACTCCCTATCTTCGTCATAATTAGCCACAAGAATGGTCTGGCCATATTCAAAAGCCCGGGTGGTCACAAAATATGCGGCCGCAATTAAGGCCACCGCCAAGGCGATGTTAAACAAACTGCCAAAAAGAAAATTTATAACATTAAGTACTCTTTTCCACATAGACTCAACACCGCCTAAATTTCATTTATCACTGGCAATATCATCGGGCTGCGCTTGGTTTTGTGCCACATCAGGTCTTTAAGCTCATCCTTTATGGTGTTTTTCAGATGCATCCGGCCATAATTACTTTCCTCCACACAGCTATAAAACACCTTTTTCACAATATCCCGCGCTTCTTTTATCAATTCTTCGCTTTCGCGCACATACACAAAACCCCGGGACACAATATCCGGTCCGGAAAGCAGCTCACCCGTGGCGGCTTCGTATGTCAACACCACCACAATAAGGCCATCCTGTGACAAATGGCGGCGATCCCGCAAAACAATATTGCCCACATCGCCAACGCCGGTGCCATCCACAAAAACCTGGCCCGACGGCACATTGCCGTTAAGCCGCGCGCCCTTGCTGTCAATCTCCAGCACATCGCCAAGATTCATCAAAAACACATTTTCTTTTTTCATGCCCATTTCCACAGCCAATTCCTTGTGCATCTTCAGATGGCGATACTCTCCGTGTACAGGCATAAAATACTTAGGTTGCACCAATGCGTGGATGATTTTAAGCTCCTCCCGCTTGGCGTGGCCGCTTACATGCACATGCATCATATCTTCATATACAACATCGGCACCTTTTTTAAACAATTCGTCAATAACCTTACTGACAGAACGCTCGTTGCCGGGTATGGATGATGCAGAAATAACCACTTTGTCCCCAGGTTTTATGCTAACCTGGCGATGATCCGACATAGCCATACGGGACAGCGCGCTCATAGGTTCACCCTGGCTACCCGTTGTTAATATTGTAATCTGATTGTCGGGGTAATTATTTATCTCATTAGGTTCTATCATTACTCGTTTTGGCACGGTAAGATAGCCTAATTCCTGGGCAATGCGCACGGTATTTACCATGCTGCGCCCAACCACCGCAACCCTGCGCTTATGCTTTACCGCAGAATTAACAACCTGCTGCAACCTGTGTATATTGGAAGAAAAACTGGCCACCAATATGCGATTCTTTTGGCAGCCGTCAAAAATCTGCTCAAAAATCTCTCCTACAGAGCGTTCGCTCATGGTAAATCCGGGCATTTCCACATTTGTGCTGTCACATAACAGCACATCCACCCCGGCTTTGCCAAGCTCCGCAAAGCGTTGCAGGTCTATATGTTCGCCATTTACAGGAGTATGGTCAATTTTAAAATCGCCTGTGTGTACAGCAATGCCGGCGGGGGTTTTTATAGCCAAAGCCACCGAATCCGCAATGCTATGAGTCACTGCAATAAACTCAACAGAAAAGTTACCGATTTTAACCGTCTGGCCGGATTCTACACATATAGTGTCCACTTTATCCAGCCTATGTTCCTTTAATTTGCCCTCTAATAAGCCCAGCGTCAGCCTTGTGGCATAAATAGGGCACTCTACATCACGCAGCAAATACGGCAAACTGCCAATGTGGTCCTCGTGGCCGTGGGTAAGGATCACGGCCTTCACGCGCTTCTTGTTACTTACCAAATAAGAGAAATCGGGTATAACAAGATCTATGCCCAACATATCATCCTCGGGAAAAGCAATACCGCAATCCACCACAATGATATCCTGGCCATATTCAAAAACTGTAATGTTTTTTCCAATTTCTTGCAATCCTCCCAAGGAAAAAACCTTCAGTTTATTCTTTTTTGATGCCAAAAATTTTACCTCCTAATCATTCCGATTCATTTAGCAGGGGCAGATTCTACATCTGCCCACAAACATTACTGAACATCAATATCAAATTCCGCCAGACGCGTCTTTAACATATCTTCCAGTCCGTTATATTCGTCCTCGTCTATTTCTTCATAAACAAATTCTTCGTCAGAAGCCTCTATTTGTTTAAAAATAACAGCTTCCGCCTCATCATCGTCAGCGTCCTCCGCCTTAATCATGATAAGGTAGTTAACGTCATTGTTAACAAATTCGTCAATGATAACATACTCGATTTCATTGCCTTCGTCGTCGGTCATTACAATGGTCTCAAACTCCATCTCGTCCAAATCCAGTTCCATCTCTTCATTTTCGTCGAAATTTTCGTTTACATTTTGATCAAAGTCCATATTCTTCTCCTTTTGTGCCGCAGTTCTATTGTCCAAATATCCCTGCAAAATAATAGCCGCCGCCAGTTTGTCCACATTTTGCTGGTGCTTAGACCTCGCCAAATTAGTCTCGGCAAAAATCTGCTGGGCCCTGCTGGTGGTCAACCTTTCGTCAAACAATTCTATGGGCATATTAGGCAATGCCCGCTGCAACTTCTTTTTAAAAACCAGTACCTTTCGACATGTTTCGCCCTCGCTATTGTCCATATTTTTGGGATAGCCAATCACAATGGCCGCAACGTCATGTTCAGCCACAATATCCACAATAGCAGCCACGCTGGAAGCAAGATCAACAGGATTTTTGCGGCCCACAGCACACAGCCCCCGGGCCGTCCAGCCAAGAGGATCAGATATAGCCACACCTATACGAGCGTCGCCATAATCCAGCCCTAAAATCCGCCCAATCTCCCCCATTAACGCCGCTCCAAGTAAAATTTAATAATTTCCTCTAAAAGCTCGTCCCGCTCCAGTCGCCCTATAAGACTGCGAGCATTGCGGTGGGCGGTAATATAGGTGGGGTCGCCGGAAAGAATATAGCCCACAATCTGCACCACCGGGTCATAACCCTTATCCAACAGGGCTTCATGAACCTCAAGCAAAATATCCCTGGCCCGGTTTTTACCTTCCTTGCCAATGGCACTTATCTTCTGCGTATGCGACAAATTCCTCGACAAATCTCTTTCTCTCGGCCTCATAATGACCTCCGCTTTTCCCATTTTCCGTGCCTGCTGCATGTCACTCTTCCATCATAATACATTTTCAATAAAATTGCAATATCTTCAACAAAAATTTAATATTTTAGCCACATATGACTACACCAGGTTGCCCAAAAAGCATATCACCACGTTGACTTTCTATTTTCATACCCACGATGGTATTAGTCAAATCCCTGTCGGACTCAAAACCCACAGACAAATAATTAGTCGTTTTGCCCACAAATAGCCCCGCTTTTCGCTCTTCCACCAGCACGGCCACGGTTTTACCCACATACCCGGCATAGCGCACATCGGTCAACCTTTTGCCCAGGGCAACCAATTCCGCCGCCCTGCTCTGTTTGATATTGCCCGCCAATTGCCCCGGCATATCCGCCGCCGCCGTACCCGCCTTGGCCGCAAAAGGAAAAACATGCAGCCCACAAAGACCCAAATCCTCCACAAAGGCCATGGTTTGCTTATGGTCGTCATCAGTTTCGCCGGGAAAACCCGCTATAATATCCGTCGTAATGCTTATTTCCGGCATCGTCATCCGTAATTTCTCCACGGCGTTAGCATATTCACCGGTTGTATATTTTCGGTTCATCAGCTTCAAAATTCTGTCACTGCCAGACTGTAGGGACAAATGCAAATGGTCACAAAATTTAGGGTTTGCCGCTGCAAAATCCAAAAAATCCGGCGTTATCACACCAGGCTCCACAGAAGACAGCCGCACACGCTCAACGCCCGACAGACCACAAATTTCTTTGAGCATAGCCAGCAAAGCCCCATTGCCCTCTCCCAAATCTTTCCCATAAGATGCCACATGAATACCCGCCACAACTATTTCTTTGCGGCCGGCATCAGCAAAATGTCTTGCTTGGGCCAAAACATCAGCAACAGGTCTGCTGCGCGGACGACCCCGCACATGAGGCACAATACAATAAGCACAAAAATTGTCGCAACCATCTTGTATCTTCAAAAATGCCCGCGTCCGGCCATCAATCTGCTCCACAAAGGCATCTTCAAAGTCAGTTTCGGCAGAAATATCAACAATATGTTCAATTTTGACAGAATCTTGTATAAATCGCTCCACAAAATCTACAATCCTGCCGCGCTCCGCCGTCCCCACCACAATATCCACACCAATTTCCGCAAACCTAACCCCATCCGCCTGTACAGCGCATCCCATAGCCACAACAATACCACCGCGGCTTTTTGCCCGGCGTATCATCTGGCGAGACTTTTTGTCGGCAATATTGGTCACAGAACAGGTATTAACAATATAAACGTCCGCGTCACTAGCAAAGTCTGCTACTTCGTATCCCTGCTCCACAAACCTCTGCAACACCGCTTGGGTATCATATAGATTAACCTTGCAACCCACAGTTGTGGCCGCCACACGTTTTGTCATTCTTGTCCACCTAACAGGGTGCGAGGTACGAATCTAAGCCAATCGCAAACCTTCCTCCAGCAATTTTTAACAACCACATAGTGTAGCCTCTTTCTTACCAAGGCACCCAACCGCCGGGTATAACAAAGATGTACAAAAATAAAACAAGTACAACCAGTGCCGCAAGCCCAGCAAAAATTCTCTTAGCCATTACTCCTCCTCAGCCAACAAATCCGGCCGTTTACTCCGTGTAGCTTCCACGGCCTGCTGATGTCGCCATTTTTCAATTTCGGCATGATGGCCAGAAAGCAGTATCTCCGGCACCATTCTCCCCATAAATTCCGGTGGGCGCGTATACTGTGGGTATTCTAACAGCCCAGCAGAAAAACTTTCAGCATCCAAAGAATCCGCCTTGATAACCCCCGGCACCAGCCGCGCCACAGCATCAATAACAGCCATGGCAGCAATTTCGCCGCCAGTTAGCACAAAATCCCCTATTGACACTTCATCCGTGACAATTTCGTCAATAATGCGCTGATCCACACCCTCATAATGACCACAAAGCAGCACCAAGTCAGGCTCGGCAGATAATTCTTGGGCCATGGCCTGGTTAAAAACTTTGCCCTGGGGCGTCAAGTATATAGTGCGAGGATGGTTGATTTCAAGGGATTTGTAGGCTCTATAAATAGGCTCAGCCATCATAACCATTCCGGCACCGCCACCATAAGGATATCCGTCGGTTTGACGGCGGTTGTTAGTGGCAAAATCTCTGATATATACAGGGTTTATGGATATTTTGCCCGACTCAATCGCGCGCTTTATCATAGAGTGGTTGATAGTATCAAAAACCTCCGGAAACAGCGTCAACACATGGAAATTCATGATTCCAACCCCTCCAAAAGATGCACAACCATCCGCCGTTCTGACACATCAACACTAAGTATGCATTGGCTAATGGCCGGTATCAGCAAGTCTTTGGCACCTTCACGCCGCACAATATACACATCATTTGCGCCGGTAAAAATCACATCAGCCAAAATGCCTAACTCACGTCCGCCCTCGGCAACCACCGTCATGCCCACCAAATCTTGCAAATAATACTCATTGTCACTTAAGGGCAAGGCCTGTTCACGTTCCACAACAATAACACCGCCACGTAGACTGTGAGCAGCTTCTACATCGTCTATGCCTTCCAATTTAAGCATAACAAGATTCTTGTGGTATCGCGCATTTCTCACGGTCTTCTCAATCATCTCGCCTTTATGCATAATTCTGATTGTTTCCAATAAGCCAAAGCGTTTTGGGTCATCAGTAGTGGGGTATACTTTAATTTCGCCTGCTATACCCACAGTATTAACAATCTTTCCAATTTCAAAATAATCTGTCATCATAAACAAGGAAAAAGGGGCATCGCCCCTCGCAAAAATGCTACCTTTCGTTAAATATTTATTGTTGCACAATAACAACAGTCACATATTTTTCGGCGTGGATGGCAGCGGCGCGAATAACTGTCCTGATGGACTTCGCAATTTTGCCCTGCTTTCCAATAACTTTGCCCATATCAGCTTGCGCAACTCTCAGTTCTAAGATTTGCCCTTTTTCTCCTGTAGATTCGGTGACAACAACATCATCCGGATTATCCACAAGCTGCTTTGCAATAATTTCTAATAGTTCTTTCATTTTCCACCTCGCTGAACTTTAGGCTTAAAGCACCCCTGACTTCTTCAAAATAGAACGCACAGTATCAGTTGGTTGGGCACCATTACCCAGCCAACGCTTAGCGGCATCTGCGTCCACCTTGATAACAGAAGGCTCCTGCGTAGGGTCATAATAACCGATTTCTTCAATGGTTTTGCCATCACGGGCCACTCTGGAATCCGCCACAACAATACGATAGAAAGGCTTTTTCTTTGCACCCATTCTTTTCAACCTAATCTTTACCAATTTAATTACCTCCAGTTTTATTTATTTCATAAACGGCATATTAGGGAAAGGCATCTTGCCTCTCTTTTTGCCGGATTTACCCATGTCGCTAAACTGCTTCATCATCTTTTTCATTTCATCAAATTGCTTTAACAATCGGTTAACTTCCTGTATGCTACGGCCGCTGCCCAAAGCAATGCGTCGCTTGCGCGGACCGCTTAAAATAGCGGGGTTTGACCGCTCTTTTGGGGTCATAGATTGAATTATAGCCTCCACATGGCCCATGGTTTTTTCATTAACCATATCATCATCAATATTAATGTTGCCTGCACCAGGAATCATGCCCAAGATGTTCTTTAATGGCCCCATTTTCCGCACTTGCTGCATTTGCTGCAGAAAATCGTCAAGATCAAATTCATTTTTCCGGAGTTTTCTCTCCAAAGCCATGGCCTCTTCAGCATCAATATTTTGCTGAGCTTTGTCGATAATTGTCATAATATCGCCCATGCCCAAAATACGTCCGGCCATACGGTCAGGATGGAAAGGCTCTAAATCATCGACTTTTTCACCCATGCCTACAAATTTTATGGGCTTGCCGGTAATTTTCCGCACAGACAGCGCAGCACCGCCACGGGTATCACCATCTAGCTTGGTGATAACAATGCCGTCAATACCTATTTTTTCGTTGAAATTTTCGGCAACATTTACAGCATCCTGGCCGGTCATTGCATCCACAACCAACAGTATCTCTTGAGGCTTAACGGCGGCCTTTATTCCTGCCAATTCGTCCATCAATTCTTCGTCTATATGAAGCCTGCCAGCCGTATCAATTATCACTACATCCATATTATGGCCGCGGGCGTGTTCCACCGCTTCCAGGGCAGTCTGCACAGGACTTTGTCCGCCTTTTTCATACACGGGTATACTTAGGTTGTTGCCAACAACTTGCAGTTGTTTTATGGCAGCCGGGCGATAGATGTCACAGGCCACCAGCAAGGGGTTTTTGCCTTGTTTTCGCAATTGCGCGGCTATTTTGCCACTGGTTGTTGTCTTGCCAGATCCCTGCAACCCAACCATCATAAACACGCTGGGCGGATTGTTAGAAAAACTAATTTTGCTTTGGGTGCTGCCCATCAGTGCTGTCAGTTCATCATTTACAATTTTTACCACAAACTGACCGGGGTTAAGACCCTTTAAAACCTCGTCCCCCACAGCTTTTTCCGTGACAGCCGCCACAAATTCTTTAACTATCTTAAAGTTGACATCAGCTTCAAGCAGTGCCAAGCGCACCTCGCGCATGGCTTCTTTCACGTCTTTTTCTGATAATTTTCCCTTTCCGCGCAATTGTTTAAAAACACCGGAAAGCTTTGTTGTTAGGCTTTCAAAAGCCATGGCGCACCTCCTTAAAGCCTGCCTAAAATCTATCTTCACGCAATTTTTTTCACTTAACACTCTTCGCTATCACCGTTTTTGCAAAAAGCGTGCAAAAACGGCTGTCGCTTCAACATTTTGCTTCGCAAAATCCAGTGCTTTTGCGAAGCAAAAGTGGGCTACGCCCAGTTTGCCCAGAGGGCAAACTGCAAGGCTCAAAAATTGGTTCAGGTTAGATTTTAGGCAGACTCTTACACAAGCTTGCTTACACAAGCTTGCTTAATTCTGTCAATATTTTATTTCCGGCAACATAATCTTTGTTCTCCAAAGCCTGTCGCAATGCCCCCACATGGTTTTGTGCGGCAATATGCTGCTCAACCAGCCCCAAAACTTCTTCAAAAGCCAAAAAACTGCGCTGAGCTTGCTTTATAGAAAAATTAACCGCCTGCCGGCTTATGTTCAAACGACTGCCGATTTCTGCCAGCGACAAATCCTCGCAATGATACATATGGTAAATATTCTTTTGCTTTTCTGTCAGCAAATCGCCATAAAAATCAAACAATAATGTATTATGCAGTAAAGCGTCCATATCTCACCTGTAGCCACTGGGCTGTAAAGTAAAACACATTTACACCAACCCATTTTACACCCGCCCAACCTCTTTGTCAAGACTTTTCTTAAAAAAATCCAAATAGCCGCATAATAGGCCTGCCACATATTAATCAAAACATCTTCCCAAGCCGTGATGAATAAATATAATAAAAAACCAGGAGCTGAAAAAATGAGTAGCTTTGTTGTCTCTCTCGACGAACTGAAGAAAAAAACAAACCCAGAGTACAGCGAAATGAACGATATTTCTGCGGCGACCATATATGCCATTGCCGACCCATCTGTTAAGGCATTAATTCCGCCGCCGTTAGAGCTTGCTGACCCGCCGCTACTCATCATTTATGTGTCCAATATCAACAAGCCGACATTTACCGCGCCGTATATAGAAGGCGGTATAGGTGTTTTAGCCAACCTTGTGGACAGTAGCGGCGTTACACACACCGGGCTTTATTATTTTAATCTACAGCTTCACGGTTGGGGCGCACAAAACGCCACATTTATGGGCCGGGAAGAATCAGGGCTGCCTAAGAAAATTGCCGATTCAATCAGCCTAAAGCGCAGGTATGATAAGGTCTTTTTCCATGTAGAGCGTAACGGGATCAGACTTCTTGATGCGGTGCTTAAAATCGGCCGGTATAACGATCCTGATTTCGCCAACGGGCTGGAAAGCCTTGACCCAAGAAAAGGCCTGCGGCAAGAAGGCGGGGTGCTGACACACCGATACAATACCGATGATGTAAAGGGCTTACATAATATGCGGATATCCTATTACGACAGCCCTACTTTTTATCATCAATATGAACCGGCATATGCCTGGGCCAAACTGCAATCTTCCCAATACGACCCCTGGGGCGAAATTAAAATAGCCAAAATTTTAGGCGGGTCTTGGGCCAAAAATGATAATTCTGTTGCCGGCGTCACAAATATTTATACATATCCAGACGCCGAAGCATGGGACATAATGCGATATCTTTATACCGGACGCTTTGACCCCCTTATCGGAAGAAGGTGATATGTGTTGAACAAAATCAAAGACATTGGGTTTGCTTTTCAGTTAATGGAGCGCACGGCGACGCATGAAATTTGTGACCAAGAAGTTTATGACATGGTTGACAAGGTAATTTTTCAGACCTTGGGTTTCGAGGGTTTGCGGCGAATTATCAAACCCCATGACCGTGTTGCCATCAAGGTTAATTTGGTTGGTGCCCATCTGGGCGCAAGAGGAGAAAAAGGACGCGCCATCATCACCGATCCCAGGATAGTCAGGCATGTGGCAGAGAAAGTCCGTGAAATTATCGGCCCAGAAGGTGTTTTGAAAGTCATTGGAACCACCCACTATTATAACAAAAATCCCTCGTTAAAAGAAGAGGAAACAAGTTTTTACTGGGCGCGGCTGGAACGAAATGGCAACAACGCAGTAAATCCCTGCGTGGATATTTGTTATGACGCAAATGCCGACGGCATTCTTGATGGTTTTTCGTATGCGAGACTTGTTAATCTTGATTCTCTTGGGGAAGACGAGCGTTTTTGCCAAACAGTATCTCTTTATGACGGCACCCGGGTTGATATTGCCTTTCCAAAATTCTTGCGCACCAGGGAAGAAGCGCGTAAAGCCGGAGAGCCAAATGAATACACAGACGTATTCATAGGTCTGCCAACATTTAAAACCCATGGCCTTATGGGCATGACAGGCGGTTTAAAGCTGCACTACGGCATAAGAAGCATGTACGGAGCTTTTTCTGACGCGGGACGCTTTGGCCACAATGGTGTTCATTTTGATGAGCGCGGCAATATGCACGGCCGTCAAAATTTAACCGACTATCTTTGCGCCCAGCACCTGGTTAGAAGTTATGATTATACAATACTAGACGCCCTAACACTAAACCTACAGGGGCCTGCATTGCCAATGGGCATGATAACAGATATTGCCGATAAAGACCAAAAAACAGACTTTATCCTTACCAATTGCGTCATGGCAGCTCTTGATCCGGCAGCTCTTGATGTAGCCGCTACCAACCTGATGGGCTTCGACGTAAAGAGCACTCCCCTTTTGGAGGACGCAAAGAAAAACGGAATCGGAGAGACCGATCCCGCTTATATTAGGATTCATGGCGACCGGACCTTCAGCCGTGTTAGAAATCATCTTTGGAAACAGTTTAGCCCCGACAAATATCCGCCCCCACCGCGTGTTGGTGCCGTACAACTGATAAACCCCCAAATAGACCCGGATTTTAACATCTTTCTCTATCCGCCAGAAAAAATTGGAGCCCATAGATATTTATTCAAATACAAGGTTATGCCTGTTTTAAATCCCGATAAAACGGCTCTGGACCACAATATTAAGATAACAAGAATAGAAATACATGCCCACAAAAAATTGTTGGCGGAAAAAACCGCCGGAAATTTGACGGAAGGCGAGATAATAATCGATCTTAACAAAGAGGAATTTAGCCGCCTGCGCCACACCGCCCTCGCGTGTCAGGGCTATGCATGGGATCAGTATTTTAATTGCCGCGTAGGTAACGAGAGCTTTATTTATAGCTCTTAACGGCTTCCACAACAAAAAGGCGCCTATGCCGCCCTTTTGGCTTCTTATTTATTATGCCTTGTCATCCGGTTTGGTGGTCATATTAATGTTTATGCCCGCCAGACCCTCGCGCATTTTGGTGTCGGCTATTTTGTTCTGCATACCAAGATAGTCCATTACGCCCATGTTACCGTTTCTAAGGGCTTCTGCTATAGCTTGCGGCACTTGTGCTTCGGCCTCCACTACCTTAGAACGCATTTCCTCAACCCTGGCGCGCATTTCTTGCTCTGCCGCAAATGCTGTGGCACGGCGCTCTTCTGCCTTGGCTTGGGCGATTTGCTTGTCGGCTTCGGCTTGGTCAATTTGCAGATGGGCACCTATGTTTCTGCCAACGTCTATGTCGGCAATGTCAATGGAGAGAATTTCATAGGCTGTGCCGCTGTCCAGACCTTTGTTAAGTACTGTTTGTGAAATTCTGTCGGGATTTTCCAAAACCTCGGAATGGCTCTTTGCAGAACCTATGGTGGTAACAATACCTTCGCCAACGCGGGCAATGATGGTGTCTTCGCCTGCACCGCCAACCAGACGGGCAATGTTGGCTCGTACAGTCACCTTAGCCATGGCTTTAATTTCTATGCCATTTACGGCCATGGCGGATATCATGGGTGTTTCGATGATTTTTGGCATAACGCTCATGCGCACGGCTTCAAATACGTCGCGTCCGGCCAGATCTATAGCGGCGGCACGCTCAAAGGTAAGCTCCATATTGGCTCTGTGGGCGGCTATCAGCGCGTCTACCACATTGTTTACCCGTCCGCCTGACAACAAGTGACTTTCCAGCTGGTTTTGACTAACATTAAGCCCGGCTTTTATGCCCTTTATCAGGGGGTTGATGACCCTTGCGGGTTTTACGCGCCTCAGACGCATACCCACCAACGACCAAATGCTAACTTTTACCCCGGCAGACACGGCCGAAATCCACAGCCCCACTGGAATAAAATTGAAAAACAGTGTGAGCAGCAGGATGATCGCCAGAGCAATTACCGCAAACATCAACAAAAATCCGTCAATCATAAATAATCCTCCTTTATGTTTATATTTTACATCTTAATTCTCATTTTGACGCACAAATACCTTTTTGTCAAGCACATCCACAACTTTCACGCGCTTGCCAGTGGGTATGTAGCCCGAATCCGAATGAACCTCCACAGTGGTGCCGTTAAAATCGGCCCTGCCATGGGGGCGCAACGCGGTTTTTGTGATGCCCTCCTTGCCCATAAAATACTCCAGCCCGGACACATCCACAACATCTTCTGCCAGGGTCTCTGTCAGCACAAGCTTGCCGTCCAGCTGCCGCGCCCGCAAAAACCTGTAAAACAGCAACGTACCCGGCACCATAACCGCAATTTTGCCCAGCACAATAAAGCCGCCAAAATCCACCCAGGCTATGGAGATGAAAAGGCTGGCAGCAGCTACAATAAGGCCCACCACGCCAAGGGGTCCAAAGCCCTCGATGTAAATATCCACAGCAAGGATGAGGACGGCCGCTATAAACAACCCAATTGCCAAAAACAACATGATTATCTCTCCCTTCATTAAATATATATTCGCATAATACTTTTTATCGCAACCCAATATACGTAGGCAAATTCAAAAAGGTCTGCACGAAGCGATATTGAATATTTGGCCCCCTAAATACCTTCACGACATATAAAGTGCTGAACGCCCTCGTTGTATCTCTTCATCAAATCGGCGATATTTGCTGGATATGCCTTAATTTTAGCAAGAGCTTCAAATGGCACCCAATGAAATTCCATTCCAAATTCCCTTCCTTGGATGCGCTCATGTCCTGCAAAAATTTCGTTGTGCAGCAACTGTGTTTCATCACTCATAAAAATATCGTAATACAAGCATATTTGCTGGCAAGGCTTGTTGCCCCACGGGAAGAAAACTTCCGCAACCCATTTTAAGGCACCAATGGTGACGTCTACCCGATTTCTTCTTTAAACTCCCGCACCAGTGTTTGGGTACTGGTTTCACCGAATTCTACATGTCCGCCGGGCAGGGCGTATCCTGTATCGCTTGTTGGCTTTTGCAACAAGATTTTATTGTCACGCAATAAAATTCCGGCCACGCGATAACCAAATATATAATCATCGCCGTGAAACAATATATCTCTATTCGCTTGCATAATTATCAAAATACCCTTTTATCAGCACAACTGGTGTGCCTTTATCCCCGCTGCCGCTTACCAGATCACATAGGCTGCCCAGCAAATCTGCAAGCACCCTTGGTGTGGTGCCTTCGCGCAGCCCGTTAGATGTAGATTTGTTTAGTATAATTTCTGTCATGGCTTCTTGTTTTTCTTGCTGGGTCGCATTGGCATCAAGTTGATTTGCGGCTAACTTTAGCTTTATCTCATCAGGCTGGCCACCAAGACGCTGTGTATGTCCGGGGGAAACCACTGGGTCGGCAAGTTCCCAAATGCCGGCGCGTGGGTCCTTAAAGGCACCATCGCCGTATATCATCACCTCCGGCCGCACTCCGCTTCTGGCCTCAATTTCATTACGTAGCCTGGCTACAAACTCATCGCAATCCCGCGGAAATAACTTCAGCTCTGTTTCCGTGGACAAATTAGACCCCAACACGCCATAATCCGGGTTATATCCGCTGCTATCTACAGGTTTTTGCAAAATATCCGCCAGTGTATGCACCGTTTGTGCCCCGGCCTTGATAAGTCGCGCCTTAGTACGTTGGCGGTTATGTATTTCCGCCACCAACACATGTTGTGTTATTCTAAGTATATCCCGTGGGTCGCTGGACAAATATACGCTTATATTATCTGACACCTGGCCATAAAGCTCAATATAATCCACACCGGTAAAGGGGTGGCGGAATTCGCCCGCTATGCGTTTAAATTCTTCGGCGGATATCAATCCGCCCAGTTTCTGCTCCAATTCATCCATAAGATTTATATCCATAATAGGATTGCCAACCTCGTCATACGGCAACTGCAACAGCAGGCAAACCTGCTTTGCGCCGTGGCATATGCCCTTTAGGATATTAAGGAAGCGGTTGCGGCTAAAAATAGGAAACACAACACCCACGGTGTTTTCACCAAATTTGTCACGAACATCCGCAGCAATATGGTCAATATGGGCAAAATTACCCTGGGCTTTTGCCACCACCGCTTCTGTTACGCCAACAACATCCGACGCACAAAGGTCAAAACCCTGGGCCATCGCAGCCTGGCAAATAGAATCAGCGGCAATGGCCGCCAAATCATCCCCTATGTTTATCAGTGGTGTGCGTATTCCGTATGCAACAGTCCCTATGTGTCTCATTTCAGCACATCCTTTTTTAAATTTGCCCACGTCTGCAAAACCGGGAGCAATTTTCTTTGAAGCTTATCAGCCATACTTCTGTCGTATTCACTGCCAATAAGCCCGTTATTAGAAATAATTCTTATGCCTATGCAAGGCACATCATATCCGGCACAACACTGGTATACGGCTGCACTTTCCATATCCTCGCAGGCAGTTCCAAGATTGTCCGTTATCCATTTTATGCAGTCTATTTCGTTATTAAACATGTCACCACTGCCCAAAGTATCTTGGCGCCCTTCTGGCAGGTGCTTGACAAAAAAATCAATCAAACTTGAATCAGCATTATATCGTTGCAACCGCTTTGCCAGCTTCCATTTTAATATGTCGGAGCCCTCGCCTTCTGCTCTGCCCTCAGAAATAAAGCTGTTTATGTTGACAGCATCTTTGCCAATGATGATATCTCCCACGTTTAAATCTTTTCTATGGGCACCGGCAATACCCTGGTTGATAATAACGTACGGATTATAATTATGGATGCATATCGCCGTTGCTATCGCCGCATGTGTTATCCCTGCGCCGGTTTGCGAAATAACAAAGTTCTTGCCGCAATTATCCCCTTCGTAGAAAGCATACCCGCCAACAATGCGCTTTTTTAAATTTGTCAATTGAGATATATAGTAATTTATCTCATACTCTACCGCGCCTTGTACGGCTATTTTTCTCGCATCCGTCATGCCTTGCTCCTATTGGTTGCTTCACACAACAAAACCAACCTTCTTTTTCACCTTTTTCAACACTCTTTCGCCTATTTGCGCCGCCCGCTGGGCGTTTTTCTTCATAATTTCGTCTAAATATGCCGCGTCTTTGCTAATTTCGGCAAAGCGGCCCTGTACAGGCTCTATAATATTGCCCACAACGGCCTCGCCAACGGTGGTCTTTAGGTGGCCATAGCCCTTGCCCTCAAACTCTGCCACGGCGGCGTCTATGCTTATGCCGCAGGCATTTGCGTAAATCTCCAAAAGATTGCTGATGCCTGGTTTTTCCGCTTGGTCGTATCGTATTTCCATGTCGCTGTCAGTCACTGCCCGCTTAAATTTGCGTATTACCGCATCCGGGGCGTCCATCAGGCTTACGTAGCTGTTTTCCTCATCAGATTTTGACATTTTGCGGGTGGGTTCTGTCAGGCTCATAATACGTGCGCCGCTTTTGGGGATATACGCCTCCGGCACGGTAAACACATCGCCATATATATTGTTAAAGCGCATGGCCACGTCACGGGACAGCTCCAAATGCTGGCGCTGGTCATCGCCCACGGGCACCAATGCGGTACCAAACAGCAAAATATCCGCCGCCATAAGGACGGGATATGTAAACAGGCCGGTGTTTATATTGGCCTCGTTTTTGGCACTTTTTTCTTTAAATTGAGTCATGCGGCCAAGCTCGCCCATGTATGTGTAACAGTTTAAAATCCAAGAAAGCTCAGCATGGCCGTGATATTGAGACTGCATGTATAGTATGTTTTCCTCTGGGTCAAGGCCACAGGCAATAAACAATGCTAGCAAATTTTTGGCGTTTTTACGCAGTTGCGCAGGATCTTGCCGCACAGTTATAGCGTGCATATCTACTATACAGTACAGACAATCGTATTCTTCTTGCAAGGCACCCCAGTTTTTTATGGCACCCAAATAATTGCCCAGCGTAGGATAACCCGTGGGCTGCATCCCGGAAAATATAATCTTTTTCGGCGCGGTAACTGTATTTTCTGTCATATGCCTCACTCCTCCAAAAGATATCTTATCACAAATCTTTGCCGCAAGCAAGGATTGTTGGATAATCCCTAGCAGAGTGTAAAATCCTGTAAATCAAAACAGTATCCTCTTTAACCAAATAAAAAATAGTATAGCTGCCCGTTGATATCATCCGAAAGCCAATTTCTGCAAGGGTTTCTTCGGGAATAATTCGTCCTTGCCTCGGAAATAAAGCAAGTCCTTTTATTTTTTCGCGAAATTTTCTCTGCATATTTTTGGCGGCAGTTGGATTGTCCGAGGCAATATATGCAATTATCCCACGCAAATCATCCGAAGCATCATCACGTAATATTATTTTAAATTTATCCATTTTCTATGCCCTCAATCATTTTTGTAATTTCTGCGTCTACTTCTTCGAAAGTATAAGTTTTTCCAATCCCGGCTTCGTGTTTAATGTGGGCCTCCATCAACTTCTCCCGCAAGTCCATCATTTCTTCCCGCAGCTGATAAGCCTCCATGCTCATCAAAACCAGGCTGCCATAACCGTTTTTTGTGATAAATATAGGCTCTTTGCGGCTGTGGGCCAGCTCTGCAATTTCATTGGTGTTGCGCAATTCTGTAATCGGAATAATCGTCATAATTAACACCTCCTTTATGCACATAATTATATCATAATAATTCAATCACGTCAATTTTTAATTTACAACAAACCAATCCCGTATATTTGAGAACATGCCGCTGATGGATGTATTGGTGTCGGTGTGGATATGCCCGGACACATACAGGGTTTGGCGGCAAAAGGCAATGCCGTGGATGGGCAAATTATCAGCAATATAATGCTGGATATCTACCGCGGCTTGGCCCAGGGCACTTTCGCTTGCAGCCCGCTCTAACATGGAAATTAGCAGGGCAAGATCTTCGGAACGATATCCAAAAATATTATTTTGAGCATCAT
The DNA here is from genome assembly GCA_009785595.1 of Defluviitaleaceae bacterium. Classification (GTDB taxonomy): domain Bacteria; phylum Bacillota; class Clostridia; order Lachnospirales; family WRAX01; genus WQVZ01. The sequence goes on along the minus strand of WQVZ01000003.1, from coordinate 494 downwards.
TGGAACGCAAAAAGCCCATATTAGGCCCGGAACCTAACGAAATAACACCCACCACAATATCAAAATCACCGGCCTCCACTCTGGCCTGAAACACATCACGAGGCACTGCTGCCAAGTTAGCATCAATACCCACGGCTAAAAGCCCGTCTTTTAGAATATTAGCGGTGCCCATGCCTGATTCGTTACTTTCATTTACCAAGATGCTCATAGACAGCCGCAGGGCAGGCAAGGTCTCAGAAAGACGTCGCTCCAAAATACCATCGACCCCACGCACAAAACCCAGTTGGCTTAAAAGATTTTCGGCACGGCCAGTATCAAAATAATACCCGGTCAGTCCATCTGCCGCCAGCCAGGAATTAGGATTAATGGGTGCAATTGCGGCATCAATATGGTCATAATAACGCCGTAAAACTGTATCTAAATCAAAAGCATGGGCGATAGCGGACCGCAGGCTGTGGTCGGCAAAAATAGTACGGTTAAAATTAAAGCCAAAG
>WQVZ01000002.1 GCA_009785595.1 Defluviitaleaceae bacterium | reverse complement strand
GGTGTTTGTTCTTGTGCCTTTTGTTATGTTCATCCGGGTGTTTTTTGTGCTGGGCTTGCTGCGACTTATTTTTATAAACAAATACACACTTATATCCGCCGCGGCCGTGGTGGGTGTGGCCTTGGTGTTTATGCTTATTGGTGTTTTGGCCTACAACCCGGATGTGGCACACGGCAACACACCCGTGTTTTTTAGGTTGATAGACTTTATATCCTCTGTTGTTTCCTTTGTTACGGGGTTCGAGCCTTATCAAGCCGTCTACGGCACTTTCATACAATGGTCAGTGGCCGTCGGCTTTGCCGTTTTCGTTTTTGCTTTCGGCTTTTTGTGGTTTAATTATTTTGCCCTGTTGGCCATATCTGCCGTTACCTTTGGTCTCGTGCTTAACAGCGGCTTCTTTTTCTACAACTTGTCATTCTACGCCTTTGTGTTTTGCATCATTGCCTTTCTTGTTAGGCATCTTAACTGGCGCATCATGAAGCAAGGCGGCATGGCATCACCTTTTGCCCTGTATGCCCTGCCCTTTACGGCCATATGCCTGGCACTGGCCATTGCCCTGCCGGCCCCTACGGCGGATTTTAGAGAAAACTTTATTAACCGCCCATTTACCGCCCTAAACCGTAACCTGCAAGAAATGTTTCATCCCCGCCACTTTTCCTTGGCCCAGACGGGCTTCGGCACAGGCACAACCCGCCGCTTAGGCGGCAATGTTACGGCAAATTATGACCGTGTGCTGCGCGTAAACCATCCCGGACCGGTGTATCTTTCAGGCAATATTTTTGACCAATATACGGGGTACTCCTGGCAAAACACCCTGGCCGATGGTGTGTATGTACTGGATTTTGGCACCACAATGCAAAATGCGGAGCTTTTGGAGCGTCAATCCAGTCTATTTACCATGTGGGTGGCTGATGGATTTTTTGATGAATATACGGCTGCTATGAACAGTCTTAGGCGCATGTTTTATGCCAACCCTACTAATGTTGCCCATTTTGGCTCTTTCGAGCATTTTTTGACACATTTTGGCGATGAAGATGGCTTGGCTCCCATCACCCTCCTGTGGGGACTTATGTCGTTTATCCCGTCCAGACCCCTGTTTACAGACCCCGAAAAACCCGTCAATCTTACATATGCCTTTGATGTTACCCTTGACGAAAACACCCTGGTGGTAGACCATATCCACCGCAGTTTCACTGTGTTTACCACAGGTATTGTGTCCGATTTCTTTCCGCCGGAGTATGATATGAATTTTATACGTAATTACAGCGGATCGGTACAGGCCGAACACCTAATGCGCCGCTGGGCCAGGTATTTTATAATTTATGCCGACCTGCCGGAACATATAAACCGGGAAGAGCTTATAGCAACCAGTTATCCTGGAGTGTTACGGGATGTTTATGACCGTGTGCGCCAGGCTCAAGCCGATGGTTTTGATGCATCGGTCATTAACTTCGGCCGCAATGATGAATATATGCCTTATTATCGGTTGTTAAGCGAATACCTGATACCCCGTGCGGACCGGATAAATGAAATATACACCACCCTGCCGGAGAATTTGCCCCAAAGAATTATAGATTTGGCAGAGCTGTTGGTGCAACAGGCAGGCGCGGAAACCACATTGGAAAAAGTCATGACTATAAACAGCTTTTTACGGGACAGCGGCAATTTCTCTTACACCCTTACACCGGGCAACACTCCGGCGGGCCGGGATTTTGTTGACCATTTTCTTTTTGATATACAAGAGGGCTATTGCACTTTCTTTGCCTCGGCTTTTGTTGTCATGGCCCGTGCCTTGGGCATACCCACCCGCTATGTAGAGGGCTTTATTGTTACGGGAGAAGCAAACCAATACGGCTATCATGATGTTTTAAACCGCAGCGGCCATGCCTGGGCAGAGGTATACTTCGAGGGCTTTGGCTGGCATATCTTTGACCCCACGCCGCCGGATGCCATTTTTGCTCCAGGCTATGTCCCGGAGGATCTTGGGCCGGACTTCCATTTTCTTAATGGAGATTACGTAGACTGGGATCAATTTTTGGATGGCATGTATTATAACGGTGCGGGTAGCCCATACGACCGTATTACGCCCAATGGGGATGCAGGTGCCGGACCCAGTACCGAAGCCGACCAAACAACCGGCCTTGGTAGAATTATGATAAACTCCATAATAACCGTGTTGGCTCTAATTGCCGCCATCTTTGCCGCCCGTGTGGCATATGTAAAGATAAGAGACGCCCGTGTGGAGCGCAAAGACAATAACGAGGCCGTTCAGGTCTATTTCCAAAGATTACTGCGATATTTGTACCTCTTTAACTACAAAATAGGCGACCACGAAACAGTGATAGAATTTGCCGACCGGGTTAACAAAAAGGTGGGCAGCTTCCAAGGCGACAGAATAACCATGGAAAGTCTGGCCCGCACCTTCTCCAGGGCGCGGTACAGCCCACAAACCATAACCGACCAAGAGCGACATCAGCTGCAAGAGGCCGTAGTGGCCATGGACAGACGACTACTGGACTATATGGGTATGCGTAAGTATATTTTGCACAGATATGTTAAAATAGAGGTGTAATTTATGGAATTTACTCAACTAATAGAAAAAGCCCGCGGCGTCCTTGGTCCGCGGCAGCTATCCCAAGACACCACAGCCGGCAGCGTTGCCACCGCTTTGCTTACCTGCGGCGGCAATATATACCTTGGCGTATGCATTGATACTCCATGTGGCATGGGCTTTTGCGCCGAACACGCCGCAATTGCCGCAATGGTAACGGCCGGCGAGCATAAAATACAAAAAATAGTAGCCGTGGGCCGCAGCGGCATTTTGCCGCCATGCGGCAGATGCCGGGAATTTATAAGGCAGATACATGACGGCAATATGGATACGCAGGTTATGGTGGCCGATGGCGTGGTGGTGACTATTAGGGATTTGCTGCCCCATGCGTATTAATGTGGTCGGGCGACCGAACAGTTTTTAATAGCAATTTGGAAAAATATGAGGTGATCTTTATGGGATATTACGCAACAAAAAAGATTTATCCGTGGCTGTGGGCCATACACGACCCCATGGACACATATATGTACCTGGTTGTGGGCAATAATATGGCACTTTTGTATGACACAGGCTATGGCATAATGCCTATAGAGCCTGCGGTGCGGGAGATTACGGATTTGCCCGTTACAGTGGTATTAGGACATGGTCATTTAGATCATGCCAATGGGGCATATCAGTTTGAAGAGGCCTGGATTGGCGCGGATGATTATGAGCTGTGTTTGCGCCATGCCTCTAGGACGGGACGTCGTAGGGTGCTCGAAAGACTGGCAACCCCGCCGGAGGGTTTTGATGCCGAAACATATATACACAGGGGTGCCGGCAATTTGAAAAAACTGGAGGACGGGCAGGTTTTTGACCTTGGCGGTCTGACGGCGGAAGTGGTACCCATGGAGGGCCACACCCAGGGTTCTGTGGGTATTTTGGTGCGGGAAAAAGGCGTGCTGCTTAACAGCGACGCCGCCAATACCTGTACATGGGTGTTTTTGGCAGAATCCACGTCAATTGCGGATTATGCCGCTATGTTAGAGCGGGTGGGCACCTTGCCCTTTGATACCTTTTTTATAGGCCATGATACCAGGCCTTTTGCCAAAGAAGAATATTTTAAGAAATTTATAAGCGTGGCCAAAAGTATATGCGTAGAGAAGTCCAGGCCATTTGACAGGCTGCCGGAGCGTGAAGGCAGGATATATAGAGAAGGGAATGTAGCGGTGATCTTTAGCCGGGATAAGTTGTAGATAACGGTGGTGCTATCCTGCGGGCGAACGCAGTTCGCCCCTACGATATCCCAAAAAACGCCCGCGCATTGGCGGTTGTGGCCCTGGCCACTTCTTCCGGCGTGGTGTTTTTTATTTGCGCTATTTTTTCCGCCACAAATTTAAGGTTGGCAGAATCGTTTCTTTCATTGCGGATAGGTTCTGGTGTAAGGTATGGACAATCGGTTTCGATTAGCATATTTTCCAGAGGGACTTTTTTGACGACTTCGACAAGATTACGCCCCCTTGCAGATTTGTGAGTGACAACCCCGGTGACGCTAATGAGATAACCCATTTCTATATATTCCAGGGCCATTTGCGGGGTACCAAGATAGCAGTGTATCATGCCGCGGCCGCGGCCATAATTTGGCATATCGGCTTCTTTTAGGATGTCAAAAACCATCTGGCAAGCATCGCCGGAGTGAATTACCACGGGCAACTTCACTTGCTTTGCGGCATCCAGCTGTTTTTTAAACCAGTATATTTGGTTTTGGGTGCCGTTGGGATACTCCTTGCTGCGCTCCGCTTCCCTGCGCAGATCAATACCTATTTCGCCCCAGGCCACGACCTTTTTGTTACGCTGACAGATCTTTATCATTCTCTCCAGCATTTCGTCGCTGATGTATTTGTCTCCCTCCGGCCCAGAGGTATATGCGGCGTTGTCGCCTATGCTAAGGTATACAAAGTCGTATTCTTTGGCCAGTTGCAGGCCTTCTTCCAGCTCCAATGTGCTGGTGGAGTTTACTATATATTCCACACCATTTTTGTGCATGTGGGTTAAAAGGCGGTGACGGTCTTTGTTATAGCGTTTTCCGATGTAGTGCGCGTGTGCGTCAAAATATTTCATGGTGATCTCCTTTTTTGTGTTTGAAAAATGATGCCGGTTAATTCAAATGTTCGTACACCAAGTCCCACATCCACGCATGGGCCAGATATTTTTGCCAAAAACCCACGCCGGCCAGGTTGTATTGGTTAAGGATGGAAAGTTTTTCGTCCATAGAGCGCGCATCATCCAGCCACGCCCGATATCGCATTTCCACACCGTTTTCCGTAAATTCCACCTCGTAATAATATTGGCGCAGGATATAATCCCAATAAGACGTGGCACCTCGTTCGGTCATAAAACTGCGGGCAAAATTCATGCTAATTTGCCTGGCCACCGGGTTATCTTGACTGCGATCCGTAGCGTTAACCACCCGCCATTCGCCGTCGATAATCTCTTCGCGCCATATGTTTACATATGTGGGCAGACCAACGATAATTTGCTCCCGCGGCACCTCTTCTAGGGTGGCGCGTACAGCGTGCTGCACCCATGTAAAGCTGGCCACAGGCCCGGCAGTTGGAGATGTGCGCCAATGTTCGTCATAGGCCATAATCATGACATAATCCACCGTCAAGCCGATTTCTGTGCGATTCCAAAACATATTGTGGGGCATAGGTACCTTTGTAGCCGCAGACAGCACAGCCCCTGCCTGGCGCATAGGCACGGCCAGTTCCCGCAAAAATTGTATCCATTCATCAGCAAAATCCTCTTGTACCGCCTCAAAATCCACCTGAATGCCGTCCAGATTGTACCGACGTATAAATTCCATCAATTGAGCAATAACATTATCCCGCACATAGGCATTTGTAAGGACAGCACGGCTTATGGCGGCACTAAAGGCCCCGTCAGAGGTTGCGTCCCATATCATTGGCCACACTTCAATGCCATTGGCGCGGGCCCAGGCTAAATATTGATTGTTTACCCAGCTGGTAATATTGCCAGTAAAGTTACCGCTGGGATCTTCATCAAAGCTAAACCACACGGGGGATATGGCATTCAAGCCCGGCGGGACAACCCATGTGTCCGGGTTGTTAACACCCATGTGGTGCCAGGTAAAGTGTATATGACCGTCAAAGGGGCGGGTAATGGGGCGGCGTTGTTCTATTTGTGGCACAGCAGGGATATAATTTACCCGGCTTAAATTATCCGCCGATATATAACCCACTAGGCCACTTTCCGTACGCACACGCCAATACCTGCTATATTCCCCATTTTCGCCTTCTTCGTTATATTCCCGATGGGCTTCGATATACAACACTCTGTCCCCGTCAAAAAGTCTGGCCATAATGGGGTATTGATTGTTTGGCCCAAAACGCAGGGCAGCCCAACTTTCTTCGCCACTCTCATCCATCGCCACTGTGTAAAATGTACGTGCATAACGATGAAAATCTATTAAAACCAGGTTATATTCTTCTTGATAGGTTATGGTGACAGGATAACGCTGCATAACCATATCGGCAGCCATAAACGCCATGCCTCCAAGTTCGCGTATTGGATGTACTAATTGTTGTTCTTCCCAATTTAAGGTATATGTGGTATCATTAGGATAAAAGCGCGTAACCTGGTCCATATTGGTTATGGTAAGACGGCCGGTGTTTGCTTCCCAAAATATATAGCGGTCTATATATTGGCGCAAAAAGTCGGCGGGCAGGTGCAGTCCGCCGTCAATGAATACAGGGGCAGTGGGCACCGCCACAATATCGCCGCGCATTACCACATTTATGCGGCGGTTGTCCAGATGTCCGTAATGTTCAAAAAAATCAATTTCCTCCGTATTGGCTGTGTCAGGTGCTTCTTGGGTACCTTGGCCAAAAAATAAATTATAAACCAGCACACCACCCGCAGCAATTATACCCAGCAAAATTATTGATATAACCACCAGGGCTGCACCCTTGTTTTTTCTGTTGTTTGACAAAATTCTACCTCCTGCAACATTATGACTGTGTAAATATTATATCACGCAAATGGATAAAATACAATGACGCAAAATATTGCGGCCGGGTATAAGGTCTGTCGACAGACCTTAGCCAAAATGTTGCCAAGCAGTAATATTTTTTCAAAAGATAAAATAGAATTGTCATGAACACTCGACATTATTCTGGAGATATACGAAAGGAGCAAAAATATGCAGACAGAGAATCCCAGCACAAACAACCGCATTGGCCTTTTAGGAAAAATCGCCACACAGCCCAGCTTTAGCCATGATGTCTATGGGGAGGGCTTTTATAGCTTTGATCTTTTGGTGCCGCGCCTAAGCGACACCCACGACCTATTGCCCATTACTATTTCCGAACGCATAATGGACAAGGATAAGTTTGTGCCAGGCGTGGATATAGACATATCTGGCCAAATACGCTCTTACAACAACTTTATTGAAGAAGAGCGGCGCAACCGCCTTGTTTTGACGGTTTTTGCTAAAGATTATGAGCTTAGAGAAGGGCTGCACAAAGAAAACCCCAATGAGGTGCATCTGGATGGTTACATATGCAAGCCGCCTATTTATCGTACAACCCCATTTGGCCGGGAAATTTGTGACCTGCTTTTGGCCGTCAACCGCTCTTATAACAAATCTGACTATATCCCCTGTATAACCTGGGGCCGCAACGCCCGCTTCGGCTCGAAGCTGGAGGTAGGCGACAACATAAAGCTTTGGGGGCGTATGCAAAGCAGGTTGTACCAAAAAAAGATGGAAGATGGCGACGTGGTGGAAAAAACCGCCTTTGAAGTGTCCGTAGCCAAACTGGAGCAAGCCGAGCAAGCCGTCGATTTTGATGCCCATGTGTAATTTTTTTGTTGACACGCAACCCCTCTTGATAGTAAGCTAAGGTATGACAATAGACTTGTTCAGAAATTGGTTAGGCAAGGTTTCCGAACAATGTCTGATAATGCGGGAGGGATATCTATGAAAATTGACTATTATGTGGAATTGGCCGGCGAACAAACCGACTGTAAAAAATTAAGCGATATTGTGAAGGAAATTTGGAAAAGCGAGGGCAATTTGATGAAAGACCTTGCCAGCATGGAAGTTTATTTTAAGCCCGAGGAAAAAATGTGTTATTACGTGATAAATGGGGATAGCAAGGGACAGTTTGAGATTTAAGTAAGACATATGCATTACAAAAAATAAAACATCGGGCGGCCCTGTGTGGCCGCCCGTTTGTCTATACCTAAACTATCTTCATCATCTTCAAAAACGTTTTATATCTGTTTCTTTCGTCTTCCGGCATGGCCGACAAGGCCTCCTCCACAATGGCCGCCTTTTCCTCCGGCGTAAAAACCCTGTCCTTCGGCAGCCTGCTTTTAAATTCCGCCAGAATGGGCATCATCTCCCCAATGCCCTTGCCTTTTATTTTGCCCAAAAATTCCTCCAGCAGCTGGGCCATATCTGGTTCTAGCATATCCAGTGCCGCGCCATACCTATGCTCGTTGTTTTTTTCTATATCCACTCGCTCAACTCCTTAAAAGCTTCAAAGTTCGCCATCACTTCCTGCATTTCCATCATCTGCGCCATGGTTTTTAGGCCTTGCTGTTTTTCCTCGCTTAAATAGGGCATAACAGCACTTATCATATCCTGTTTCCACCGTGGGTTTTGCGCCCTTGCCCCCTGGGCTTCCAGGTTGTCATAATGGCGGCAAATTTCTTTAAGCTCCATCATCTTCACCGCTATGGCCAGCTTTTTTTGATATTTAAGGTCAACATGGGGTATGGCCGCGTTTAGTGCTTTAAGCCCGGAATTCTCCATCATTCACCACCTCATGAAATTATATTCGCTCCGGGCTAATTTATGATTGAGCCGTGGCCCAGGTTGTGGTAGAATATAGATATTGGATATTTGTAGGGGGCGGGTTCCATATCCGCCCGCATACACAAGGAGGAAGTCATTTTGAAAAAACAAAAGCGTGTTATGGCCATACATGATATTTCCTGCGTGGGGCGCTGCTCTCTTACGGTTGCCCTGCCCATACTTTCCGCCGCCGGCCACGATTGCGGCGTGCTGCCCACGGCTGTGCTATCCACCCACACCGGCGGGTTTGAGGGCTTTACCTATCGCGATCTTACCCAGGACATACGCCCCATATCGGCCCATTGGCAAGGCCTGGGTCTGGGTTTTGATGCCCTGTACAGCGGTTTTTTGGGTTCTTTTGAGCAAATAGACCTGGTGGCGGAGCTTTTTGCCACATACAAAACCCCGGATAATATCATTCTTGTGGACCCGGTTATGGCTGACAATGGCAAACTGTATACCATATACAGCCCCGAAATGGCCAAGGGTATGGCCCGCCTGTGCGCCGGGGCGGATATTATAATACCCAACATTACCGAGGCCTGCTTTATGGTAGATGAAGAATACCGCGAAGGCCCATATGACAAGCCATATATCGAAAAGCTGCTGCGCAAATTGGCGGCCCTTGGCCCAAAAAAAGTAGTGCTTACCGGTGCGTGGTTTGATGAGGCAAAGCTGGGTGCCGCCATATATGATGCCGCCCAAAATCAGATAGATTATGTCTTTGCGCCCCGCATAGATGGCTATTTCCACGGCACGGGGGATGTTTTCGGCTCTACCCTGTTGTCCGGCCTGTTGGCGGGCAACACGCTGGCCCAGGCCACCCAGATAGCCTGTGATTATGTATACGAATGCATATGCATCACAGTGGATTTAGACCAAGAACGCCGCTATGGTGTGGCCTTTGAGTTGGCTTTGCCCGGCTTGATTAAAAAGCTGGGGTTGATTGTGTAAGATTATATTACCAGCTTTTGGTTGTTTACCGTAGGGGCGGCATTTTGCCGCCCGTCCACACAAGTTTAGGGAGGTATTCATGAGACATTCCCAATTATTAAAAAACCCAGGCGGCATTGTGGGCTTTATTCTATTGCTGGTAGGCAGCATTTTTCTGCTTCTCGCAATAATGATGGCAGGCATAGGCTTTGCTGTGTCCACAGACCAATCCCTGGGTGCCGTAGGCCCTTTTATGCCCCTTATCCTTGGCGGGCCTTTTGGTCTTTCCGGCCTGGGTATGTTTATCCCGGGCTTAATTTTGACCCTAAGCCGCAGACGCCATATTAAAACCCTGGAAGACCTTAAAGATCATGGTATGCGCCACAATGCCGAAATTATACGCCTCGACCGTAGATATAACATCCGCATCAACAATGCGTCTTATGTGGTTGTCACCGCCCAATGCACCTATACAAACAAATATGGCATGAAGACCACAGCAACCAGCAGGCCATTTACCTGGCTGGATTTGGACGCCGCGGGTCTTGTGGCCACTGTCTACACAGACCATGACGACCCGGATAAATATGCCGTAGAGATGGCCATGGATGAGACCGCAGACCTGTCCGGCAGGGGCCGTATAGGCTTTGCGACGAGGATGTTTGACGGTTTTTAAGTACCCGTCATGCCTTCTTGTATACGGGCGACCTGTGGTCGCTCATTTTTTGCCACACACAGACTTCTCAGGCCTACTGCGCGTATATATTGCGCTAATGTTATTTTTGTTTCAAGGAGGGAATATATGCAAAACATTTTGGACATCAGGAATTTTTCAAAGATTTATACCGGCGGCAAGCGGGCAGTGGATGATTTAACCCTTAGCGTGGCCCCCGGTGATGTGTATGGCTTTATTGGCCACAACGGTGCCGGCAAGACCACAACCATACGTGCTGTGGTTGGAGTGCTGGATTATGAAGAAGGCACCATTTTGGTGGAGGGCCACAATGTAAAAGACGACCCCGTGGCTACAAAATCCCGTATTGCCTATATTCCCGACAAGCCTGACCTGTATGAGTACATTACAGGCATACAATATCTTAATTACATTGCCGATATTTATGGTGTAGAGCGCGACTTGCGCCAGGCCCGTATAGAGAAATATGCCGGCATGTTTGACATGACATCCAGCCTTGGAGATTTAATATCATCATATTCCCACGGCATGAAGCAAAAGTGCTCGCTGATAGCCGCCTTTATGCACCAGCCAAAGCTGCTGATATTAGATGAGCCTTTTATCGGCCTGGATCCCGTTGCCACGGTAAAACTGCGCGAAATGATGCACGAGCTGTGCGCCGGCGGTTCTGCCATATTTTTCTCCAGCCACATACTTGTGGTGGTGGAAAAACTGTGTAACAAAATTGGCATAATAAAAGACGGCAGACTGGTAACATCAGGTGCTACCGAGACCGTCCTTGGGGATAGCTCCCTGGAAGATATTTTCCTGGAGGTGGCTCGGGATGATTCGTAAATACTTCGTGCTCCTGCGCCTCCAAATGCTGGCCACGTTCTCCATCAACAAGACCATACATTCCAAAAGCAATGCCGCGTTGTTGCGACTGATATTGCTGGCCATTGGCGGTTTTGTGCTTGTGGGTGGCTTTGTTGCCATCAGTTATTTTATCAGTCTTGGGCCGGCATTAATGGGTATGGCAGACCAATTGCCTATCATAAATCTAGTTACGGCTTCGCTTTTTATTGTTGTCACCACATTTTTAAAAGCCAGCGGCGTGCTTTTTGGCCACAAAGATTATGACCTGGTGATGTCCCTGCCCGTTAACAGCTTTGCGGTGGTGCTAAGCCGCCTTACCATGGTATATATCGCCAATTTGGCCTTCAGCCTTATTATTTTTGGCCCGGCCATGGTATTATACGGCATACACGGTCAGCCAACCCTCCACGGTTATATCATGTACATTCTGGCCGCCTTTTTGGCTCCTATGATACCCATGATAGCCGTGATACTTGTGGGTACCCTGCTAACCGCCATCACATCGCGCTTTAAATACAAAAACCTACTGGGCATTGTACTGGCCCTGGCCGCCCTTGGGGCGTATTTCTATTTTATTTTCACCATGGATTTGCCGGTGATGATGACAAATATAGAGCAGGTTGCGGATTTTGGCGTTGTGGTAAGCACTTTGTTAGGCCAGTTTTATCCCCCGGCGGCATGGTTATCTGATGGCATTGTTAATGCCAATTGGCTTAGCTTTGGCCTGTTTGCCTTGGTGTCTTTGGGCGTGTTTTTTCTGTACACGGTCGTTGTGTCCAGGTTTTACACAAAAATAAACACCCGGGTGTCCTCCTTTGGCAAAAAGCGCAACTTCAAGCTGGGCACACTAAAGGCCGGCAGCCCATTCATGGCAATGTACAAACGTGAAGCCCGCCGCATTACATCCAATGTCACCTATGCCCTAAACGCTGTTATGGGGCCACTTATCACCGTTGCGGTAGCGGTGATAATAGCCTTCGTTGGGCCGGAATCTTTCATCGGCTTTTTAGGCCTTTACGACATACCTGGCCTTTACCCCGAAGACATCCTAAACACCATAGCCCAGGTATCCCCCTTAGCCATTATATTTATGGTGGGCATAATGCCCATAACCGCGGTGGCGCTGTCGCTTGAGGGCAAAAACCGCTGGATAATGTGCTCCCTGCCCCTACCCGCCATCACCATTTTTAAATCCAAAATAGCCATGTCCATATCCATCATGGTGCCGGCGGCTGTTATAGCCTCCACCGCTCTCGTTATCACCCTAAGACCCGACCCTCTTACCATCGCTTTTATGTACCTTATCCCCATTGTGTATTGCGTCTTCGAATCCGTCTTTGCCATGTATGTCAACGCCAAATTTCCCCGCTACGACTGGGCCAGCGAATACCAGCTACTAAAAGGCCACAGCGCATCCATATACATCGTCCTCTTTGGCGGCATGGTGCTTAACGCTGGCTTTATATTCCTAGCCATCGTGTTTTTCAGCCACATTATGCTAATACAAGTGTTAATTTTGGCCGTGGCGACAATAGGCACGGCGGTGTTTTATCTGCTGTTAAGGAAAGAAAAACTGTTTGCATAAAGTAGTGCTTGACAAACCCCAAAAAATAATTTATTATGACTTAGGTGGAGAGAGTCGTCAAACACATATGACTTCCTCCACAATATGCGGGTGTGGTTCAATGGCTAGAACATCAGCCTTCCAAGCTGAATGCGTGGGTTCGATTCCCATCACCCGCTTATGTGTAAAAAAAGCCTCTTGATATAAGAGGCTTTTCCTTTTGTTTTCAAGGCTTTTGATTGTTTTCGTGGGCCAGCAGCCATTCCTTGCGCCACAGTCCGCCGCCATAGCCCACCATTTTGCCATTTGCGCCAACAACCCTATGGCATGGCACAATGATAGATATGGGGTTTTTGTTATTAGCCATACCCACCGCCCTACTGGCCTTGGGGTTGCCAATTTCTTGGGCAATATGCCCGTAAGACACCACATTGCCATAAGGTATACGGCATAATGCCGCCCAAACATCCGCCTGAAACGCCGTGCCGCGGGCCTTTACCGGCACATCAAAGTCTGTGCGCTGCCGGTTAAAGTACTCATCCAGCTCCCGCACGCATTGGTCTATTACGGCATTATGTACATGCTCCGCTGTCTGTTCTTTGTCAAAGTAAAGCCCTGTCACATGGTCGTCATCATAAATTATAAGCAACTTGCCTACAGGCGAATCATAAGTATATTCCACGCTATCACTCCCTTTACGGCGATTTTACCACAAATATTTGCCAAGCTCAAGAAATTTGTTGTATAATGAAAAAAACGACGTCCGGAGGTATATCCTTGAAAACGCGCCGATTGCAACGAGCTATAATTGGGCTATGCATTGCAGTAGCCCTGCTGATAGCTGCCATCATTATCGTAACATCACTATCCCACGGCCAATATCCGGAAACCTATGCCGCAGAAAAGCCGGGCGCGGCACCGACAGATGCCGCAGAGTATCCCGATGACGACACAGTGGCGGAAGAGCCTGCCCCAGAAGTGCCGAAGCTTGAATATATATACGAAAACGGGTACGAAAACGGAGAATTTGCTGCCCTGCTGCGTTATGCCCAAAACCGCCTGTCCGCCGCCGCACCTTACGGCCCCAACATCCGCGCCGGCCGCCATTATCCCCGTGACATCGCCGCCTTTGCCGATGCTATTTACGCCGCAAAAGCTGATGAGGACACATATGCCCTATTGGACGCCATCAACACCTTTCGCTACAGCATTATAGATTATTACAGCCGATATCGCCCATACCTGGCCACTATTGCCCTAGGCGAGGATGTGCCGCAAAAACGCCACCTGCGCGCCGCATGGATAGCCACGGTGATAAATATAGACTGGCCAAGTGTGGAGGCCCGCGGCACCACACCGTATCATGTAGACAGGCAAAAATATGAGCTGCGCCTGCGTTTTGACCAAATGGCCGCCCGCAATATGAACGCCGTTATCTTCCAAATAAGCCCCACGGGTGATGCTTTTTATAATTCCGCATTGGTGCCATGGTCGGCCTGGCTTACCGGCGAAACCAATTTCACCGGCCAACTGCTGGATTCTAACGGCAATGTCTTTGACCCCCTGGCATATGCAGTGGAATTAGCCCGCGAGCGCACAATGGAGCTTCACGCCTGGCTTAACCCCTATCGCATTACTCATTCCTTGATATCATATACCCGCGGAGACGGTATAACCCTGTCCTCTACCGGCGAAATCATTACGGATCTGTCAGAAATTAGGGCAGAATGGGCGACCATACCCGGCAATCCCTTTAACACCATGGGGGAATACATCGCCTTGGGCGAAGGCCGGTATGTCCTTGACCCCGGTGTACCCGCCGCCCGCCAGTGGATTGTAGACCGGGTGATGGAAGTTGTGGAAAATTACGACATATGCGCCATACATTTTGATGATTATTTTTATCCAAGCGGATGGAATGACGATGTGGCATTTGCCCGTTACAACACCACCCATCCCAACACACCCCTTGGCCGCGCTAACTGGCGGCGGGAAAATACCGAGCTGCTTATACGTGAAGTCAACGAGGCCATAAAAGCCGCCGCCCCTTGGGTGCAGTTTGGCATAAGCCCCGGCGGCGTATGGATAAGCGGCAACGGCACCACAGGCCTTGACGGTGGCGGTGTTACGCCGTATACCGGCAGTGCTTCCACCACCAGCTGGTCAAATTATCACTCGTCTTTTGCCGACACGCGCCGCTGGATTATCTATAATTTCATCGACTACATTACTCCGCAAATATACTGGGATTGGAGCCTGCCTGCCGCGCCCTATGGCCCTATTGCCGACTGGTGGAGCCGTCTTGTTTTCGACTACGGCCCATATGGCCACATGCGTAATTCTGATGGCGCATATACCACAACCCGCCTGTACATTGGCCTGGGCCTGTACCGTATGGCGGAAAATCCCCCCGCCAAATGGCGTAATGCCGAAGGCTACGAGATGGAGGGCGTGCGTACATTTTTGCGGCAAGAGCATTATAATTTGGGTAACCCAAACATTCACGGTTCTATGATATTTGCTCACAACCACATACGTCCCGGCCGGATTGACGGTACATCTTATGCCATGGACGCCCTTGTGGCAGGGGCCTGGCGCTATCCGGCCCTGGTGCCGGCACATAAGCACCTTGGTGGTACGGCACCTGGTGCACCCCGCAGTGTGCGTGTGGAAGATGGCGCAATATATTGGCTTAATGGTGAATTTAGCACCAGTCAGCTTGTGCGGCCGCGGTATTTTGTTATTTATCGTTCTCGCAGGGCAGTGGTAGACGCAGACAATCCCGCCAATATTTACGCCATAATTCCCGCTGTGGTCGGGCAGAATGCCTATCGCCACGGGATATCCATGGCTAATTATACCGATTATAATTTTGTTGTTACCGCCGTAAATCGGTTGCATCAGGAAAGTATACCGGAATAACACACGGATTACAGGCGGCAAAATGCCGCCCCTGCACACGACATTAGCAGGATATCCGTAGGGATGACCGCCTTCGGTCGTCCGGATGTTGCCCCGCAAACAGCCAGATATTAATTTTGATTCGTGATTAGATCTGGCCCATCGACAGATTTTGACGTATATAACCACTGCTGGAATTTAAAAACATTTGATTTCTTTGTCGAAACATGTTACAATTTGCGATGTTAAACGATATCAAAATTTTTAATGGAGGTTGTAAAGTATGGAGAAATTAAGAAATGTAAAGGGTTTTGTAGTTGGGCTTATTGTAGGTGTGCTTTTGGTCGGAACCACTGTCTTGGCATCTGGCGCAATAGCTTCAGCTACATTCAACACCAACAGAGTTATTTTTGATGGTGTCGAGCTTGACTTAGATATGCCTTTAGTGTCTATAGTAACAGAGGAAAACCCAGGCTTTTTTAGCAATTATATGCCTGTAAGAGCAGTGTTGGAAGCCATGGGCTATAGTGTGGACTGGGATGGAGCCAATAACGCTGTATTGGTATCAAGTGAGGCAACCGAACAACCCCCTGCTACCACACAAGCTCAACCGGCATCAACTTTGGTGGGTACGTGGTATTGGATGGGTACACCTTATTACGTGTTGCAGGCCAACAACCAAGGAACAATGGCCGGAAGCAATATACGATGGACGGCAGTTAATAGGGTATTGTCTATTTGCGTTACCCCCGACCTATGCGGCACAAATTGTATTGCTCCCACAGAATGGGATTACACATTGGACGGAAACAGACTTACATTAACCAGCCGCACTATTGCCGGAATGTCATTTGAATACACCAGAAGATAATAAACAGCTTTTTAAAACCACCCTTCTTGCTAAGGGTGGTTTTTGCTTTGCTCGCTTGCTATTTGTATAGCACATACCGCATGTACTTAGAATTATTAAAACCCAATTATCGCCTAGGTATCGCTATGGCATTAAAAATATCGATCTTCCTTTCTATTTTGCATATAATCCACCATTGATTAATCCTCGAATAGACAATCAATCATCAATATTTATACAGCAGCAGTATTTATCTGACTTCTGCTATGAAGATTTCTTGTTTGATCCCATGATTCAAAGGATAAAACCTGATATAACCTTTGAAATTATTGACAAATTGCAAATACGGAGAGAGTTGGACATTATCGGGATAAATGAAAAATTTATATATAATGATTATGATAATATAGCAAAATACATCAAAAGAACGCATTTGCGATAAGTGCAACTCGATTTTTCTTGGAAAGAATCAGTTTGACGCTTGTAAAGAACCCCCGAATCCCTTGCACAGATCTTAGTATCACTTCTTCCATTTTTTTGCGTGGTTGGCGCATCAATCTACCCCAATATAGCTCTTTCTTATGTTATCGTGAAAGGCTAACTTGGGAGTGCGCCGCACTGGCAAGTGTGGAGGCCGCTGGTTGCCGATGCTCTCAATACCAAATTTCAGTTGCCGGAGGTTAGGTTGTTAGAAATTTGTTAGAAATGAGGGGTAAAGGACTAAAAATCTAAAAAAATACGAACCATCCGATGTATCGGAAAGCCCGTATTTATCATGATGCCCAAGGCCGGAATCGAACCGGCACGGTATTGCTACCGCAGGATTTTAAGTCCTGTGCGTCTACCAATTCCGCCACTTGGGCATTTGGTGCAGATTAAGGCGCCACCCGGATTTGAACCGGGGGTAAAGGAGTTGCAGTCCTCTGCCTTACCACTTGGCTATGGCGCCGTGTTTTGCGGTTATGGCTGTTAAAATGACCCGTAAGGGATTCGAACCCTTGTTACCGCCGTGAAAGGGCGGTGTCTTAACCCCTTGACCAACGGGCCTTGGTTTTGGTGGAGCAACGAGAGTAATTATAAACCATATTCTTTATTGTGTCAATACTTTTTTAGAGGATGATGGTAGCCACGGTGTATTAATTAAAACAACCCCACGCTTGCCGGGCGCGGGGTTGTTTTTGTTTTTGACTACTTGGCTTTGGGTTCAAAAATAAGGGCCGCCACAAAAGAAAAGAATACTGCCGCCATTATGCCGGCCGCCGCCATTTTTAGGCCGCCGGTTAAAATGCCTATGGCTCCTGCTCGGTCTATTTCTTCTTTAACACCCCTGGCCAGCAGGTTGCCAAAGCCCGGCAAGGGCACGGTGGCACCGGCACCGGCAAATTCTACCAGATGGTGGTATAGGCCAAGGCCGCCTAAAATTACGCCGGCTACCACGAAAAACACAAGTATCCTAGCGGAAGTTAGTTTGGTTTTGTCTATTAGAATTTGCCCGACGACACAAATTGCGCCGCCCACCAAAAAAGCCCAGATGTATTGCATATTATCGACTCCGTTCATTGTGTCGCCTTTGGGCGACAATCTTTTTAAGCATTTTCAATGACCACAGCATGGGCAATGCCCGGTATGCTCTCGCCCTGCTGTACGCTGGTTGGGCTCATCAGTGCCCCTGTTGGCACAAAAAGGATTTTATTAAGCTCGCCCCGTTTCATTTTATCATAAAAATATCCCGCAAAGGTGACGCCGCTGCAAGCACACCCACTACCGCCCGCCAGGGTATCTTGGGTGTTTTTATCAAAAATCTCTATGCCGCAGTCAATGTGTTTATGGGTTATATCATATCCCTTTTTCTTTACCAGGGCCAGCAACAGCTCTTGGCCTATATATCCTAAATCCCCCGTGATAATCTTGTCATAATAATCCGTACTGCGCCCCGTATCTGTTAGATGCGCAACAATGGTATCTGCCGCCGCCCCAGCCATGGCTGCCCCCATATTATTGGCATCTGTCACGCCCATGTCTACCATTTTGCCGGTGGTACAGCCCATTACTGATGGGCCACCAGTTGTGCCGCCAAGGGCCACGGCGGCAGAGCCTGTTACGGTCCAGCTGGATGTGGGCGGCCTTTGTGAGCCGAATTCCAAGGGAAAACGAAACTGTTTTTCTGCCGAGCAAAAATGACTGGATGCCAGACATATCACCTTTTGGGCAAAACCCCCGTCTATCAGCATTCCCCCAAGGCTCATACCTTCGCCCATGGCGGAACATGCGCCAAAAATACCCAGGTATGGTGCGTTGGTATTACGCAGGCCAAATATACTGCCCGTGCTTTGGTTTAGCAGGTCACCTGCTATTATATATTCAAAATCCCCAATGGCCGTATCGGCCTTTTTTGCTGCCATCTCCGCCGCTGTTTCTGCAAATTTACTTTCGGCTTTTTCCCAACTTTCGGTACCAAACATGGGGTCGGCCTCTATTTGGTCAAAATACGCGGCCAACGGCCCCTGGCCCTCTTTTGGCCCTACTACTGATGCCGTGGCCATTATGCCCACCGGACTGTTAAACAACACCGTCTGGCGGCCGTATCGTTTCAGCATACTGTCACCTCTTATCGAACAAAATAATATATCAACCCCACAACCATAGACGCCAGCGTGCCGTACACAATCACCGGACCGGCTATCAAAAACATCTTTGCCCCCACACCCATTATATAGCCTTCTTTTTTAAATTCTATGGCAGGAGCCGCCACCGCATTGGCAAAGCCTGTTATGGGCACGCTGGCTCCTGCTCCTGCAAAGGTTACCAAATCATCATATTTGCCTAGGCCTGTAACCAAAATAGCCAAAAATATCAGTGCAACAGCCACTAGGGTGCCCGCCATGTCTTTGTCTGCCCCCATGGCCATAAATATACTGCTAAGTCCCTGGCCAAAGACACAAATAGCCCCACCCACCAAAAAAGCTCTAACACAATTGGCCCCTATGCGGCTGTTTGGCGATGCCTGCTTTACCATTTTGTCGTATTCTTTTTTTGATGTGCCAATATTCATGTAACTCCTCCTAGCCTTGCGGAGTGTAAAACCCCGACACAATAAAATACAGCAACGACCCTGCCATTTTGCCCATTGCGATGGCCAGCACAAACCAAAATACACCTTCTTTGATAGCCAGCCGCTTGGACAATATGGGCAGCACGTCCAATGTTTCTGCCAGGCTCATGGCCAGCACACCAAAAAACACCCCGCCAAAAATACCCACAAGCCCGGCGGCCACAGGCCAGCTGGGCAGCCGCCAGTCAATAATCATGGCAGATGCCCCGAAAATACCACCCCATATAATGGCCTCTTCGTAAATAACTATACACTCTGGCGTGGCTGTGCGTTTGGCCATGCGCGGCACCACCCCAATGGCCGCGATAAAGGCAAAAACCGCCCCACTAACCACCATACCACTGGCCAGGCCAATAAAAATAACAGCGATGCTTTGCAAAATCGTCATTTGTTTTCTCTCTTTTCCTGCTTTTCGTTTTTCAGTTCAATTGTTTGGATAACCGCGTCCTCCACGTCCTTTTCGTATGTGGCCATTTCTACCTCTATGGGTGTGGGTTCTTTGGTCAGCCGTTTGCCGCCAAAGTGGTTAAAAAACACCACAATGCCCAGGGCCAGACCGATGGAGTAGGGGATGTTGATGATTAGCGGCTTTTCCACCTCTTGGCCAAAAAACATCTTGTGGTATTGCTTAAATACGGCGGTCAGCTGGGAATCCGTATGAAAAGCCATAATGGCACTGGACGCCCCCACAAACAACACCAAAGACACCATGGCAACCTTCAGCCACTTTACAAAAGGCCGCTTCTTGGGTGGCTTGGCCTTTATGCTTACCATGGTGTCCATTTCTCCCAAATTGGTTATAGTGTGGCCGGGCAATGTTGCCGTCACGGCCTTTACCACATCAATAACCGACACCAAATATACCCCGTCCGCGCCGTCCGTGGTCAAGAGCTTCACGCCCTCCACCCGTTTTTGCATGTCTGCCGGGGCATACACATCGGCAATGTCCTTTACTGTCACGTCAGCCTTGCCCACAAGGGCCGCCTTTTTTTTGGGCTTAATATATATGTCCATAAAGGCTGTCCTCCTTATTTGGATTATTCTGCGCTTGCGAAAAAATTCTATGATGGTGAATTTTTTCCATTTGCGCTAATTTCGTGCTGGCGACCCTGTGCAGTCACTAAAAAATGTAAAAACATTCCACAAAAAAACTCTTGACTTTTGTTTTTGCATGTCGTATAATGCCAAAAAGGCCATGACGGAGAGAAAGATATCTTTAATCAGCATGTTCGGCAAAATGCCGACAAACAGAGATACTGCGGTTGGTGCAAGCAGGTGCTGACGGATATGTAAATACACTCCCGAGCTGATGTTTTGAAAAATCACTAAGAAATATGGTGATCTAGTAGGAACATACGGATGCCCACCGTTATAGGGGTAGGAATTGCTTGATTCCGTCGAGTGGCGGCTTGTGTTAAGTCGCAATCAGGGTGGTACCGCGGGAATTATGATTCTTCTCGTCCCTGAGCAAGTCCTTACTTGCTCAGGGACTTATTTTGTTTCAGAGCAGGAAATAATTAAAAAAAGAGGAGAATCGCTATGTCAAATGTAAAATTATTATCCGGAGAAAATGTACCGTTGGAGATGCATAAAGTGCGCATGGTGCAAAGGGTAAATCTTTTGCCCGTAGAAGATCGCCTAAAATGTATGCAAGAGGCCGGGTTTAACACCTTTTTACTTAAAAACCAAGACATATTTTTGGATATGTTGACAGACAGCGGCGTAAATGCCATGAGCGAAAACCAATACGCTGCCATGATGCAGGCAGACGACAGCTATGCCGGGTCTGAGACATTTTTCCGGCTGGAGAGTGTGCTGCAAGACATCTTTGGCATGAAGCACTTTTTGCCCGCCCACCAGGGTCGCGCCTGCGAAAATATCATCGCCCAGACCTTTGTAAAACCTGGGTCGGTTGTGTTGATGAATTACCATTTTACCACAACCAAGGCCCATATAACCGTAATGGGCGGCAGTGTTGAGGAGATTATTGTTGACGAGGCCCTTAAAACCAGCAGCGACATGCCCTTTAAGGGCGACATTAACATCGACAGGCTTAACGAGGCCATAAACCGTCTGGGCAAAGAAAAAATAGCCTTTATGCGCATAGAGGCCGCAGCCAATCTTGTGGGCGGCCAGCCCGTGTCTATGGACAATATGCGTGAGGTATCCCGCATCTGCCGCCAGCATGGCATTTTGTTGGTGTGTGATGCCAGCCTTTTGGCAGACAACTTATACTTCATCAAAACCCGTGACGAAAAATACAAAAATGTGGATATAAAAGAGATTACACGAGAAATCGCGTCATTTATGGACATTGTATACTTTTCGGCCCGCAAGCTGGGTTCGGCCCGGGGCGGCGGCATACTTGTGTCTGATGACGCGCTGTTCCTTAAAATGCGGGAGCTTGTGCCGCTTTTTGAAGGCTTTTTAACCTATGGCGGCATGTCCGTGCGCGAAATGGAAGCAATGGCCGTTGGTATGCGAGAGACCATGGATATTGATATAATCAGCCAGACACCTATTTTTGTAGAAGCCCTGTGCAATGAGCTGCTGACAAAAGGTGTGCCTGTTGTCACGCCTCCCGGTGGTCTTGGTTGCCACGTAGATGCCGGGCTGTTTTGTGAGCATATCCCCGAAACTCAATACCGCGCCGGTGCGTTGGCGGCGGCTATGTTTATTGGCGGCGGCGTAAGAGGTATGGAGCGCGGCACCCTAAGTGAACAACGCAACGACGACGGCACCGAACGCATTGCGGATATGGAGCTTTTGCGTCTTGCTCTGCCAAAGCGCGTATTTACCTTGTCACAGGTAAAATACACAGCCGACCGCATTGCCTGGCTGTTTAAAAATCGCCATCTTATAGGCGGGCTGGAATTTGTGGAAGAACCAAAGGTTCTGCGTTTCTTCTTTGGCCGCTTAAAGCCCATAGGAAACTGGCCGGAGCTATTGGCCGCGCAGTTTAGGAAAGATTTTGGCGAGAGCTTGTAAAGAGGCCGATATGGAAATTGACCTGCGAAATACACAAATAAAAACAGACCGTCTGCTAATGCGACCTTGGATGGAAAGCGATCTTGTGGACTTTTTCGCCTACGCGTCTATACCGACCGTAGGCGAAATGGCCGGTTGGAAGGCTCATGCCACTATGGAGGCGGCACTGGCGTTTCTACGTAGTGACTGGTTTAGGCGGGAATGCCTGGCGCTTTTCCATCTGGCCGACAAAAAAGTCATCGGCTCTTTTGGTCTGCACAAATCCTGGGCGGCGGAGGATAAGAGATTTCGCCGCCTAACATCCGCGGATATAGGTTATGTTCTGCATCCGGATTATTGGGGCCACGGCCTGGCTGCCGAAGCCACCACGGCTATGATAGACCATGCCTTTGCCTATATGGATATGGATTTGCTCACCTGCGCCCACTTCTCTATAAACCACCAATCCCAGCGGGTTATAGAAAAGTGTGGGTTTGTTTTTGACCATCAAACCCCCATATATGCGGAAGAGTTGGATATGCATTTTGAGCACAACTAAAAAATAGAGTATACTTCTTTCTGTAGGATTATTTAGTCCATTCGAATTGATTTCATCTTCAATTTTCTTTAGAAATTCAATTTGATCAGTATTTACTAATTTAATTGATATGCCATTTACTTGTGCAAGTAAATCGATATAAGAGACTGAGCATTGCTACTTGGACATTCACAGATCTCCGCAAATTTTTTGATGAAATAATGCGTTATATCAGTAGCATTATCAGAAAAGCCGAGTATTTCCTCTAAGCAGTTAAAGTCATAAGACATAATATATTTGCTCATATCAATAATTTTGTTTTCGTCAATAAAATATACGCAACCTACATTCGAGTCATCATCTTGACGCGAAAAATAGAGGGAAATTAATGGGGATGTAGTGAAGTCAAGCAGGTTTGTAGGAGTACCATGATGTTGTGAAAAGGTTAAAAAGTGATTCTGTTGCATATCTTACAATGCTAAAATATTTGTTGACCAAGGTATTCAGAGAACAATCAACGTCACTCCTAAAGAAGCTGCTATTCAGTGACTCATATTTTGCTTTTTCTCCTCTTGATATTAATTTAGATGCACTAATGCTTATCCATTTTCGTGAAGAAGTCAGCTATGTTTTTAATTTTGACTTTTCTCATGATTGTTCCCTTCCTCTATTAAAAATTATCTAGCGACTAATATCTTATATCTGAAATTATATTCTTATAGAAATTATATTCAAATGAGATTGTCGCGGAGCGCAACGGCATGACCGTGAAACAAGTACAGCGTTAATCACCATGTTTGGCGGTACATCTTTTCCAGTTTTCTTTTTGTACTGAGCGGTTGCATTCGGTCTGCTATTTTTGCCGCTTTCCTTTACGCTTCTCACTCTTGCTATTTTTACCTCCTGCGTATGCTATTTTGACATATTAGGCCTGTTCGGAAACCTTGCTGAACCAATTTATTGGCGTGGTAGGCGGCAGACGCTTTGCCATGTTTTTGGGCAAAGCTGTCGAGAGCCGTGCGCCAAAAGAAATTGTGTGAAGCAGTTTGCGAACAGGTCTATTCTTACCGAATAATTATGCAGAAAATTAACAAGAAAAGCAAGGCCACAGCCTCCTTTTAGTGACACAAAGTTACAAAAATGGTCGATTTTTTATAGCAGTTTTGATCAATCACATTAAGATTCCATAACAAAAAAATCCCCTGAAAGCACGGCTTTCAGGGGATTTAGGATGGAGAATACCGGACTTGAACCGGTGACCTCCTGACTGCCAGTCAGGCGCGCTCCCAACTGCGCTAATCCCCCATAATTCCCATTTCTGGGAAAAATATGCAATTATAATACTGCCATTCACTTAGTGGAAAATGATTTTCACTGCCATTCATTCGGAGGACATTTTTCGGGGATGTGTAGCCGACCAGTCCGTCCTCCCAGCTGCGCTAATCCCCCGCGATTTTCCATGTTTAATTAAACTACACCAACGATGGTAAGTGTAGCACAGCTTTTTTGCTTTGTCAATAGCAATTTCAGTAATTTTTATGACGATATGATTTTATGCAGATATTATCAACTGCTATTTTGCTGCCATCCTCGAGCCGAGGGAAGAGTCATGTCTTTTGCTGTCCAGAAGATTCTTCCCTTGGCTCGGGATGTGTTGTTGATGAGATTGTGCAGGCTTATTAAAAAACGAATTCCAGGGCAACCAAGCTAATCGCCATAACTGCCATCCCTGCAAACAGCCACTTCATAACCAGGTGATGTTTTCCGAATTTTTGGGCCGCTGGCAACAGCTGATGTATCGCCACATATACCATAATTCCGGCTACGGCAGCAAAGGCGATGCCAAAAGCGGCCTCCATGTTGTCAAAAACATTTCGCATCAAAAACCATGCGATGAGCGCGCCTATGGGTTGGACATATCCTGTGACAAAGGCAAACAAAAGTGCTTTTGCCCTGCTTCCTGTGGAGTAATAAATAGGAGCAGCCGTGGCAATACCCTCTGGGATGTTATGTAGTATTATGGCAAGGGCTATGGCAATGCCCAAAGCGGGGTCATGAATTGCCGCCATAAAAATAACAATACCTTCGGGTAAGTTATGTATCGCGATAGCGATTGCCGCCATAACCCCTGTACGCTTTAATTCTTTTTTGTCTTTTTGAGCAAGCGCTTCACTGTTACCTTGTTTTGCGTATTCCGCCAGCTCTGTAACTTCATCACCATGAGGGATAAACTTATCTATAATGGCTACAAGAAGTATGCCCACAAAAAACGCTATGGTTGCGGCCAAATACCCAATGCCATCGCCTAATGCGTATTCAAGGTCTTCAAAGGCCTCCAGCAATATTTCGGCAAATGAAATATAAAGCATGACCCCTGCGGAAAAACTAAGGCAAATGGACAAAAACTTTTTGCTTGTTTTTTTGGAAAACAGAATGGCAAGGCCGCCCACGCCTGTGGCCGTGCCTGCAATTATAGTCAGTAAAAATGCGAATGTGATGTCGTTCATAAAGCACCTCTTTAGAATAATTATTTGTTAGTTGACACTAACTAACAAATATGTTAGCATATACTAACAGGCTTGTCAATAGCTATTGACAAAAAATTTAATGTGTGCAGGGGTGGGTCAAATGAAGATACGAGCATCTGCGGAAGACTATCTGGAAGCGATTTTGGTGATAGGTAAGGGTAAAAACAATGTACGGGCCGTGGACATTGTAAAACACACCGGATATGCCAGAGCCAGCATAAGCATAGCGTTAAAGCAGCTAAAAGAAAGCGGCTGCATCGAGGTGGACAATAACCACAGCATAACCCTGACAGACAAAGGTGCCCAAGTTGCAAAACGTACCTATCGGCGCCACCTGCTCATAGGGAATTTTCTTATTGCGCTGGGTGTTGACGAAAAGACTGCTTTTGCGGATGCATGTAAGCTGGAGCACGTTATCAGCGAGAGCAGTTTTGAATGCTTAAATAGCTATTATCAACAAAACTTTGCACCCGCAAACGAAAAAAACCACCCGCAAGCAGGTGGTGGCATTAACTTGTAATTCATATTTTTTTACTTATGCACTTGATCCCAGCAAATATCGCCTAAGATGGGTAGTTTTACAGCCTGGCCCTTATAGGCGGTAAACATAAGGTAAAGCCAGACAAGCAGGGCCGCAATACTGAAAATGCCGTGGACAAGACCGATAAGGCCACCGAGAAGGGGTATCCAGGTAAGCCAGTCCAAAATGCCGCCGACAATGAATGCCGCCAAGAAAAAGATTGTGGATTGCAGGGCCGCAAAGCGCACAAATTTGTTTTCTTTTTCCAGCACCAAAACCACGATGCCAGACACGAAGACGCCTAGATATGCCAGGGCCGCCGCCAAATTTTCGTTTAAACCAAATACTGATTTGTTCATGTTGTATACCTCCCGATATTTTTCAAATGAGCATTTCTATAACATTATACGCACTATTCGCCTCTTTGTCTGCGATATGCAAAATCTTTTTGAAAAGTTTCGCGATGTATACCAAATCGTTTTTGGGCAGCACTTTTTTAAAAATAACGCCACATAAAT
Organism: Defluviitaleaceae bacterium; assembly: GCA_009785595.1. Taxonomy (GTDB): domain Bacteria; phylum Bacillota; class Clostridia; order Lachnospirales; family WRAX01; genus WQVZ01. The sequence continues at coordinate 36,376 of WQVZ01000002.1, read as the reverse complement.
GGTATGCAGGCTATGACGGACAGAACGGATATTGTGAAAAAGCCGCCGAAAACCACGCCAATGATAGAACATACCAGACCGGCTGTCCTTATGCCGCTTCTGTTGCCTTCTTTGTGGGCCATGCTTGCCAATATAAGACCGGCTATGGCAGCACCAAGGCCAAAGAAGGGCAGATAACTGAAAACTATGCCGCATATGCCACACACCATGGATGCAATGGCCTTGCCTTGGCCGGGGTTGGCAGGCGGGATTGATGGCGGGTGCCAGTTTGGCGGCTGTGGTGGTTGCGGAGCTTGGTTTAATGGATTCATGTTCATTTTTATACCTCCAAATTATCTATATATTCTATTGCTGTTTCCAAAGCATCTTCGGCAGGAACCATAATGTCCGGCCAAAGGGTTAATTGATCGGCGTGTGCATTAGGCCGCAGAAATTTGGTCCATGAAATCGAAAGCGATAGATTGGGTTTTGGCAACACCAGCGTAAGCATATCCCCAAAGGGGCTTGGTTGGTTTTGGGAAGGCTGGCCAATGACATTACCCAGACCGCCGTCTTGCACCCATGTGGCCATCATTGTGGCAGAACTAAAGGTGTATGTATCTGTAAGTACCGATACAAAGACATTGTTTGGGTTTTTGGCATTCATCAGCGGTGCTGTTTTAAACACTTCTTCGCCGGATGGGAAAAAGGTGTCAAACCCCACTGCTTGCCGGCGGGATAATTCGCTGGCGCGTCGTATCTGGCCAAAATGCGGCACAGATATACCCATGGCATTTAGCAAATGTTCCCCAACGCGAGAATCGCCGCCGCCGTTGCCTCTTAAATCCACAATAAAATGTCTTGTGCCATTTGCCACAGCCTCTTCTATGGCCGTCACAGTTTCCGCGATGCTTCTGTCGTTTCTAAAAGTGCGCAGGGATATATAAAATATATCATCTATCATTTTGTGGCGTATTATGTAATTGTGTTGAGGCCAGGCATCGGGCGGATTGCCTAAAAAACCCGCTTCGCGCACGGATATTTCTCCATTTTCTGCCAGTGTAAGGTCTATCACCCGGCGAGAGCCCTCCAAGAAAATTTCGGCCCCTGCCCGGCGTAGCATAAGCTCGTACCGTAAAAAGCGCGCATAGTGAAATTGCCTGGCAGATTCATTTTCAAAGAAATAATAACGATCAATTTGATAAACTATGTCATCAATAGATACACCGCCAATCTCCACAACTTCTACATTAGGCTCATCAGCCAAAAACACCCGCCCATTCCGCATAACAAAGGCAACATCAACAAAGCCGCCATCCTGGAAAAACCTAAGGCTGGGGGTAAGCAGGCCCAAGCCCATGTGTCCGTCCTGCAAGGTGGTAAAGTACCGCTGGGTGGCCAGCACAAATTCGGTGCGGCTTAGGGGTTGCGCCGTGGTGGCCAGATATTCGGCTCTAAACTCATCGTAAAAGTAAGGCAAAATTCCATCCATTATAAAAATAGGGTGGGTGGCTTCTATGGTTTCTACCACAAGGGCGGCCTCGGCGGAAAAATCATACGCGGTCATCTCTCTGGGCAGGCTGACAGTGCGTGTGGTATACGGCTCATTCTCTTCCAAACCATGAATTTCCACCGTTTCGTATATTTCTTTGGCTTCGTATATTTCTTCGGTTTCGGCATTGCAAGCAGCCAAGGCCAGCACAGTCATAAATAAGACTGCAATAAAAACAAATTTTTTCATGGGCAAATACCTCCAACATCATAAGTATTTTTTAGCCGCTTTATGCAGCTATCCCATTATAGCACAAAAGGCCCCGGCCAAACATAAAGCCGCAATAAACAATAGAGTTTTTGTACTAACTTACAAAGCAGGCGCCACAAAACATTTAAATGTGGCATCATTGTCCCTTGAGATCCGCTGGCAACACACCAACACTTTGAATATACGCGAACCACATTATATTAGTCTGACTAAGCATAACGGCTTGTCAAAATATGACAAAAAACTAATATTCCGGCGCGGACCGCAATATAATTAGTGTATCTGGAAATGCGAAGGAGAGATTTGATGGGCAGCGGAACATTAAGATTTGAAATTAGCACCGGCAACGGCGATTTGCCCGTAGCGGTGGCAAGGATAAGGGTGCTGGATGCGTCAGGAGCCATCCTGCACGAAAGAACCAGCGGCGCGGACGGGCTGGCAGACGCCGTAAGCCTTGCCGCCCCGGATGCCAGCCATACCTTAGACCCGGGATATACCGGAGACACATACGCCACATACACTGTAAGCATAACCGCCCCAGGCTTTAGGCCCAAGGATATTTTAGGCGTGCAGATTTTTGACCAAGAAAGTTCGGCTCTGCCGGTATGGCTGGAACCCATAACCGCCGCCGGCACAAGAAATACGGCCGAGGTGGTGGATATTCCTGCCAACGCCCTAAGGGACAACACGCCGCGCCAGCAAGACCATGGCCTACCCAACCCCAGAATATTGCGAGAAGTTATTATTCCGGACTATATTATCGTGCACCTGGGCCATCCCGACAACGCCACGGTAAGAAGCGTGCGCGTGCCTTTTATCGATTATTGCAAAAACGTCGCCAGCTCGGAAATATATCCCCATTGGCCCAAAGCATCGCTGGAAGCCAACATACTGTGCCAAATATCTCTGGCCCTTAATCGCGTGTATACCGAATGGTACCCCACACGCGGCTATAAATTTAATATTACAAATTCGACCAGAGTAGACCAAGCATATGTCCACGGGCGTAATATTTTTGATTCTGTAGCGGTTATTGTGGATAGAATATTTAACCACTACATCCGGCGCATTGGCTTTAAAGAGCCGTTTTATGCGGAATACTGTAATGGCAGCACAGTGCAGTGCCCCGGTCTTAGCCAGTGGGGCACGGTTGGGTTAGCTAAAGCCGGAGCAAGAAAAAACACCCTAAGGTCTGTCAGCAATAAATTAGACCTGTTCGTAAACTGCTTCACACAATTTTTTCGCTTAACGATCTTTATCGTAGCGTAAAGAGCGCGTTGCAACCGCTCCAGTGCTTTGCAAAAGCCAAGCCCCTACGCCCAAAAATTGGTTAAGCAAGGTTTACGAACAGGTCTTATGATTATCCATCCACCCGCAAAATCTTCGCTCCAAGCCCCCGCAATTTTTCATCAAACTGAAAATATCCCCGGTCTACGTGATAAATATCATGTACTTCTGTGGTGCCGGTTGCCGCCAGGGCGGCCAGGATGAGAGACGCGCCCGCCCGCAGGTCTGTGGCTTTTACCTGGGTACCCGTCAGCCGTTCCACGCCTTCTATAATGGCGGAGCGGCTGTCTATTTTTATGTCCGCGCCCATGCGCACCAACTCCGGCACATGCATAAAGCGGTTTTCGAAGACGGTTTCGGTGACGATGTTGGTGCCGGGGGTTACAGCCAGCATGGATATAAACTGGGCCTGCATGTCTGTGGGAAAACCCGGGTATGGTAGGGTTTTTACATCTATGGGCTGGCGACGGCGGGCGCCTTTCACTCTCATGCCTTCGTCGGTTTCAGTTATATCCACACCTGCCTCCCGCAACTTGGCCATGGCGGGTTTAAGGTGGTCGGTTACGGTGTTGGTTATCTCCACATCTCCATTAGTTATGGCGGCGGCTATCATAAAGGTGCCGGCCTCTATGCGGTCGGGGATAATATTGTGGCTGGTGCCGGATAGGCTGTCCACCCCATTTATCCTAATGGTGTCCGTGCCGGAACCGCGTATCTGCGCGCCCATAGAGGATAGAAAGTTGGATAAATCTACAATTTCGGGCTCTACGGCGCAGTTTTGTATGATGGTTTGACCCTTAGCCAGCACCGCCGCCATCATTATGTTTTCTGTGGCACCCACAGAGGGAAAGTCCAGATAAATATTGGCTCCTGTCAGTTTTTTGGCCTTGGCGTGGACATATCCGTGCTCTTGAGCAATATCCGCCCCCAGTGCCGCCAGGCCTTTAAGATGCAAATCTACCGGGCGGGAGCCTATAGCACAGCCGCCGGGCAGGGACATTTTTACCTCGCCCATGCGGGCCAGCACCGGCCCCGCCGCAAGGAAAGAAGCCCGCATTTTGGCACAAAGCTCGTAGCTGGCTTCTATTTTATCTATATTTTTCACGGCTATGGTTAGGGTTTCGTCCCCTGCATCCCACCTGGTTGTGCCGCCAAAATCTTCTATAAGGTTTTGCATCACCACAACATCCGTCAAGGCCGGCACGTCGTGTATGGTGCAGGTTTGGTCCGTAAGCAGTGTGGCTGCAATAATGGGCAGGACGGAATTTTTGCTGCCGGATATCCGCACACGGCCCTTTAGCCGCCCACTTTCCTCAATAACAAACTTACCCATGTTAATCACCCCTTTTGTTTAAAAAAACATGCTTTTACTTATTATTGACGGCAAAAATGGCAAACATACCGCTGGTCAAAAATACTTTGGCATGGTATGATGGTATTATTTCTTTAAAAGGAGATACTTCTTATGAAATCAATATGGACGAGCAAGATGGCTAAAATAGTTGTGGACATATGCATGACGATTTTTTTGATATTGTCATTTGTTCGCTGGCATGACAGCAATTTTGCCTTCCATGCCATTGTGGGCACGGCCTGTGGGCTGTTTTTTGCCCTGCATGTACATATACACCGCAGATGGCTGGCGGCCGTAACAAAGTCCTGGCTGGCTGGCAAACTTAACAAAACACTTAAATGGAAATACATAGTAAATATGCTGCTGCTGGCGGTTTGGGGTGTTTCTATTGCCTCAGGCTTTGCCGCTGTGGGATATTTTGTGGGTGATATAGAGTGGATGGCAGTATTTAGCAGCATACACGGCATTACGGCTCGGGTCGGGCTTGGCTTGGTGGTTGTGCATGTTTTTCAGCACAGAAAACAGATTGCGTCATATATAGGCATTGGAAAAAATAAATGAACATCATAGCACTCGAAGTCAAGAAGTGCTTCGAGACACCACTTATAATTGACAGCAAGGAGGTGAGATAATGGCACAAAACGAAAACGCAGTGACGCGGATGAAAGCATATATCGTCGCGCACCTGCAAGAGCCCATCACCGCAAGGGATGTGGCCCGGGCGGCGGGATATTCCCAATACCATGCGGCGCGGATATTTAAGGAGGAAACAGGCCTGGCTCCTTTTGAATATATCCGCCAACAGCGGCTTACCGCCTCTGCTCATGCATTGCGTCACGGCGGGTGCAGGGTACTGGATGTTGCCCTGGATTTTGTTTTTGACAGCCACGAGGGTTTTACACGGGCATTTGCCAAGGGTTTTGGTATTTTACCAAAAAAATATGCAAATCATCCGGTGCCTGACGGCTGGCACATACCCCGCCATTATCTCGACCGTTCCAAAAAACCGGAGGTGGCAAATATGAGTGAAAGTTCAGTTGTTTTTGTGCAAATTATGGAGCGCCCGGCCCGCAAGCTTATCTTGAAGAGAGGCCGCACCGCCACACATTATTTTGAATATTGCGCGGAAGTGGGCTGCGGCGACAATGACAATTCTGCCCCATGGGATGTGTTGTGTGGGATAAAAGAAGCCATGTACGAACCTGTGGGCCTGTGGCTGCCGGAAAATATGCGGCCTACCGGCACAGGAGTGTATGCCCATGGCGTAGAAGTGCCCGCAGACTATGCTGGCCAAATACCCGAAGGCTTTGATGTGATAGACCTTGAACCCTGTAAGTTGATGATTTTCCAGGGCGAGCCGTATGACGATGAATTTTTTCGTGATGCCATTGGTGCCTGCACGGGACAGATTCGCAAATTTAACCCAGAGGTGTATGGATACCAATATGCATACGAAATGGCACCGAAAATGCAGTTTGCGCCCATGGGTTGGCGGGGGTATATTGAAATGCACCCGGTGAAGAGTATGGCCTAAAGCCTTTCTAAAATCTAATATGAACCGATTTTTCGGCACATAGTTTGCGAAGCAAAAGTGCCGAAAAATCGTGTGAAAATAGGTTTTAGACAGGCTCTTGGTAGTCAGTTACAAGCATTCACCTGCAACACCCAAGGAGACACATGATTAAAAACGAGAAAAACGGCATAATCTACTACACCTTTAAAAACCTGGCCCGGGGCATGGTGCGTCATGCTTTCTCCACCCGCATTGGCGGTGTGTCCCGGGGCTGTTTTGTTTCTATGAACCTAAGCCCAAACACCGGGGATGACCCGGCTACGGTGCAGGAAAACTACCGCCTGTTTTGTGATGCCGCGGGCTTTAATGCGGAAAATATTGTGATGGCTAACCAGCACCACACCACAAATATCCAAAAAGTAGACGGCTTAGGCGTCCTGGAAAATGTTGATGGGCTTATGACCAACAGACCGGGCATTATGCTGGTGACATATTATGCCGACTGTGTGCCCCTGATGTTTTGCGACCCGGTGCGAGGCGTTATTGCCAACAGCCACGCCGGTTGGCGTGGCACGGCGCATAATATGGCAGGCAAGACAGTGGAACGTATGACCGCAGAGTATGGTTGCAACCCCCGGGATATTTTGGTGGGCATTGGGCCGTCCATCAGCCGCAAAAATTTTGAAGTTGGGCCGGAGGTGGCCGAAGATTTCAAAGTTTTGCTTCCATTTTCCGCTCGTTTCGTTTATAATAGCGAAAGTACCGTGAACAAATTCCACGTAGATCTTTGGGAGATAAACCGCCAAAATTTAGAAGCCGCGGGGATTTTGCCGCAGAACATCGAGGTGGCCGGGATGTGTACCTATGATGATGGGGATTTGTTTTATTCCCACAGACGTGACGGGATGGCCAGAGGCGGGATGGCAGCATTTATACAGCTGTAGGGGCGACCGTCCTCGGTCGCCCGAATTTTGAATTTGGAGAAACCATGAAAAAACTTATTATTGACATAGAAAAAGGCAGTATTGCCGAGGAGATAGGGGTGCAACCGCAAGACCTGTTGCTGACCATAGACGGTGCCGCCATTGCGGATGTTTTTGACTATCGCATGGCTTGCGCCGCCTGTGACCTTGAGGTGCTGATAGAAAAACCCGATGGCGAGCAGTGGCTTCTGACCATAGAAAAAGACGAAGACGAGGATTTGGGTCTGGTTTTTAAAACCGGCCTGATGGATGATATGCACCCCTGCTGCAACAACTGTGTATTTTGTTTTGTGCACCAAAACCCGCCTAACATGCGGTCTACCATATATTTTAGGGATGATGATTATCGCCTGTCCTTTCTCCACGGCAACTATATCACCATGACCAATATGACCCAGGCCGATGTGGACAGGGTTTTGGCCCACCGCCTGTCACCTATGAATATTTCTGTGCATACCACAGACCCGTCTCTGCGGGTTAAGATGATGGGCAATTCTGCCGCCGGGGATGTTTTGGGGTTTTTGAAACAGCTGGCTGATGGCGGTATAACCCTTAACATGCAAATTGTGCTGTGCAAGAACTATAACGACGGAACGCATCTGGACAAAACTATATTGGATTTAAGCCGTCTTGTGCCAGATGGCGGCGGGTTTAGCCTGTCTGTGGTGCCGGCAGGACTGACGAAATATCGGAAAGACCTGCCGTTTATAGAGCCTTTTAGCCCATCAGATTGCCGCGATGTTGTAAAGCAGATAGAGAAATGGCAACACCGATTTTTAATGGAAATTGGCGGCCGCTTTGTATTTGCCGCGGACGAATTTTACATCAAAGCAGAATTGCCCTTGCCGGAATATGAACATTACGAAGACTTTCCTCAGATAGAAAACGGCGTTGGCATGTGTGCGGCATTTCGCCATGAAGTGCACTATGTAGGGGCGGCATTCTGCCGCCCGATAAAACAAACAACAATTGCCACCGGCATGGCCGCGGCAGACTTCATGAAAGAAATATGCAGCAACCTTGATATAAACGTAATAGCCGTGCGCAATGATTTTTTTGGTGAAAACGTCACTGTAGCGGGGCTTTTAACCGGACAAGACATAGTTGCCCAGCTAAAGGGACAAGATTTAGGAGAATTGCTGTTGCTGCCTGCCTGTTGCCTGCGCCATGGCGAGGAAGTGTTTTTGGATGACATGACATTACAGGACATGGAAATCGCACTGGGTGTGAAGGTTTTGGCCGTCGGCGCAAATGGAGCAGATTTCGCAAAGGCCCTGTATGGCCGACGAGCTGATAATATGTAGGGGCGGCATCCTGCCGCCCGGTTTAAAGGAGAAATGCATATGCAACCGGTTGTAGCAGTTGTGGGCCGCCCTAATGTAGGCAAGTCCACACTTTTTAATCGCATAGTAGGCGCAAGATTATCTATTGTGGAAGACACTCCCGGGGTTACGCGGGACAGACTGTATGCCGAGGCCACCTGGCTTAGGCATAAATTTACCATCATAGACACCGGCGGGCTGGATATTGGCAGCGAAGAATATATACCTCAGCAGATATTGCGCCAAGCCCAACTGGCCATAGACACCGCCGATGTGGTGGTTTTTGTGGTGGACGGCAAGGCAGGTATTGTGGAGGGGGATTTGGACGCGGCCAACATACTGCGCCGCAGCGGCAAGCCTATTGTGCTGGTGGTTAACAAAATGGACGCAGTAAAGCAAGAAGGGCTGATGTACGAATTTTATTCCCTTGGCCTGGGCGAACCTGTGCCCGTGTCCGCCGCAAATATGCTGGGTTTGGGTGATATGCTGGACGTTATTTGCGGCCATTTTCCTGTCGAAGCCGACGATGATGACGAAGAGGAAATTATAAAAGTGGCCATTGTGGGCAAACCCAACGCGGGCAAGTCTTCCATCATCAATAAAATCCTGGGAGAAGAGCGGGTTATTGTCTCTAATGTACCCGGCACTACTCGCGATGCGGTAAATACCTATTACGAAAAAGACGGCCAAAAATATATGTTTATTGACACGGCGGGTATACGCCGCAAAAGCAAGGTGACAGAGAATATAGAGCGATACAGCCTGGTGCGGGCCATGGCTGCGGTGGAGCGGTGCGATGTGGCCGTGGTGGTGATATCTGCCGAGGAGCATATTACCGACCAAGACACCAAAATTGCCGGCATAGCCCACGAAAAAGGCAAGGCTGGCATTGTGGCCGTAAACAAATGGGACGCGGTAGAAAAAGACCACAAAACCATGACAAAATATACCGCAAAAATAGAAACCGAGCTTAAATACATGGCATATGCGCCTAAGCTGTATATTTCGGCACTAACGGGACAGCGGCTTAATAATTTGTTCGAGGAAATAAAAATTGTAAACCAAAACGCCAATCTACGCATACAAACAGGCATACTTAACGAGGTGCTTATAGAGGCCATGGCCATGCACCAGCCCCCGTCAGTAAAAGGCGTGCCCCTGCGGATATATTACATTACCCAGGTATCCGTCAAGCCGCCTACATTTATACTGTTTGTTAATAATTCGGAACTGCTGCATTTTTCTTACAGACGGTATATCGAAAACCAAATACGCCAGAATTTTGGCTTTAAAGGCACGCCCATACACTTTATTGTGCGCAACAGAAATTAAGGGGGGTATTTTTATGTTACATTTGCTGTTTATGTTAATAGGCTACCTGATAGGCTGTTTTCAATCGGCCTACATAGTTGGAAAAATCGCCGGCAAAATTGACATCAGAGACCACGGCAGCGGCAACGCCGGCACCACAAATATGGTGCGGGTGCTGGGCAAAAAAGCCGGAGCCGTGGTGCTGCTTTTGGATGTGACCAAGGCAGTTTTGGCGGTTATGCTGGCCAATTACGTATTCTATGGGCGCATTGCAGGGCTGGAGGGTATGGAGCTTTTCCCCGGCTTGCTGACAGGCCTCGGGGTCATATTGGGCCACAACTTCCCCTTCTTTTTGAAATTTAAAGGCGGCAAAGGTGTGGCGTCCAGCCTTGGGGTGGTTGCTATGTTCGATTGGCGCATATTGCTCATAGTCGTCGTCATCGGCCTTATTGTACTCATCACTATAAAATTTATGTCCCTGGCATCGCTGGTGGCATTTACAACTCTTGCCGCCGCCACTGCCGCTATGTATCACCAACAGATAGCAATTATTGCCGTAGTTTGGGTTATGGCTGCATTGGGCTTTTTTACCCACAGGTCTAACATCGGGCGGTTGTTACGTTGCGAGGAAAACAAGTTTTCGTTGCGAAAGAGAAAATCTGGCAAAAGTTAGGAATACAATTGGAAAATTCTGACTATATTTCTTGTAGAGGCGGATTTTATATTCGTCCGCAAAACTACGAAAAATATAGGAGGGATATATGAGCGCCCAAGCGTACAACCATCACGGTAATGCCGCAGTAAAGGAAAAGCGCACACCATTTGCAAAAAAGAAGCGGCATCTTGACCCGGAGGATGCCTTTATACTGGCCACCCTGGATAAACTGAAAAAAGACCTGGATAACATACACCGTGCTTTGGATTCTGTTACCGACCCTATTTTGATAGACAGCTTTATCTACGAAATTAGTGCCATAAACATGCGGTATAAGTTCTATTTGCAGCAGTGCAAGGAAAGGGAGCTTATTGGAGACATGTTTCAGGATTAGGCAATAGCCGAAGGGGTGGGGGTTTATGGAGTTTTTGCAAAATTTGGACAGCCAGGGGATAATATGGATAGCCATTGGCGTGCTGATACTGCTAGGATTGCTGGTGGTGAACAATAAGCTGCGCAAGGTAGCGGGCTTTGCTGTACGCGCAATTCTTGGCGTTGCAGCCGTAGCAGTTATAAATATGACCCTTGGCGGCTTTGGTGTTGCCGTGGGCATAAACTTTTTGACCATAGCCGTGGTGGCTTTTTTAGGCTTGCCGGGCATAGGGATGCTGTACGGGCTTAGTTTTTTTATTTGAATAAAAGGCGCCCCCTAAAGAACGAGCGAGCAGTGGCGGCTTGTGCCATGACCAGCCCGTCTTTAGGGGGCAATACATACGAAACAAAGGAAGATGGCATGTCGGAGAACTTTGGCACCAATTTCGCAAATATTATGATGCAGGCGGGCTATGAGGAAATAAACATGCCCGCCCATTTTTCGTACCCGGTAAATATAACAATGTGGTGCAAATTTGCCGGGTCTATGGCATATTATTATGTGCTGTACGACCTTTCGTCTGCAGATTTTTCAGCATTTGCATCATTAAAAGCTCATATAGACCAGGGCATTGCCGCAATATCCGGCCGCAACGATATGCGCCATTCGGTAGTTTTCAATATATTTACCAGGATAAGCGGCGAAAATATGCAATATACGGAGCAAATAGTTAATTCTGGTGGCGAATTTGCCTTGCTGCCCAAATACGACGTATACTACGCATTGGATGCATCAACATCGCAAATTATGCGCAACACAAAGCAGCCTGCCAATGTGGATGGTGCTTTGGATAAAATAAAGGCGGTGCTGGAGATTTGTAAAAAAACCGCAGATGGTGACGAAAAAATGTTCCACGTGGAACATTCTGTATCATCCCCATATGCCACCCCTGTGGCCAAATATCCCATCTTATTTTGCGTCATTCTTGCTGTAAATCTGCTGTTGTTTGCCCTTATGGAACTTGGCGGTGGTTCCACAGATATAGCTACCCTGCTGCGCTTTGGTGCGGCGTCCCGCCACCACATATTTACCCTAGGCGAATACCACCGACTTGTCACGCCTATTTTTCTTCACATTGGCGTTGGGCATCTGTTGTTTAACACTATGAGCCTGATACTCTTCGGCATAAGAACCGAAAGATACTTCGGCCACTTTAAATTTTTGGCCATATATATGGTCAGCGGCATTGCAGGTAATTTGGCTATGGTACTGGCCAACCCATTTGCCATGGGTGCGGGTGCTTCCGGGGCCATCTTCGGCGTAATGGGCGCACTGTTCGCCTTTACCAAGGTACGCAAAAAGAATGTGGAGAGCTTTAATGCGGGCGCTTTGGCCGTGATGATAGCCGTTGGGGTGCTGATGGGTTTTACCATGGCTGGTGTGCCGGGCATGCCCAATGTGGCTAATATGGCCCACATTGGCGGGCTTGTAACCGGCTTTGCCATGGGTGTTTTGCTGTCCGGAAAAAACAAGCAGGCAAAATCTTAACCATTTTGCTGGGGCGTGAAGCAAACATTACTAATTATTTTGAGGAGTGCATATGAACAAGCATTTAGCGGATATTGCCAAAAACGAAGCTCGTAAGTTTTTTCACGGCAATGCCATGGGTGTAACTACAAACTTACATCCTATATCGAACCTATTTCCATCTTCCGAAACATGGAACGTAAATAGTTGGGATAATGCTTGGTGTGCCGCATTTGTATATTGGTGCTGCGTAAATGCAGGATATGAGCTACCTGCGCGACACAAGAGCGAGGCCGTAAGCTGTAGCTTTGCCGGTTGTATCGCATGGGAACAGTGGGCGAAGCTGCCGGAGAATAATTGTTGGTTTGGACATAGCAACAAGCCTCAAATAGGGGATATAGTTTTGTTTGACTATATTTTCGCTCAAAAAGAACATGACCACATTGCAATAGTTATTGATGTTTGTGAACATTTCATAACAACGGCAGAAGGTAATTTCAATAATGTTTCGGCAATAGTCAAAAGAACATATGAAAATGTGAGAGGATACGTTAGGATCTGTCAGGCCCTAGATTAAAAGCGCACTATGGCAATGACTGTGGTATAAAATACGGCTGATAGTCGACACTAGCTTAGACAATGAACTCGTGGAGGCTGTAATACGTGGAAAAATTAGGATTTTTTGCCGTGGCGCCAACGTTAATTTGCTTGGTGTATATGTATGTGAGAGATAAATACGAAAAAGAACCATGGCGGCTGCTGGTTGTAGGCGTTATAATCGGCGCGGTGCTTACATTTCCCATAATGCAGGCCAGCGGGTTTGCGATGCGCTTTATGCCCATAACCGGCCAGCTGGGCGAGGCCGCGTACTCTTCCTTTGCCGTGGCAGCACTGGTGGAGGAGGGCTTTAAATTTGTGGCACTTTTCTTTTTGGTTTGGCGCAACAATAACCTTAACGAACGACTGGACGGCATAGTTTATGCGGTGTTTATATCACTGGGTTTTGCCGGGGTAGAAAATGTGCTGTATGTCTTTAGCCCTCATCTTGGCGGCCTAGAAACCGCTCTCGGACGGGCGGTTATCTCTGTGCCCAGCCACAGTTTTTTCGGCATAATTATGGGATACCACTTTGCCCTAGCAAAATTTGAACCCAACAAACGTGCGCAGCATCTTTTTACGGCGTTTTTTGCCGCCTGGGCCGTCCATGGGGTTTATAATTTTATATTATTGTCCGGCCATCCATATTATCTTGTGGTTTTTGTGCCGTTTTTGCTGCTGTTTTGGCGTAACGGCCTTAGAAAAATCAAGACACATTTGGCGACGTCGCCGTTTAAGCCAAGCTACTAAAATTTGTGCTTGAAAAATTTTCTGGTAAGGGGTATACTTAGGATAACATGATAATCCGCAGACTAACATGAGAGGTTGACTAGCGATGATTGAGACCATTAGTTGCGGGGGTGTTGTGATATACAAGGGCAAGGTTCTTCTTTTATATAAAAATCAAAATGGTAAATACATCGGTTGGGTGCTGCCCAAGGGGACGGTAGAGGCCAAAGAGAGCTTTAGACAGACGGCCATTAGGGAAGTGCGGGAAGAAACCAGGGCCTTTGCCAAAATTTTAAAATATCTTGGCAAAACCCAATATACCTTTAAGGGCACAGAGGATGTGGTTAACAAAACCGTACACTGGTACCTTATGTCTGCCGAGTCCTTTCATTGCAAACCCCAGCAAGAAGAACATTTTGCTGATGCGGGCTTTTATAAAAAACACGAGGCATATCATCTGCTTAAATTTAACGACGAAAAGCAGATAATTTTAAAAGCCTATGAGGAATATGACGCCATACGTACCGCATCCGGCATCAGCAAGTCTATCCGCAGCAGAACAAAGTAAACATGGAACCAACATAAGAATATATAAAAAAGAGGTGTGCGTTATGAAAAAGTTAAAAAAGTGCTGTTCCAACCATCCAATCCTTACCGCGGTAGTTATTTTAATTATCGTGAGCATCATTGTTAATGCCATTGTTGCCATTGTGCAAATGGCCAAGAAGGAAGAAGAGCTTTTGGACGAAGAGTGGATTTTGGACGATGATGACGACGATGTGCTGTCCTTTGGCAGCGAAGACGATTTTGTTGTAGAAGAATAGGCGCATAGCAAAAAATCCCCGCAAGCCCTGTGCCTGCGGGGATTTTACATACCAACAGAAAGGAGCGTGGCTTAAATGAGCGCGAAAAAAAGCTGGTCGCCAATAAAAGAAATGCTGTTTACATATCTTGCAATTACCAAAATTTTATATTGGGTTAACACCATTGCCGCGATGAATCAAAATGATCTGGGAAGTGCTGGCGAGGCCGTACTTATGCGGCTGATAAACCAAGACGCAATGCTTATTGTTGGCGTGGTTGCCTTTTATTTTCTGGACAAACGCATTGCCCTAAAAAAGTCAAAATACAGCAGCATATTGGAGTACGTTATATTTTATGCTGTTGGTTATGTTGTGCTTATGGGCATAGCCTTTGTTTACAACGCAGCCATGGGTCTAATTTTCTCGGCACAATATTTTTCCTGGGGTGAGTTTGTAAGCGCATTTATAGGCTTTTTGCCGGGCGTCACACTTGGTTATCTGGCGGTTGTGGTCATTTTTGAGATAAAGCATTATTTTAAGAAAAAAACAGCACCGGGATACGAACCGCCCGCCAAAAGCGCGGAGGATAAGCTTGCTATGCTTAAAATCCTGCTGGATGACGGAGTTTTAACTCAAGAAGAATTTGACTGCAAAAAAGGAAAATTGATGGATGCGGCCGCTCAACCTTAATTTAGCACGCAGAAATGTTAGTAATTAGACCTGTTCCGAAAAATTGGTTCAACAGTGTTTCGGAACAGGTCTAATGGGGTGGTCACTTGCTATTTACGCTTACTTATTAAGTTTAGCGGCCACAAAACAAGGTTGCGACCAACATATGATAACACATTGTTTGCATACAGTCAAGACTCTTTATCATAATATATTGGTAACACAATATTAGAGGGGTGTTATCATGGCGACAAACAGAGTGCAGACGGGAATCCGCTTTGAAATCGAGATGCTGGCAAAGATAACATATATTTCTAGGAAGAATCGCCGTTCCTTGAACGCTCAGCTAGAGTTTCTTGCTCAAAAATGCATTGAAGAATACGAGCTGGACAAAGGCGAGATCAAAATTAGCGACGATGAGAAATATATCAGATGAACATACAAAAACCGCCGCTATCCACAAAGGACAAGCGGCGGTTGGTTTTTTTATAATTAATCTTGGGTATAAGGCAAAAGAGCCATGTGGCGTGAGCGCTTGATGGCCACTGTAAGCATACGCTGGGCCTTGGCACAGTTGCCGGAGATTCTTCTGGGAAGGATTTTGCCACGCTCGGAGATAAATTTTTTCAAGCGGTTTGTGTCTTTATAGTCGATATATTTGATTTTTTCTACAGTAAACACGCAGACCTTCTTTTTTCTGCGGCCCCGTCTTTTTTGCTGCATCATATGTTTTCCTCCTAAAAATTTGGTTAAAATTTAAAATGGCAGGTCGTTGTCGTCCAGGCCGCCGCTGTCTACTTCAAAGAAATTATCGGCGGGGGGTTGTTGTTGCACAGGCGGTGAATATCCACCGCCATGGCTTGGGGCTTGGTTTTGACCCTGACCTTGATAGTTATAATTTTGTCCGCCGTCATGACCTTGGCCTCTGGACTCAAAAGAGGCACGGCTTTCGCCGAAGAAATGCTCATCAGTGACAACCTCAGTTGCCCAGCGTTTTTGGCCGGTGTTATCATCATAGCTGCGCACCTGTATGCGGCCTACGATGCCAACCATCAAGCCCTTGCGGAAGTATTTTTCTACAAATTCGGCAGATCTGCCAAAGGCTGTGCAATTTATAAAATCTACAGATTGGTCACCACGTTCACGACGTTCACGGCTAATGGGTCTGTCTACGGCTAAGGAATAACGGGCTATGGCCAAAGGTTCCGCCGCATTAGAATATCTTATTTCGGGGTCACGGGTAAGGCGACCCATTAACATGACCTTGTTCATAACGTCTCCCCCTTACGCAATGTCGTCTCTGCGTATAATCAAGTGACGGATTATATTTTCTCTGATATTAATGCGGCTTTCGACCTCACGCGGCATGGTTGGCGGGCCGTCGACGTAAAAGAAAACATAAAAGCCTTCGCCCATCTTTTGTATTTCATATGCCAGCTTGCGCCTGCCCCATACGTCAACTTTCTCAATAACGCCGCCAAAGCGGGTTATAAGCTCCGTTACAAGTTCCTGCTCGGCCTGTATGGCCTCTTCTTCCAGCTGGGAATTAATAATTATCCCCATTTCATATTTGTGCATTAAAGCACACCTCCTTTTGGTCTTTGGCCCTTTGTCACTGCAAAGAGCAAGGCTGTGGTACAAATAGGCATTATATCACAACATGGCGAACAATGCAAGCTTTTATTCCACGAGACCACGGTACTTTGTGTGCAAGCTACAATCTGCAAAAGGCGACGGCCAAGCAGCCTTGATTTAAAGCGGGACGCCACACACCCAGTGCTTTGTCGGGGCGACCAGGACGGTCGCCCGCATAAACATCAACGTGGTTGTCCATGGCCTACAAAAATTCATTGTTGAATAAATAACAAATTGATGTTATAATACAAAAGAATAACTAAATTTGCTAAGGATGTGTTCTTTAAAATGGACCATTTTGTTATAGTCGGACAAAACCCATTAGTGGGCAAAGTAAGCATCAGCGGCGCGAAAAACGCCGCTGTGGCTATTATTCCCGCTACCCTTGCCTCTAACGGCATTTGTATATTGGAAAATCTTCCCGTCATCGAGGATGTAACCAATTTTGTGCAGGTTTTGCGCAAAATGGGTGCCAAGTGCAAATTTTTAGATAAATCTACACTTCAAATAGATACCCGCAAAATAAGTGCTGCCAGTATCTCATCAGACCTGCTTAAAGATATGCGGGCATCTTATTACATACTGGGCGCGTTGTTGGGCCGCATGGGTCACGTGGAAGTTCCTCTTCCCGGGGGTTGCAATTTTGGTCTGCGCCCCATAGACCAGCATATCAAAGGCTTTGAAGCCCTGGGCGCAAAGGTTTCCATAGAGCATGGCACCATAAAAGTATGCGCCGAAAAGCTTGTTGGCGCAAATATCTATCTGGATGTAGCATCTGTTGGCGCAACCATAAACATAATGCTGGCCGCTGTTTACGCCGAAGGCGTCACCACCATAGAAAATGCCGCCAAGGAGCCCCACATCGTAGACTGTGCTAACTTCCTTAATATGTGCGGTGCCAGCATAAAGGGCGCAGGCACAGATATTATACGTATTACAGGTACAAATGCCCTAAAGGGCTGTACATATACTATTATTCCCGACCAAATAGAAGCCGGTACATATATGATAGCATCCGCCATAACTGGCGGTGATGTTACTGTTTGCAATATTATTCCAAAGCATATGGACTCGTTGACCGCAAAGTTGGCCGAAATGGGTTGCCAGATACAAGAAGGCGGCGACTGGGTGCGAGTTACAGCCGCAAAGCAACTGGCTGCCGCCAATGTAAAAACCCATTATTATCCCGGTTTTCCCACAGACTTGCAACCTCAAATGACCACATTGCTGGCGCGGGCCGAGGGTACTTCATATGTGACAGAATCCGTTTTTCCCAATCGCTTTCAATATGTGGAGCAGCTTAGCCGCATGGGAGTAAAAATTAAAATTGACGGCCGCATGGCCGTGGTGGAAGGCCCCGTGCGCCTTACTGGTACAGAAGTTTTGGCTACAGACCTGCGCGCCGGTGCATCTTTGGTGATAGCCGCCCTGGCCGCCACAGGCATTACAAAAATATCCAATATACATTATATAGACCGGGGTTATGAAAATCTTGAGCAAAAGCTGGCAGCCCTGGGTGCTAATATAAAGCGTATAACCACCGAGGATCTTCCGGTGGCAGTGGAGGCATAAAAAACATATGTCAATAAACTTTTGCACTATTGCCAGCGGTTCCAGCGGCAATAGTGTTTTTGTGTCAACAGACCAAACCAAAATACTAATAGACGCGGGGCTTTCCGGCCGTGCCATAGAAACCAATATGGCCGGTGTGGGCATAAATTGCGCAGACCTTACCGCCATATTTATTACCCATGAGCATACTGACCATATACAGGGGGCCGGGGTTTTGTCCCGTCGGTACAATGTGCCGCTGTATCTTACCCGTGGCACCTGGCAATATGCGCAAAAATACGGCACACTGGGTAAAATTGCCCAGGAGAATCAGATGATGATAACTCCCGATACGGCTGTGATACTGGGGGATATGAAAGTTAAGCCCTTTGCCATACCTCATGATGCCGCTGAGCCTGTGGGTTATACCATACAGGCACATGGCCGCAAAATAGCTGTGGCAACCGACCTTGGCCACATTAATCCCAATGTGGCGGAGAATTTTTATGACGCCGATATTGTTATGATAGAAAGCAACCACGACCTGGATATGCTGCAATACGGCCCATATCCCGCCCATCTTAAGCGCCGCATACTAAGCGACATAGGCCATCTTTCCAATGTATCCTGCGGTGCGTTTTTGGCCGATATTTTTGGCCCAAAAACCAAGTATATCTTCTTAGCCCATCTAAGCCAAGAGAACAACCGTCCAGTGGTGGCATATGAGACGGTTAAAAATATTCTGACGGCCAAAAATATTGATGCAGGTGGTTCGGTGGGACTATATTTGGCAGATAGATATAAGACCAGCGGGGTGTTGACGTTACATTAAGCCTGCGAACACGCTGCGTTTACGCAGCGTAATCCCCACATTACGTAAACGCAATGTGAAAAACCACGGAGCGTAAACGCTCCGTGGTCGCTAATCGAACCATACAGATCATCAAGGGCTTGTGGTGCTAAGCATAACATTGGGGTCTACAGGCACATCGTTGTTAGCTATGGCAAAGCCTACATGGTATCCCAACATACTGCCGAAAATAGATGGGCTTCCTACAGACCCTATTATCTGGCCGCGGTTTACTACATCATCCACCCTAACCACCAAACTGGCGGGGTCAAGTTGGGTGTATGTAGTAACCCAACCGTTGCCATGGTCGATCACTACTTTCTGGCCAAACTGGCGCGTTGACGTAATTTCGGCCACTCTGCCAGTGGCGGCGGCACGTACGGCATCACCGCGGCTTGCTTCTATGGCCACATTGTCATTGGTACGCCATTGGTCCAGGGTTGCGTCAAAAATCAGTCTGTCCATGGCAAAATCCATCAAAATGTCTCCCGCTATCGGCCAATGCATATTGTCTCCTTCGGCAAAATGCGGGAAATACATATGCGGAGCTCCAAAGATGTTGTAAAGATCTGCTTCGCTCATTTCTGACTCGTCAACCAAATAGATGTCTGCATAACCATAATCCCAATAATCGTCATAGGCTCCTTCAGGGGCTGGCGCGGCTCCAGGCTGGATGCCGTCATCGGGTTCGACAGGTGTTGGCATAACATTTTGTTGCGGCACCTGGTTTCTTGCTCCGTCCTGGGGCGGCGGGGTTGTTTGCGGCACCGGCGTTGGCTGACCTGCTATCGGCACATCAAATCCACCGCCTACCGGTACATCAAATCCCGCTTGTCCTTGTTCGAACAAATTCGGCGGCACATGAGACACCTGGGTATCGCCTGTGGCCGCTCCCGGGCCAAGAAAGCTGTAATAGCCTATAAATATGGCCAAAACAAGCAAGCCGCCCAGGCTGGCATACATAGCCGCATAAAAACCCGTGCCCTTGGATTTTTTGGTTTTTCTTGTGTTTTTTGGTTTTTCTTCCATATGTTGTAAACACCTCCAGAAGTATTATTAACCCCCAAGGCGTTTATTATGCGTGCATGATAATTTTCTTTTTCTGTTATGCACATGATAGCAATAAGAAGGCCGTGGTCGAACAACATTGACTTAAAACGGAACACCGGAGATGGTCGCCCCTACAAAATCAATGCAATTGGCCACAGCCATCCACAGCCCCTTTAAAACAAACCCTTGCATACATAGGGGTTTATCTGGTAAACTAAGGGGTGATGAAAAATTACCAAAATGAGGTGCTTGTTTATGATAAAAAAACTCTTCAAATCATACAGCGAAAAGGAAATTAAACGGCTGTTGTCCACGGTGGATAAAATTGAGGCGTTACAGCCTAAAATGAAAGCTATGTCGGACGAGCAGCTGACAGCCAAGACCGCGGAGTTTAAAGAGCGGCTGGCGGCTGGCGAGACTTTAGATGATATTTTGCCGGAGGCCTTTGCAACAGTGCGGGAGGCCGCCGTGCGCACCCTTAAACAAGAGCATTATCGCGTGCAGCTTATTGGCGGCATTGTGCTGCACCAGGGGCGTATTGCGGAAATGCGCACAGGCGAAGGCAAAACCCTTACATCCACCCTGCCGGCATATCTTAACGCCCTTGGCGGCAATGGCGTGCATGTAGTGACAGTAAACGAATATCTGGCCCACCGTGACTCGGAATGGATGGGGCAAATACACCGCTTTTTAGGTCTTACCGTGGGCTGTATTTTGCATGAAATGACCCCGGAAGAGCGACGGGAAGCATATAACAGCGACATAACATATGCCACAAATAACGAGCTGGGCTTTGATTATCTTCGAGATAACATGGTGGTATACGAGAAAGACATGGTGCAACGCGTTCTTAATTATGCCATTATTGACGAGATTGACTCTATCCTTATTGACGAGGCCCGCACGCCGCTTATTATCTCCGGCGCCAGCGGCAAGTCTACCGACCTTTATAAAGTAGCCGACCGTTTTGTGCGCACCTTAAAGAAAGGCCGCCTGCTTAACGAAGACGAAGCCCTTAATCCCTTGTTAAAAATTGAGCTGAAGGAAGAAGGGGACTATGTTGTAGACGAAAAGCGCAAGACGGTGACGCTGACCCAAGAGGGTATTGCAAAGGCCGAGCGTTTTTTTGCCATAGATAATTTATCCGACCCAGACAGCCTGGAAATTCAGCACCACGTTAACAATGCCCTAAAGGCCAATTACAATATGCATCTGGATAAAGATTATGTTGTAAAAGACGGCGAAATTGTAATAGTTGACGAATTTACCGGCCGTATGATGCCCGGCCGCCGTTATTCCGATGGTCTGCACCAAGCAATAGAAGCCAAAGAAAATGTGGACGTGCGCCGAGAAAGCAAAACCCTGGCCACCATTACTTTCCAAAATTTCTTTAACAAATACGATAAAAAATCCGGTATGACGGGTACGGCATTAACGGAAGAGGGCGAATTTAGGGATATTTACAAAATGGACGTGGTGGCCATACCCACCAACAGGCCCGTTGCCCGTGTGGACCAGCCCGATTTGGTATACAAAACCGAGCTGGCTAAGTATAAAGCCATTATAGAAGACATTAAAGACTGCTACGGCCGTGGCCAGCCTGTGCTGGTTGGTACTGTAAGCATAGAAAAATCCGAGCAGTTGTCTGCCCTGCTAAAGCGCGTAGGCGTAAAGCATAACGTCCTTAACGCAAAATATCACGAAAAAGAAGCGGAAATTGTAGCCGACGCGGGCCTTAAAGGTGCCATAACCATTGCCACCAACATGGCGGGCCGTGGTACGGATATAAAGCTGGGCGAGGGCGTTGTAGCCCTTGGCGGCCTTAAAATTATCGGCACCGAGCGTCACGAATCACGCCGTATTGACAACCAGCTGCGCGGTCGTGCAGGTCGTCAGGGCGATCCCGGCGAATCCCGATTCTATATATCACTGCAAGATGACTTAATGCGCCTTTTTGCTTCCGAGCGTATTTTGGCCACAATGAATGCCCTTAACATGCCCGATGACGAGGCCATTGAAAGCAAGATGCTCTCCAAAGCCATTGAAGGCGCACAAAAGAAGGTGGAGGGCAACCACTTTGGCACGCGTAAGCATCTTTTGGACTATGACCGCATAATGAACGAACAGCGCGAGATTATATACGGCGAACGCTATAAGATTTTGTCCGGCCAGGATATGAAAGACCATATTTTAGGCATGGTGAAGGATGTAATAGAGCGGGCCGTAGACAGCTATACCGACGACGACACAGAAATTTTGGATATTGACGCCCTTAATAAACATCTGGAACCACTGACGCGTCTGCGTCCGTACAGACTGGGTGAAGGCGAAAGCAACTCCGCTCTTAAAGCCCGCATTGTGGATGATGCCGCAAAACTGTACAACAGGCGCGAAGCGGAGTTTACCGCCGAGCAAATGAGGGAAATAGAGCGCATATTGATGCTGCGAGTGGTTGACCAAAAATGGATGGACCATATAGACGCCATGGACCAAATGCGCCAGGGTATATCCCTACACAGCTTTGCACAACGTGACCCGCTAACGGAATACCGCTTCCAAAGTTATGATATGTTTGACGAACTAAGCCGCAATATACAACAAGACACCGTGCGCCATATGTATAATGTGCAAATGGCCACACAACCCCTGCAAAGAGAGCAGGTGGCCAAGCCCCTTGCATATAACAAAGACGGCAATTTGGCCAATACACCCACAAAGCGCAAGGTGGACAAAGTTGGGCGCAATGACCCATGCCCATGTGGTAGCGGCAAGAAGTTTAAAGCCTGCTGCATAAATAAACAGGCGGCGTCGTAGAGGTGGGATTCCGGATCAATGTCCGGATATGACGATAGCGTTTTGTAAGGGCGACCTTTGGTCGCCCGCAATATATTATATTTAGAGGAGGAGAAATTATGGACGGAAGACCCGGAAAAATTAGAATTGTGTTGGGCTTTTTGCTGGTATTGGGAGGCATATTGGCCTTTGTCGGACGCGGTGGTGACTTTGGGGCCACCGATATAATGATGGGCATTGGTATGCTTATCGGTGCTTTTCTGTTTCTTACAGGAATACGCGCATGGTGGCGTGGTTGATTTATGGACAACATCAGACCAATGACAGCCGACGATGCCGGGCGCGTGGCCGAAATACACGTCTTTGGCCAGCGTTTTGCTTATAAGGGCATTGTCTCGGACGAACATTTGTTTAAGCAAACAACTGTGCACGAGCGAACGGAGTATTTTCGCGATACCGCAAGCACAATAGAGGGCTATGTTTTTGACGACGGTATTATCAAGGGCTTTTTGACCCTGCGCCTTTGCGGTGACGAAGACAAAAAGGGTGCCCTGGAGCTTTACAGGATATTTGTAGACCCGCTGATGCATGGCGGGGGCATTGGGCGGCAATTGCTTAATTTTTTTGAGCAGACCGCCAAACAGCGCGACTTTAGCTATGTATGCTTGTGGATGGCAGAAGGCAATCCGGCTGGTACTTTTTATGAGAAAATGGGGTATGGTCTTGATGGCGGGCGCGAGTTTAGTAAAGAACTTGGGGCCACCATGGTGCGGTATTCAAAAGAAATGTGAAAAAATGCTGGAACAAATAAGGGATGTGAAGAAATGCTGGAACAAATAAGGGCGCAGCTGGCACCTTATCGGGGAAAACTGATGGAAATGGGGAACTCACTTTGACATTGCCGGCATAGAAGCCAAAGCGGATAAGCTGACACAGCTGTCCGTGGCGGCAGATTTTTGGAACGATGCCGAAGGCGCCCAAAAGGTGTTGAGGGAAGAAAAGGAACTGCGCAGGAGAGTTGAGAGCTTTCGTCACCTGGAGGAATCCTATGAGGAGGCTCTTGTTTTGGTGGAATTAGCCGCGGAAGACGGCGGCAATGACCTATTGCCCGACGCGAAAAAGGCGGCGGCGGGTTTTGTGGCGGCTTATGATAATTTACGCACGGCTACGTTATTAAGCGGCGAATACGATAATAATAACGCCATATTGGCCCTGCACGCAGGGGCTGGCGGCACCGAAGCCTGCGACTGGACGGCAATGTTGCTGCGCATGTACACCCGCTGGGCGGACGCACGGGGTTATAACACCCAAATTTTAGACTATCTGCCCGGGGAGGAAGCCGGGGTAAAGTCCGTAACCATGGAAATTACCGGCGCGGGGGCGTATGGGTACCTTAAAAGCGAAAAAGGGGTACACCGCCTGGTGCGCTTGTCGCCTTTTGACACAGCAGGCAAACGGCATACGTCCTTTGCTTCTTGTGATGTGATGCCGGAAATAGAGGACGACAACACCATAGAAATTAACCCGGAGGAGCTGCGCATAGACACATACCGCTCTTCAGGCGCGGGCGGCCAACATGTAAACACCACAGATTCCGCCATACGCATTACCCACATACCCACCAACACCATTGTGCAATGCCAAAACGAACGCAGCCAGCACAAAAACAAAGACGTAGCCATGAAAATGCTGCGGGCAAAGCTGCTGGAAATTAAAAACGCAGAGAAAACCCAGTTGCTGTCCGGCGTGCGGGGCGAGGTTAAGGAGATAGGCTGGTCCAGCCAGATACGCTCCTATGTCTTTCACCCCTATAATATGGTGAAAGACCATCGCACTAATGCCGAAATGGGCAACATTCAGGCAGTGATGGACGGCAATTTGGATATGTTCATTAATGCGTATTTGTTGTGGGCCGCCGGACAAAAGTAGGGGCGGCATTCTGCCGCCCGCAATTGAGGATATACGTCATGAAAGAAATCATCATAACCCCGGAAATAGCCGGCCAGCGGCTGGATAAATTTTTGGCCCGACACCTGGGCGCGGCCCCCAAAGCATTTATCCACAAAATGTTGCGTAAAAAGAACATTGTGGTAAACAACAAGCGGTCAGACGGCGGGCAGATAATTGCTGCCGGTGATGTGGTCAGGCTTTATTTGGCCGATGACACTGTGGAGAAATTCACCAAAGCCGCACCACAAGCCGCACCAGGCCCACTGGATATTGTTTACGAGGACGAAAATATCATAATCATAAACAAAACGGCCAATTTGCTGACACAACCTGATGCAGCAATGGCCGATTCCCTTACAGGTCGTTTGCGCCATCATTTTTCCAATAGCACGTTCGCTCCTGTGTGTGTAAACCGTCTGGACCGCAACACCACGGGCATTGTGCTGTGCGCAAAAAATCTGGCGGCGGCCCAGGTTTTGTCTAAACTTATCCACGACAGGGCCATTGGCAAATATTATTTGGCGGCTGTTCATGGGCAAATTACTGGCAAAATGCGGCTTGAGGGCACACACACTAAAGACGAGGCGAAAAATTTAGCGAAAATTGTTCCACGTGGAACATTAGAAGGCACAGAAGCCGTCACCCTGGTTTTTCCCATACATTATAATGCCGCAAAGGACATAACAACGCTTAAAATAGACCTGCAAACAGGGCGCAGCCACCAAATTAGGGCGCACTTGGCCAGCATTGGCCACCCCATTGTTGGGGACGCAAAATATGGCGGCAAAAAGGCCCCACGGCAAATGCTACACGCCCATGAGGTGGCGTTTGGGCAGATTGCCGGGGTTTTGGGGTATTTGTCCGGCAAGAATTTTATTGCGCCAATGCCAAATGATATGAAAATATGGTATGATTTGGACAAAATGGGGAGAGAATAGAAATGAGCTTTGCCAACAGGGGCCTTAGGGGCTCCACTTTTGAAGAAATGATAAACCTAACCAACGAGCGGTATCGCGCCAATTCTTTGGCCATTGTCCACAAAGTTGCCACGCCCATTACCCCCGTAGCCATTGATAAAGAAAGCCGCCACATAACCCTGGCGTATTTTGAAAAAAAAAGCACGGTGGATTATATTGGCGCGGTGCAGGGCATACCAATATGTTTTGACGCCAAAGAAACCAAGCTAAAAAACCTGCCCGTGGGCAATATGCACCGCCATCAGATAGAATTTATGGAGGATTTTACCCGGCAAAAAGGCGTGGCCTTTGTGTTGGTGCATTTTTTGTTGTATGACCAATATTTTTTCATGCCCTTTATACGGTTAAAAGAGTTTTGGGACACAGCGCAGGGTGGCGGGCGTAAGTCTATACCTTATGAAGATTTTGATAAAAAATATCTGGTAGAGTGCCGAGGGGGCTTTCTTCTCTACCTTGACGCGATAAATACGTATTTGGAGTCCATGTAGGGGCGGCATTCTGCCGCCCATAATAGGGGGGAGAAGGAGGATGTATGCTTCGGCTTACAGTCATTTTCTCGGCCCTTTTTGTGTTGTTGGTGTTATCATCATGTAGCGGCACACAAAGTCCGGCCATATATGTACCCTTGGTGTTTCAAAACGACACAGCCCACCGGAACGCTCATGCGCAGAGTAATGAAGCAACCCCCCTGCGCCTTAAAATCGAAATTGAAAACCACCGGCTGGCCCGACACGAGCCCGCCAGCGGGGCACTGCTTGGAGTATATGTGGCCAGAGACCGCACCATCAGCGGCATTAGGGAATTTGAGCGCGAAGTCGGCGTAAACCACGCCATATTTGCCTATACAACCACCCTGGGGGATGATTATCCCTTGCTGTGGGTGCTGGAGGCCATTGCCGCCCAAAAATCACCTTTTATCACACTTTTGCCGCCGGAAGACGGGTATATTTATGACCTGGAACTGCTGGCGGATTTTGCCGCAAGCGCCGGCCGCTTTAATGTGCCTGTTTTTGTTCAATTGTATCCAATTGCGGGCAATCATGGCTTTAGTCCGGCGGAATATATTCCGTTTTTTAGGGCAGCACGGGATATATTTGCCCAACACGCCCCAAATACGGCACTGGTGTGGGGTTTTGATGCCGAAAATATGGGCGCGTCCACTCGTTTTTATCCCGGCGCAGAAGCCGTGGACTGGATAAAAATGACGGTATACAACAATATAAGCACAGACGGCACTTTTGGCGATCCTTTTACCTATATTAACTTTTTTCACTATGCTTTTCAACAAGAGGCACCATTGATGCTGGGTACGGCGGTTTCTCACCATACCACCCTAAGCAACACATATTTCACCCGAGCCGCCGCCGATAAAATTACGGATATTTACGGGCAACTGACAGAATATCCCCGCATAAAGGCCGTGATATACCGCAATTACAGCGACCCAGGCGGCAGCGGCAACAAATACGGCATCAACAGCATAGAAATTATCCGCACGGCGTATGCAGCCGCCGTGACCAACCAACATTTTATTGATTTTGTAAGCCTGCACCAGGGCAACCGTATGGCCGCAAAGACCATCCGTTCGCCTTTTAGAGCCATGATACGCGGGGCGTATTTTTATATCCCAGAAAAAGCCTTGATATATGACGCCCGTTTTCCCTACATGGACATGCTGCATGGTAAAGAGGTTAGTATAGATGGTGATGTGTTTTTTTCTATAGCGGACGTTAACAGCGTGTCCGGCGCGGATTTTTTTGTTGATTTAGAGCGGGGTATGTTGGTATTACGGTAGTGCAATACACACCAGGCCATAATTGTAAACATAATGTAATGGAAATAACCGCCGCACCCCTGTATAATGGGGGTGGTGATACATATGAAAAAATCCGTAATAAAAAACATTGCCATATGCCTTTTGGCGGTTGCCTGCGCCTTTCTTACGGTGCGGCTGTGGTTTGGCGGCACCGACATACAGGGCCTCTTCCCTGCGCCCGTGGCCGCGGCGGTCAGCCCAGTGGGTCAGCCACGCGCGCGACACATGATAACATCTGCCAGCATTGGCATAAGCCCGGATGGTATTATGCACCATATAACACTGGGGAATATCAGCGAAGAAACCTCCTGGCATCTGGCCGAAGAAGCAATTACCGCATTGATAAGTGATGGCAGCCACAGGTACAGCGGCGTGCTTGACGATGATGCATGGGCCGAGATTTTTGGCCGCCCCAGTATTTTTGTACAATATAATTTCTCCATGCCCACAAGTTTTTTTAGGGAACATTTTGGCCAACGCCAGGGCTTTTTGTCCGGGGTTTTTGGTAGCTTTGAAGCCCTGGTAATTGCCCCGGCAATAGATGGTGCCCTTTTTTACTTTATCAGCCATGCCGACGGCAGTTTTCACGCCTTTGCCACCCAAGACAGCGATGTGCGGGCAAGCCTAGCCGGTTTTTTTGAGGAAATTGACATATACGGCTTTATACCAACGCACAGGATGGAAGGTGCCGAGCTTTTGCCCGTTTGGACCGAAACCACAGCCCACACACACACCAGCCCCATAGGCGAATTGCGTCTGGCCACTGTGGAGCCCTTTGTCCGCTTTTTCTTCCCCGACCCCAATGCCATAATAGCCTCGCCTGTTAATGATGTTTTCACTTACAGGCATGGCCCACGCGTGGTGCGTTTTTATCACAATAATATATTGGATTATAGAACCCAACCGGGGCGAGGCACAGGTGTTGCCAATTTTACCACATCTTTTTTGGCGGCCTTGGATATGAAAAACCGTAACGAAGACGCACTGGAAGCCCTAGGCACAAACATGAACGACATAACCTTCGTTGGATATTATTATGACGTCCCCAGCGGACGATGGACTTTTTATTTTGACTATGTAGCAAACAATATGCCTGTAGATTTAGGTCGGGAATTTTATCCCCTGACCCACGCCATAGAGATACAGGTAACAAACAACACCGTCACCCTATACAGGCGACTTATGCTTGTTTTCGTGGAGGACATCCAATGAACACAGAACGGGTAAAAAATATATTAATTGTAATGTTGGGTGTAATAACCCTGGTTATGGCAGTTCTTATTTATGTGCAAGAAAGCAGATACACCCTCTCCGGTGCCCAGGAAACAGCCATCATCAGCCTGCTGGCCCAAAACGACATACATTTTGATGCCCGCTATATGGTGCGAGACTTTAGACCCATGCGCCAACTGGCCATGGGCCATTATACCCACGACCGTGAAGAGCTGGCTATTAGATTTTTTGGCCGCGACCAAGAGCCCGATGTGGAAATAGATGGCCATGACATGATATACAGCATACCTAACAAATATATGATACATTCTGACCTAAACAACGCAATTACATTCTACATGCCCGGTGGTTTTACCAACGAAGCCTTTGCCGCATCACCCGGCGGGGCCACGGCAGAGCAACTGGCCAGAGAGTTTATAGAGCAGATGCTGGGTATGCCGCCGGATATGGAGCGGTTTTCCATCGAAGTAGACCCCCTTAACAACTGGATAATCAGCCTCTTTACCGTATATCGTGGCTATATGCTGTACAACGACCACATAAGGGTGCGGGTTACATACGACGGCATAACAAGTGTCTTTTATTCCCGCACTTACCATCACGGCTTTACAGGCGAAACCCACAGCATTTTCTCCGGAGACGAAGCACTGCTGGCATTGCTTAACCACCTTCACCGCACAGGTGTGGAAGGCCATATCAGACTAACAGACATGCGCCTGGCTTACTTCCTTATAGGCGATGGTGAAAACAGCACAGGCGTGCCCGCATATGTCTTTACCTTGGATTTGGGCCTGGGTGTGCCTTTTAATTATCTTTTCAATGCCTTTACCAATGAATTTATAACCCATGAAATAATCGGATAACAAGCCTAAACACGGCCAACCCAATAGGGCTGGCCGTGTTTTTTTTGTTCTATTTTTTAGGTTTAGTAAGTCTAAATTTCCTCAATTAGCTCCTGTGCGTACTCCCTTTCCATTTTGCTGCACATAGCCATAAAGCCGTCCAGCCCAATGCCGTTTATTTGCACACCGCTGCGAGTACGCAGGGATATTGTGCCGCTCTCCATTTCTTTTTCGCCCAAAATAACAATATACGGCAGCATCTCGTGGCGGAAGGATTTTATTTTATTGCCCATGGTGCCGTCGGATGTGTCTATGTTTACCCTATATCCTGCTTCGCGCAACTGGGCGGTAATTTGTTGGGCATATCCTTCGTGGTCAGTATGCACAGGCACCACACCTATCTGCACAGGGGCCAGCCAGAAGGGGAATTTGCCGGCAAAATGCTCGGTTATTACAGCCATAAACCGCTCCAAAGAGCCAAACACCACGTGATGGATCATAACAGGGCGATGTTTTTCGTTGTCGGCGCCAATGTAGGAAAGATTAAAACGCTCCGGCATTTGAAAGTCAAGCTGTATAGTGGCGCACTGCCATGTTCTGCCAATGCAGTCGGTAATATGAAAATCAATTTTAGGCCCATAAAAAGCCCCGTCACCCTCGTTTATAACATATTCTTTGCCGCTTTTGTCCAGCACTTCTTTTAGGGCAGCTATGGCCGTATTCCATTGCTCATCAGTTCCCATGGAATCTTCCGGTCTCGTAGACAACTCCAGCTTATATTCCAGCCCAAATGTGGTATAAAAACTGCCAACCAAATTGATAACGGCCTCTATTTCGTCTTTAACCTGCTCAGGCGTCATAAAGATATGTGCGTCGTCTTGGGTAAAATTGCGCACACGCATAAGACCGTGAAGAGCGCCGGATAATTCATGCCTGTGCACCAGCCCAAGCTCTCCCAACCTTTGGGGTAAATCCCTATATGAATGCAACTTGCGCTTAAAAACAAGCATAGCCCCGGGGCAATTCATGGGTTTGACAGCAAAATCAGCCTCATCTATCTGCGTGGTGTACATATTGTCTTTGTAGTGATCCCAATGGCCGGAACGATGCCACAAATCGCGGTTTAAGATAATTGGGGTTCTAATTTCCTGATACCCGCTTTCCGTATGTCGCTTGCGCCAAAAATCCTCCAGCACATTTCTAAGCACCATGCCTTTGGGGAAATAAAATGGGAAACCGGGGCCTTCCTCAAACACATCAAACAAATCCAGTTCGCGCCCAAGTTTTCTATGGTCGCGCTTCTTGGCTTCCTCTAAAAATTGCTGGTATTTCTTCAGTTCCTGCCGCGACGGAAAAGCATACACATATATGCGCTGCAACATTGGCCGGTCAGAACTGCCCCGCCAATATGCTCCCGCCACGGATGCAATGGTAAAACCCCAGCTGCGCAGCATACGCGTGCTTTCCACATGGGGGCCGGCACAAAGGTCACAAAAACCACCCAGGTCGTATGCGGTAATTTCGTCGCCCCGCTGGCGAAACTCTCCAATAAGTTCCATTTTATATGGGTCGGTAGCAAAAATTTCCTCGGGCTTATCCAAAGTACGTCCCGCAAAAGCTTCATCGGCAGCAATAATCTCCATCATCCGCTGCTCTATTTTAGGAAAATCTTCTTCTTTAATGACATGTGGCAGGTCAAAATCATAATAAAACCCATTGTCAATGGCCGGGCCAATACCCAGCTTTACGTCCTCGAAAAGCTCGCACACCGCCCGAGCCAACACATGGGCCAAAGAATGCCTGGCCTTTTCAATATAATCCATATCTACGCCGTCTTTTGCCATAGTATCGCACCTCTTTATACCAAAATAACCCCAAATGACTTTGGGGTAGAACAAAGCTGATACCGGGATTCGAACCCGGGAACCTCTTCCTTACCAAGGAAGCGCTCTACCTACTGAGCTATATCAGCAACAAAAAACATTCTACCACGGCACTAAGCATAAGTCAAGCAAAAAATTTTGCAGAACAGTCCATCCACGTATTTTATGAGCATGGCCGTCCGGCACATCCGTTGGCAACATACAATTCGCGCCAAAAAAGAGCGGGCCCGTTAGGCTCCCGCTCTTGTAAGTTATTAATGTTTAGTTAAAAAGGCGTCTGTTTTGGGATATTTCCGCGTGTTCGCGCCAAATTACGATGCTGTTGCGGAAATATTCGTTGCGTAGGTTTTCTATATGGAATTCGTTAAAATCGTCTTCAATGTCCTCGGGCAGTGTATCTTCGATGTTAACAACCTCAAAGAAAGCAAAGTGGCCGTTTATAAGCTCGATGATATCAGAAATGGAGCCAACTTCCATTGCATGGGCCATCTCCAAATGCTCTGGGGAATGCGCCAGGTTGGTGGCATGTATGTGTACGGCCTCAATAAGTTCTCCATCCTCATCAACAGATAGCAATTCCGGGTTGTATGCCAAAGAGTACTCCCGCATAATCTCTGCAAAGTCCGCCCCTGTTGCAACTTGGGCAAAAAATCCCTGGGCTTGCTCTTGGGTTTGAACCTCAATTAAATGTATAAACACGCTGCGGAAATCAAGGAAATGCTCCGTCATATAATCCGCAAGGGCCTGGGCCAGTTCTTCTTCGCTTGGTTGTATAACCGCCGTCACATCGGTGTAGACCAAATCATGCAGCACCATGCGCTCTGTAAACCGTCTGAAGGAGGCATTGGTAAAGCCCATTTCTCGTATGCCGTCAAATGTATTGCCAAAGCCATCGTCAAAGGTTTGCGCAGCCCTCATATTTTCTGCAATTTCGGCGGCTCGGGCTCTGTCTTCGTCCGTCAGGCTAATGCCCCGCTCTGCCGCTTGGTTAACCACCAGTGTTTGATCCACCAGGTCATCCCATGCCATCATGTTGGCCAGGTCGCGGCTTTCTTCGTCATTGGGCATTTGAAATTCCCACATCATACGTTCCATCCAGTTGTTCCACATGAAATTAAAATAGGGCATGGGCACGCGCTCACCGTCTATGGTTCCCGCAAAGCTAAGGCTGCGGTTGTTCCAAATAAGCAGGGCGCTGGCAATTAGCACAAACGCAGAAAAAATTATTATCACACTGCGCATGGTGTTGTTTTGGTTGTTTGCCCTCGGTTTTTTCGCCATTACTACACATCCATTCTGTTAAATTCATTTGTATGGCCCTTTACGCCACAAAACCGCGCAACCCAAAACAGGCCGACGCAAGCAAAAGCGGGCGTAAAAGAATCCAGTCCAGCCTATTATACCACCTAATGCCAAAATATACAATACAATTTACAAAATTTTTACATGCTTCGCTAACCGCGCTAAGGGCGGCTTTCCACCAGGGTTACATTAACCACCCCATCTGTTTCCCAGTCATTACCGCTGGCCCACGTGTCCGTCACATTAAGGCGATATTCTTCCACAATGCCCAACCCATACAAGGAAATAAAGGTTTGCTCCAGCTCCTCAAAATCAAAGGCCATGGAATTTTCAAATATTCTGCCGCTATCGCTATCTTCAAATATCACATAGGCATCACGTATTTGTCCGGGCAATTCTTCCACCATCACTTGGGACGTATTTACATCCTCCACAGCAATTCTGATATCAAAGCTTATTGCAAAACGCTCCGGCGTGTGAAAAATTATATTATCCGTGGGCAAGTGCCGGGGATAGGCCGTTGTGGAGGTAAAGTTGTTGAGCGCACCCGTGTAGACCTGCCGCCGTGCCATATCATCAAATATTTCTTCCAAAGTCTGGCCAACGGCAACGGGTGTTGCACTCATTGCCATTTCCATATCCATGTCATGCATGTTCCAGCCGTAACTTCTGGCTTGAAGAGACAAATCCGAATCGACAACTTCAAAATCCATTGCAGATTCAGACAGTTCCGCAGTAAACGCAGCATTTGGAACAACACCGGTCGCTCCGGGA
Organism: Defluviitaleaceae bacterium; assembly: GCA_009785595.1. Classification (GTDB taxonomy): domain Bacteria; phylum Bacillota; class Clostridia; order Lachnospirales; family WRAX01; genus WQVZ01. Next base: position 2,856 of record WQVZ01000002.1, on the reverse strand, counting down.
ACATGGGGCATACGAAAATTTGCTCTTTCCTCAGCTTCATCGACAACAGATGTAATACTGGCGTAATCAGGCCAAAAATCCGTACCAAAAACAAGTATGGCAACAACAGCCGCGGCGGCGGCCAAGCCACCAAAATGCCATATTTTCGGCATTTTGCGCCGCTTTTCCTGCCGTTCTTGTTGTATTTTTGCCATAGCGTTCCGTCGCACGTCCGATGGCATATCTATCTGTGGTAGCTCCGCTAATTCTGCCAGCATCATTTGCATATTTTCCAATTCTTGTCGCAGGTTTGGGTCGTCAGCAAGCCAAGCCTCAAAAACCTGCATTTCTTGGTCATTTAAAGCTCCGTCAATATATAGCGACAACATTTGCGCCCTGTCCTGCATCATCTTTCTCACCACCTTGTATGTAGAAAACGCCCCATGGCTTATTTTTGTTCCATCATTCCTATCAGAATCTTTTTAAGTTGGCCGCGCCCACGAGATATGCGGGACTTTACCGTGCCGATGGGTATTTCCGCTATCTCCGCAATTTCTTCATATGTCATGCCCTGCACATCCCGCAGCACAACAAGGGCACGGTGTTCTTCAGAAAGTTTGGCCAGGCCATCCCCTATCATCCCCGACAACTCTTTGCGCAAAAGCAATGCTTCCGGGCCGTCTGATGGGTCGCTAAACTGCCGCTGGGGGCCATCGTCATCCAGGGGCACATCCAGGCTTTCTGTGATCTTGCCTTTACGCCGCCGCAATTCGTCCATACAGGCGTTGTGGGTAATACGCGCCACCCACGCCTTGGCGTGTTCTGCCCGCAGACCGGTGTCAAAGTTGCGGTATATCTTGATGATAACCTCCTGGGAGATATCCTTGGCGTCCTCGGTATTGCCCATTATACGCCATGCAATATTATATATTAATTTTTCGTGTTGCGTTATAAAATTTTCAAAAACATCCGCCAAGTAAATCACCCCCTTGGTTTACACGCGGGCGGATATAGAATCCACCCCTAAAAGCATGTGTAGGGGCGGCATCCTGCCGCCCGAATCGCATTATTCCCCAAAATATTGCCCATACCACACCAAAAACATATACACCACCCACACTTTGCGGCCATTATCCGCTTTGCCCTCTTTATGGGCGTCCAGCAGGGCCATTAGCTCATCTATCCTAAAAAACCGTGCCGCCGTTGGGCCGTTAAAGGCCGCTTTTACAATGTCATAATATTCATCCTGCCGCAGCCACGCCCGCACAGGCACAGGAAAACCCAGCTTGCGCTTTGTGGCCCATTGTGGCTTTAAATACCTAGCCGCAGCCAGCCTAAATGCATACTTTGTGGTCTTTTTTGCAATGCGGTATTTTACAGGTAATGTGCGCGCCAGGGCAAAAACCTCTATGTCCAGGTATGGCGACCGCACCTCCAAGGAATGGGCCATAGTCATCCTGTCAGCTTTAAGCAGTATATCTCCCGTTGCCCACAAATGCATATCCAAAAATTGCATTTTGGTAACATCATCACAATGGCTAACCTGGGCATAATATGGTTTGGTTATGTCCATATTTTTCGGCCCCACATCACCATCCACCAGTATTTTTGCCCGTTGGGCTTCGCTAAACACCTTGGCATTGCCAATAAACCGCTCTTCCACATCCATGCCGGCACGTATAAAAAAGTTGCGCCCCTTAAAATTAGGCATTTTGGCCGCCAAAGCCGCCAGCCTACGGCGCACAAAGCGGGGCAATATAGTTATGGGCCGCAATGACAGCGGCTCACGATAAATATTATATCCACCAAACAGCTCGTCCACCCCTTCGCCGCTAAAGGCCACCTTTACATGGCGGGCGGCTTCACGGCTGACAAAATACAACGCCGCCGCCGCCGGGTCTGCCAGGGGTTCGTCCATATGATATTGAATTTTAGGCAGTTCGGCCCAATATTCTTCGTCGGTGATAGCCTTGGCGTGGTGGTCAAGCCCCACATCCGCCGACAAATTGCGGGCATACTCAATTTCGTTGCAATCTTCATAATTAAAGCCCACGGTAAAGCTTTTTTTGCCATTAAAGCGGGCGGCCATAAGGCTGCTATCCACCCCGCTGGACAGAAATGTGCCTATTTCTACATCGCCCATATGATGGGTCGCTATGGTCTCGCCCACCACATCGTCTATTTTGTTAACAACTTCCGCCAGTGGCATTTTCTCCGGCGCAAAGTCCGCCTGCCACCAGCGTTGTAATGTGATTTCTCCATCACAATACCGCATAAAATAAGCCGGGGGCAGCCTGTATACCCCCTTAAAAAATGTCTCCGGCAGTACAGAATACTGAAAAGACAAATATGCCGACAGGGCTTCCCGATTAAGTTCTTTAACAAATACGGGATGCTCCATCATGGCCTTTATCTCGGATGCAAACAGCAACTGGCCGTCAAATATGCCGTAATAAAAAGGCTTTATACCAAAACAATCCCGTGCGGCAAAAATCTCGCCCTTATCCCGGTCGTATATCACAAAAGCAAAGGGGCCACGCAACATGGGCAACATATCTGCGCCATGTTGACGGTATAAGTTAAGCAGAAGTTCCGCCTCGCAACCGGCATCACCGCGCAATTGTTCAAAATTATATATGGTGCCGTTAAGTACAACGGTATACGCACCATCCGGCGTGGATGCAGGTTGGTTTTGACCTTCGCCGGACAAAGCCAGCCACCTGTAAGCCAGTGATATTTCATCTGTAACAAAATACCCTTCTCCATCCGGCCCACGGTGGGCTATTTTATCATTCATACGCCCCAGTATGGTATTTGCCTCATCATTATATTTGTTGCCTGTAAAGCCGCAAAATCCGCTCATTAACACGCTCCATT
>WQVZ01000001.1 GCA_009785595.1 Defluviitaleaceae bacterium | reverse complement strand
ACAAGACCTAAACAAAATCGAAAAGTTTTGGGCTTGGTTAAAAGAAAAACTACGCTCAATCTTGCCGATGTTTGACAGCTTGATGGACGCAGCTTGTTATTGCTTTCAACTTAATTGACTATAAGAAAGCATCATAGAGGAAAAATAGTTTTTCACCATGAAAATATGGCAAAGAAAAAAGAGCTAACCGGCATTAAAAACCAGCTAGCTCTTTCTATATGGACTTATAAGTGATTCAGTACATTTTCGCTTCGCGAAAAGTCAAATGCTTTGTGTACCAGGCTTGGGTGTGGACAGCTACGTTGTCACTCAAATAAGTGTGAAAACCAGCGCAAACATTAATGATATTGCCGCGATTTTGATAGCCAGCAGTCCAAGTTGCCGCCAAACAGAAGGGGGGCTGTGTCATGACACACGCCTCCTTCTGAACACTTTTCTCCGGCGAGATATAATACCTGTCGCAAGCACGGCGGCCGACATCGCCAACCCAAGCATTAGAAGCATCACTCCGGTATCGCCGATATTTATGCCTGTTGGCGGAGGAATAAATCTTTCGTTGGTGAAGTGGAAGGCACGATCTACTGACATTGGCAAGGATGTTGTGTCATATCCCAAGACAGACACATCTTCATTTTCACTGTCCACAAATGACGGCACATGGTTTGTGTCCGGTGTTTCGATTACCTGAACATATGTACTTAGCGGGACGTCATCGATGATTATCGCCTGGCCATGGCTCAGCATAAAGCGGGCTCGTCCTTCGCTATCTAAAGTCAAAACGCCGTCCAGTGGAGCAGTTGCGCCAGAGTCCGGTATGATACTGCCGGAAAAGTAAAATTGGGAGTGTTCCGGTAACGGATTGCCATTGGAATCCCTAAAGTAAACATTAAACTCGAAGGCCATGACCATGTTACCCATCATACCTCTCACTCTTTTAGAGATCGTTAATTTGCTGTTCGATTCCTCTTCAAAGTGGCCTATCATATGGGTATTCATAGATATCGTGCGCAACAATGGCGTAACTGTTCCGCCATTTGTAAAGTTGAATTCGAAGTCGCTGCCGTCCACAGTTCTTTCACTAGGCCTTGTACCAATATTCCACCATGAAAAAGTTCGTTCCGGCCTTGCAGTAAAAGTGATTTCCTCACCATGGGGCACAAAAATACCATTTGCTACCGCAAGCTGATTACTGCCGGCATAAGCGGACACTTCACCATCCCCTTCCCCGACCTCATATGTTACCCTCCAAAACCGTGGGCCTACTACATTGATATCGTAATTTGTAAAAGCATGGGGGGTTGCCTCTCTAAAGATCCCCGAGCCTGGAGATATTTCTTCAATCCATGCTACACTCACTGTGTCAGGGCCTATTCTGGGGTAATGTGTATGATGCAAACTGTTGTCGATCATCACACCATTGCGTGCCACATTGTCGACAAAAACTACAGGTTGGGCTATAGTGACGCTGCCCAAGCTGGCATGTGGGATAAAAAGACCACCACCGTTGTTTGCCGTATTATTTGTTATGCTGCCGTCAAATATCCTAAGCCAATAGCCTGTTGCAAGTGGGTTTTGTATAAAAATGCCGCCGCCGTCATTTACGGCGATGTTGCCGGTAATAGTGCCGCTATTAATGGTTATATGGTGGTTTTGCGTTCCGCCACCGCCGACGCTCAAGCCGCCGCCGGTAGTGCCGGCTCTGTTACCGGAAATTCTTGCATTATCACTTATCGTTACCTCATTTGTTGTGCTGTTAATCGGGCCCATGCCGGTACCTCTGAAAACCCGCACGCCACCGCCGGAACCTGCAGCTTCATTACCATGTATGACCGCATCCCCGCTCATATGAAACTCGGTGTTCGTGTTTATATGGACTCCGCCGCCGGCACCGGCTGCTTCGTTGTAGAGAATCTGACCACCCGACATATTGAAGATGGCTCTGGCTGTACCACCTGAGCCCGCAATTTGAACACCACCGGCTGTATTTGACGAAAAATTATTTTGGATATAGCCACCTCTCATAGTGAACGAAGCCCCGCTATAAACAAACACACCACCACCACCAGTGCCATCGGCAGTGGAATTTTGGCGGTTATTCTCAATCGTACCGCCGTTCATTGTCAGTGTGCCTGAACCGCCTGCCGCAAATATGCCGCCGCCGTTTATGGCGGCTATGTTATCGCAAATCATCGCACCATCATTTATTGTTGCATTTGCGGTCCCGGCCAACCGGATACCGCCACCGCCTTGGGTTGCGGCAAAAGTCGCAGTATTACGGTTATTGCTTATGGTGCTGCCCGCATGCATATGCAAATGTGCTGTGCCTTCAACGTTTATGCCGCCGCCGTTACCGGCAGGATTTGCCGGGCCGGGCCTTGTTAATGTAACATTCCACAAATGCAGCTGGCGGTTTCCGCTTATATTAATATGCCGTCCTGTCCCGCCGGTTCTGATGATGGAAAAGGCCCCATCGGTATTGCTGTAAATGTGTACGATTCTGCTGGTTCCGCCATTTGTAATTGGCATTGCAGCAGCCGTAGAAATTTCAATATCATTCATTATTCGGACGGCTACAACACCGCCGGTACTGGCCAGTGCTGCTCTTAGCTGGGTCTCGTTGGTAACTTCGAAGAAATCAGCGGTGTCCGGGATCTCGATAGGAGTAAACGATGAAGAAAATGCCGCAAACATAGCCATATCTACTTCAAGTTGAAAGTCTATATAAATGTGCGAAACATCCATGCTGCGCATGTTAGCCGGAGCAATGGAGTAGTCGGGAGCATGGTCGGACAACCAAGCAGATTCTGTTTCAAACCCTTCGACTTCGACTACAACAGACCACTCATCTAATGTTTCCGTATCAAACGACATCGCCAGGAAGTAATATTGGCCAGATTCGTCCGTAAAAGTCGTATCAACCAATTGTTCCCCGTGTAACAAAGAAACCGGAACATTTGCCAGGGGCTGCGGGGGATCATATTCGTCATATTCGTCATCGTTGCATGCTGCCTCATATATTACAATGTGACCACCAATAGAATGCCATACCGTGGTGTCTTCTTCTTCGACATATAGCGTTACAATCGTAACAAAATTGTCAAAACCTATTACATATGCCCATCCATCGGGCAAAATAACGGTAATATCATCAACAGCTATCTCTATTTCCATGTCATGGTGCGTAAGAATAACAACTATTTCCTCTTCGGCATTTTCATCTACTATTTCAAAATAGATGCCCGGTGACGTAATAATGGTTATGTTGCGCTCGACATCTGCAGCTATAAAGATGAAAGGGGTAAGCTCAGCTATATCTTCTTCTGGATCGCAAATAATGGACTCATCATCTTCATGACCTTCATCTTCATGGTCATCATCTTCATGACCTTCATCTTCATGAGCGTCATCTTCCAACTCCACATGCTCAGGATTCACTTCTTTGGACTCGGTGTCGATATCGTTTGGCTCGGGATCGGCCGCATCTTCTTCCAAGTCGTAAATAACGGGCTCACAACAGCTTTCATCTTCACAGACATACTGCGAAAAATCATCTAAAAATGCAAATACCGGCAAGCTGGCACCTACAGCAAGGCACAGTGCCAAGATGATTGATATAAAACGCTTCATTACAGCACTCCTCCTTTTTATCAACATAGAATTATGTGAATTTTCTTTTGATTATAAAGCAAAATGTTAATTTGCTTATCAGACAAAGTTGCTGGTTCTAAGCTATAGTCAACGCGCTTGAAAACTTCGACATAAAACTTGTTAATATTCTGTCGTTCTTTGTCGCACCCTCTTAGCGTAAAGGTTTTGATTACACGTCGTCGGGTACCCCTAGATTGACAAAATATTAATTGCGTTTTATGTGCGTTTTTTCAAGCCTGTTGACTATAATTATAATTATATTGAATGTTCAAAACTACACCCAAATGGATAAAAAACTAAGGAGCCATAACCCCTTGCCTTATCTTGCTCCACTCTCATTTAACTTACCTTCTCTGCGGCTCTTACTTATAGACTCCTTCACACCGTGCCACTTTTCTTCAAAAAAGCGAGACGGCACTTTGCCAGATATCACCAAGTAGCCCTGCCGCCGAAGCTCTTGATTCATTTCTCTTATCAATTTTGAGGTTTTTCTATGACGATAGGCGAAAAAATAAAAATAGCTCGCAATTTGAAGAGATTAACACAAAAACAACTAGGCGTTTTATTAGGTTTACCTGATTTTCGCATAAAGCAATATGGCTGGAAGGTTGCCAAGGGGTTTGGGAATCTGACAGTATAATTATTGTTGCACTTATGATATTATCATCGTAGTAACAACCGAACATAATTTATATTCGGTTTGTTGTAATTGTACAAAAATAACACCCGCATTTGTGTAGGGTATACAGAAAAGGACACGTGATGTTATGAATGATGTTATGTTGGATGAACAAGTATACGTATGGCTTGGTGGCTATGAGGAAATGATGCTGCAAAAGGCTGATGTTGTTAATAAAACGGCCGAACAGATTGAGATTGAAGGCACAAGCTATAGAAATATAGATTTCCCCTTAGTCATGTTAAAAAATCGGAAGTAAAATTGACGGAAGCACGAAAAAATAACCGCAAGGAAAATCCAAGCGATTAGACTTCAAAAACTGATTTGCACTCAAATTGTACTCGACACCGCAAACCTTAATCTAAACAATTTTGTTTAGAGGATATGGCTTGTGGTATTTATATTGTTTATATTATCTATAGCCGATAGGTTATCTGATTTTTGTTGCCGTTTTGTTGCCAGTGAATCATAATTTACACTTTCATGGGCATGAGTAAATCTTGATGTTTTTCATAAGTACTACTGTGCATTAATAGCACCATACTTGTAGATGTGTCCCAAAAACTATATTGAGGATGATAAATAAAGCAAATAATATTCTTGTCTGCGCACCATGATTGAAGCATACTGGTTTCATTATCTGCCAAACTTTCATGAAACGTATACATAATACACCCGGCATGTTGTGATTTATAAGCTGCCGGTTGATTTGCATAGGGTGGGCGATGCTTGCCAACCCCTCTATTAGACGAATTATATGATTTGTCACCACTTAAAAATCTTTCCCAATGACGAATCCATGGATTCCAAATATAATGAGAAAATGCAAACTTATTTATAAATTGCAAAAAAGCTTGTTCCCTATGTTTGATAGTTTCTTTGGGTTCGGCAAGGTACACAGACATATCGGAATCTATCAATTTCCATTTATTCATAATTAATCCATCCTCATACTCTCGCAATAATTAATTTTCTGTATAGTAACATCCGTTCCGTCGAGCTACCTGTATTATTTCTATTATCTACATTATCTCTATTACTCCCACTCTATTGTGGCGGGCGGCTTGGATGTAATATCATACACCACCCGGCTTACGTTGGGCAGAGCGTCGGTTATACGGGCGGCGATGCGCCTTAGGATGTCATGTGGGATGGGGGTGTATTCGCAGGTCATGAAGTCGTCGGTGGTGACGGCGCGAATGGCTATTACGTGGTCATAGGTGCGGTCGTCGCCCTTTATACCTACAGAACGGGTGTCGGTCATTACGGCAAAATACTGGCTTGGTGTGGGGTTGAGGCGGCCTATTTCTTCGGTGGCTATGGCGTCGGCGTGGCGCAGAATCTCCAGCTTATCATGGGTTACGGCACCAATGACGCGGATGGCCAGACCGGGGCCGGGGAAGGGTTGGCGCTCGGTAAGGTGTGGCGGCAGACCCAGCTTGCGGCCAAGTATGCGCACTTCGTCTTTAAAGAGGCCAGCCAGGGGTTCGATGATTTTGGTAAAGCCTAGTTTTTCTGGCAGGCCGCCAACATTGTGGTGGCTTTTGATGACTGCGCCGTATTCGCCGCCGGATTCTACGATGTCGGCGTATATGGTGCCCTGGGCAAAGAAGGGTATATGGCCCAGTTTTTTGGCTTCTTCTTCGAAGACGTAGATGAATTCGTTACCAATGAGCTTGCGCTTGGCTTCCGGGTCGGATATGCCGGATATTTTGGACAGGAAGCGCTCTTGGGCGTTAATGCGGATGAAATTAAGGTCTTGACCGGCAAAGGCAGCTTCTATGTGGTCGCCTTCATCCAGGCGCATAAAGCCATGGTCCACAAAGATGCAAGTTAGCTGGCCGGGTACGGCACGGGTAAGAAGGGCGGCGCATACAGAGGAATCTACGCCGCCGGAAAGTGCCAGCAGGATCTTTTTGTCTCCCACGGCTTCTCTTATTTGGCTAATTTGGGTGTCGATATAATTATCCAGTTGGTATTGTCCCGTGGCGCCGCATATGCCGTACAAAAAACTGCGCAAAATGTCCATACCGCCGTCGGTATGGGATGCTTGGGGATGAAATTGCACACCATACAGCTTGGCATCAGAGTTTTCGCACACGGCAATACCGCTTGAGCTGGCGGCGGTGGAGACAAAGCCCGTGGGCAGATGGGTTACGCTATCTTTGTGGTTCATTAATGCCATGAAAGGTCTTGTGGCGCTGAAAAGAGCTGATTGGCTGCCCAGGGGGGCCACCGCGACGCGGCCATATTCAGCTGTATCGTTTTGGGTTATTGCGCCGCCCAGCATATGCACCATCATCTGCATACCATAACATATACCCAACACAGGTATGCCCATGGTGAATATGGCAGGGTCGCATTTAGGAGAATTTGGTTGGCAGGCACTGCCTGTGCCTCCGGTAAGTATGATGCCTATGGGGTTTATACGGCGTATTTCTTCGGCGGACAGTGTGCCTGGCCTAAGTTCGGAATACACATTAAGACTGCGCACGGCACGGGCCACAAGCTCTTTTTGCTTGCCGCCAAAGTCCAGCACTAGTATGGTTTCGTTTGCGGTTTGATTCATATTTTTCAGCACCCCTCGGGATATCTTATTTGGCTGGTTTTAGTATAACACGCCGGTTGACAAGCGTCAATAATTTTCATATTATAGGTGTTGAGGTGTTATGGATGACCATTGATGAGATAAAGCGCGCGCTGGCCGCTGCTGAAGATTTGCCGGAGGTGCTGGAACGACTTAAAAACGACCCGCGGGCAGGGGTGCAAAAGCTGGTAAAAACCCACCAAAAGCAGCATGACAAAGCTGTGAAAGAGCAAGACAGATTGCAGACTATGTTACGCTTTGAGACTATGTATGACCATTTTGGGTTGATATGTGGCGTGGACGAAGCCGGAGCCGGTCCCCTGGCCGGGCCTGTTGCCGCCGGTGCGGTTATTTTGCCAAAGGGTTGTGTGATAGAGGGGCTGGACGATTCCAAAAAACTAACCGCGGCCAAGCGGGAGGAGCTGTACGAAACCATACGCCGCCGTGCCGTGGCATACGCCGTGGCTTTTGTGGATAATAACGAAATTGACAAAATAAATATACTGCAAGCCCGGCACAAGGCCATGATGCTGGCGGTAGAGCAGCTTACGCACACGCCGGATTTTATACTTTTTGACGGCAATAGGGTGCCTGCCACAGACATACCCCATGCGGGGTTGGTAGATGGTGACGGTCTGTCTATGTCCATTGCTGCCGCAAGTGTTTTGGCCAAGGTAGAGCGTGACGCTGTTATGATGGAATATCATCAAATGTACCCGCAATATGGCTTTGACCGACACAAAGGATATGGCACGGCGGAGCATATGATGGCCATAAGGCAACATGGTCTGACGCCTATACACAGGCGCACTTTTGTGAGGTAACGACATGGACAAACGTAAAAAAATCGGCAATTTTGGCGAAACCGCCGCCGCAGGATATCTGGCCGCAAAGGGATATGAAATTTTGGCACGAAATTATAAAGCCGCTGGTGGCGAAATTGATATTGTGGCCCGGGATGGTGGCTGCATTGTGTTTGCGGAGGTAAAGTATCGCAAACAAATTGGTTATGGCCGTCCGGCGGCGGCTGTAACATCGGCAAAACAACGAGCCATAATCGCGGCAGCGGGGTGTTATTTGGCGGAGCATGGCCGGATGGACGCGGACTGCCGTTTTGATGTGATAGAAATATTTGGGCGGGAAATGCTAGAGATAAACCATATAGAAAATGCGTTTTGGGAAAGTTAGGGCCTGTAGATTATGGGTCGAGCTTGTAACAAGGATGTGTTTTGCAGGGGCGGCCTTTGGCCGCCTGCGCTATTTATGCCAGCCGCAAAAAATTTTGCTTGATTGTTTGTACATATTTTGGTATAGTTGTATAATATTGGTAATTTGTACAGAGGAGGATGATTATGGACATCAAATGTACAGAGCGCAACGGCAATTTGGTGGTGCGCATTGTGGGGGAAATAGACCACCACAGTGCTGACAGAATACGCCACACTGCCGAGCGGGAATTTTACAACAGTGGCGCAAAAAATATGGTTTTCGATTTTGCCCATGTGGCTTTTATGGATTCTTCTGGTATTGGAATGATAATTGGGCGCTACAAAGAGCTTAAAAAGGTGGGCGGCAAGGTGTATGCCATAAACATTGGGCCGGAGGTAAACCGCATTTTTGATATATCGGGGCTGCGAAAGATTATACCCTGCTATGCCAGCCTGGACGAAGTGGCAAGTGAGGGACGATAAAAGGGGGGATGTTTGGTATGTTTGAAAATAAAATGGAATTAAGTTTTTTGGCAAAATCGGAGAACGAGGCTTTTGCCCGTGTGGCCGTGGCGGCCTTTATGACACAGCTTAACCCAACCCTAGCCGAGGCCATGGAGGTAAAAACAGCGGTAAGCGAGGCTGTTACCAACGCAATAATTCACGGATATGAGCAAATGGGTCCGGAAAATATGGTAAGTGTGACATGCCGCCTTGTGGGCAAGGAAATGTTCGTAGAGATTGCCGACCACGGGCGGGGCATTGCGGACATAGACCAAGCCCGGGAGCCATTGTACACATCTAAGCCCGAAATGGAGCGCAGCGGCATGGGTTTTACCGTGATGGAAGAATTTATGGACGGGCTGGAAGTTGTGTCGGAGCTGGGCCGAGGCACCACCATAATTTTAAGGAAGTTGATAGATGGATAGGACGCTGGAGCTGATTCGGGCCTCCCAAGATGGCGACACCGCCGCCAGAGACACCATTATTGCCGAAAACACCGGCCTGGTGTGGTCTGTGGTTAAAAAGTTTGTGGGCAGGGGATATGACCCGGAAGACCTGTTCCAAATAGGCTCCATCGGCCTGATGAAGTGCATAGATAAATTTGACATAAGTTACGGAGTAAAATTTTCTACCTATGCCGTACCCATGATAATGGGCGAGATAAAGCGCTTTTTGCGCGACGACGGTATGATAAAGGTGAGCCGCCCCCTGAAAGAAATGGCCATGAAAGCCAAATATATGCAGGAAAATCTACAGCATACCACAGGCAAAACCCCAACCATGAGCGAGCTTGCCGCGGCACTGGACACCAATGTGGAAGAACTGGCATATGCCATGGACGCCGGCAGCGAGGTGGAATCCCTTTACGCCGTGGTGCATCAGGGAGACGGCAGCCCCGTGTACCTGCTGGATAAGCTGGACACAGCCCACATTGGCAGCGACGACGAGCGGATGATAGACAAAATTGCCCTGCGCGAGATAATACGCAATCTGGCACCAAAAGAGCGCCAGGTTATTGTGATGCGCTATTTTCAAGACAAAACCCAAAGCCAAATAGCCCAGGCCATAGGGGTTAGCCAGGTACAGGTAAGCCGCATAGAAAAACGGGTGCTGGCGGCCCTGCGGGCCAAGTTGGAGGCGTAAATTGTCGATATTTATGTTGCATGTTGTAATTATATGTGGCATAATTGCATATAATAAAACACCAGCCGATGCGCTAACATCGACTGGCTCGCAATTATCTTAAATAAAAAAGTAACCGCTGGATACCAAGCCAGGGCGGTTACTTTTTGCCTTTTCTGCCGCTTTTATAAGCCTCATATGCGATAATCGTCATAAGAACAAGGTAAAACAACTCGAAATATGTAAGTGGCAATGTAATAATGTGCATCACCCCCTTTCGTCTTTGTGACATCAGGGAGCGAACCAACCGCCCATGGTTGTGTATGGGTAATGATAACCATGCTGTCAACCTTCGCAAGAATAAAAAATGGATAATTACGGCAAAATAACAGCGCACCTGTCTCTATTTATGGACTTATTTAAGTCCGCAGGGAGCAGCGGCATGGCAGAGCAAAAAATAAAACAAGACGTCGAAGTAAGCATCGGGGCCAATATACGGGCTATACGCAAGGTCAGGGATATGGGCCGGACACAACTTGCGCTGCGTTTGCAGCCTTTAGGCGTGGACATGACGCGGGAAGCCTTGGTGAAGATAGAGCGTGGTATACAGCATGTGCAGGTATCACAATTGCGGGGCGTACGTGATGTTTTGCAGACCACGTATGATGAACTGCTAAAGTAGGGGCGGTCTTTGGCTGTGCGCAAAACCGGGTAGCCGAGGACGGTGCCCCTGCTTTACATCTGGCCGACCAGGGCGTATAATGGTTTTGAGGTGAAGTAAATGCGGCGGTTTTTTGGTTTATGTATGCTTTTGGTGTGCTTGGTAGTGCTTGGCGGGTGCGATATTATGCTGCCCCAAAGGCAGTATGTGGCCACCCAACGGGCCATTGCTATGGACACCCTGGCCCAGGTGCATATATTTTATATGGACACCCCCAGCCAGCCCAGGCGGGAACATTATATGAATTTGGCCCAACAGGCCATGGATATTGTGCATGAGCTGGACGAGCTGCTCAATATGCATCGAGAGGGCAGCGATATTTGGCGGATAAACCAGGCGGGTGGCGGATATGTGGAGGTTAGTGACCACACTGTGGCGGTGCTTGAGCAATCGTTGCATATGCGCCGGCTGTCGGCGGGCGCTTTTGATATAACAATAGGGGCTGTGACGGCCTTGTGGGATTTTGCCGCCGGGGCTGTGCCGCCGGATGGGGAGCTTATTGCGGCCGCGCTGGAAACCGTGGGTACAGAGGTGCACATAAACGGCAATATGGTGCGTCTTGGCCATCCTCATGCCAAAATTGACTTGGGGGCTGTGGGCAAGGGCTTTGCGGCTGATGCGGCGGCGGAGTTTTTACGCGGGTACGGGGTTGCGGCTTTGGTGGATTTGGGCGGAGACATTGCCACTATAGGGGCAAAGCCCGACGGCACACCCTGGAGTGTTGGTATACAAGATCCGTTTGCCGGGCCGGGAGAGCTTATTGACACCATAGAGATTGGCGAAACCGGTGTGGCATCCAGCGGGGCGTACAGGCGGTATTTTTATTACGACGATATACGTTTCCATCACATTTTGGACCCGGCCACGGGTTTTCCTGTGGATAATGACATAATTGCCGTAAATATAATAGCCCCCGATGCCACATGGTCGGAGGGTATATCCACCGCAGTGTACGTTATGGGGGCACAGCGTGGCATGGCCTTAATAGAGAGCCTGACGGATGTGCGGGGGATAATTATATTGCGTGACGGCACCGTGCTGACTATCTATGAACACAGCTTCTAAATTTTTATTTGCTCTTGACAAAACACATTCTGCGTGGTAGACTTTTCGCATAGCCTTATATTGTACGATTTGAGCAGGCCGTAAGCCACAAGCTTATGGGGCCGGGCCCATCGAAGTGGGCAGCAGAAAGTAGCTTATGCAAGCGCATCTGCGGGACTATGTACGTTCCCGTGATGTGCTTTTTTGATACACAGCCGTTCAGTTTTAGTTCCGAACACAAAAATGCGGAGTGGCTGGGTTAATTGCGTATCCACGCAATCGGGTTGGCTGCATTTTTGTGTTCCTTTCGGGCCGAACGGCTATTTTACGGGTTTTGGGCAATACAAAACAGGGAGATGTGTGCATTATGAAAAAAACGAGGACAAACGAACAAATGGCCATAAGGGCCTCTGTCACCACCATTATTTGTGATGTGGGCCTGGTTATTTTTAAGCTGTTTGCGGGCATAGTGGGCAATTCTACAGCTATGCTTGCAGATGCCATACATTCGCTGTCAGATATGCTGACCACCGTGGTTGTGATGATTGGTGTAAAAATGGCCAATAAAAAGCCGGACAAAGACCATCAATACGGCCACGAGCGTTTTGAGCCCGTGGCGGCTGTTATACTGTCTGTGGTGCTGTTTGTTACAGGCATTGGCATTGGCTGGGCTGGTATACAGCAAATTGTGGCGGCGGAACATGGCCAGTTGGCCATACCCGGGGCAATTGCCCTTGTGGCGGCGGTTGTTACGTTGGTTTTAAAAGAAGGTATGTACAGATACAAACGTGGGGTGGCCAAGAAGATTGATTCCAGCGCGCTAATGGCGGACGCCTGGCACCACCGCATTGATGCCCTTACGTCTATCGGCAGTTTTCTCGGTATTTTAGGCGCGATGTTGGGTTTTCCTATCCTGGATCCCATTGCAGCCATTGCCATATGCCTGTTTATCATTAAGGCAGCCTTGGATGTGTTTAGAAGCGCCATTAGCAAAATGACTGACAAAGCTTGTGACGAGGACACCCAGGCCCAAATGCGCGAGCTTATATTGGCCCAGGCGGGTGTGGAGAACATAGATATGCTTAGAACGCGGCTGTTTGGGGATAAGATATATGTGGATGTGGAGATTGGTGTGGATGGAACAAAAACCCTGCACGAAGCCCACGATATTGCACATACGGTGCATGATGCCATTGAAGCCCAATTTATCAAGGTAAAGCACTGCATGGTGCATGTTAATCCGGCAGACAAACATCCGCTGTAGTCAGACAACTGTGCGTCAACGAAAACAGGGCGGCAAAATGCCGCCCCTACGTTTATCCCACTATTTCAAATTTTATCATCAGTGGCGCGTTTATAGTACCCGTAATGGCATCTGGAAGTAAGGGCCAGCGTGTTGTCGTCATTTAACACGGATTTCCATCACCCAAAGGTCTCCGATGTCGGCACCTGTAGCGTTGCAACCGCTTCATTGCGTTTATCATGCCCATCATATGTCTTTGCCCCTCACGGTTGCGGTTTTGCTTACAAAATCTATGTAAATAAGCGTTTCGTGGTGGTTTATGTTGATAATGCCGTCTGTTAGGCGAATTGCAAGTATGCAGCAATTTTCATCACTTTCATTGTTTGCCATGTCGTACCATTTGGCAAAGGCTGTGCGTAGTTTTGTGCGCAGTTGGGTGTTTTCTGGTTTCATTACCCATCCCAGGTTTTCGCCAATGCCGCTTGATGTAAACCACTCAAAGGCAACCGCGATGCTAACTTCACTGTTTTGTGCTATTTGTTGCATTTTTGTTGATGCTCCCCATGTAACAACATAAAAAGTACCATCTTCATAATAAGCATCCACATCACGCACAACAGGGCGGGGTTTGCCGTCTGCGTTGGACTCTGTGGCAATGGTTGCAAGGGCGATGATATTGTCCTTGTTGTTACCGAACTTTGTCTCCAAAATCTCCATTCCTTTTTCGTATGCACTCATTTTTCATTCTCCTTTTTGATTATTACTAGAGCCACCCACGGGCGACCACAAGTCGCCCGTACTTTTAAACGGCAAGTATGCAGTTTTCTTTATTGCTCAATGTGCCGCAAGCCCTGACCAGCCACCGTAGCTTAGTGTATTCCCGCACCGGCTTTTAACCGGCCGCGCAAACAGCCGCTGATAGTAAAATACCGATGGCGTGGCTATTTTACCAGCTTGTCCATCTGAATTTCACTATTAATATGTTCTTCGATGTGGTTCAAGCTGTGCCTGCCTTTTGTTATGCCATTTTTGAAAACACGAGCCGATAAATTCCGTAGGCCAGCAAAGCACCCGCAAACTGCATGACGATGAAAACAAAGCCATCAGTGGGACGTATACCCGGGGTCGTGCTTGTTAACATACGGGCAATTGTCACCTGGGGGTTTGCGAACATTGTGGAGGACGTGGCCAGCAGTTGGCCGCCCACCAAAAGACCCACCATAACAGGCAGCTGGGTTGACTTTGCTTTTACCAGCAAAAGTATGGCCAACACAAGTATAAATGTGCCGAAGATTTCGCCAAAGAGCACATGGCCGTTTCGGGTCGTTTCGGATACAAAAAGCAGACCGCCTACTGCATCAAAAAACATTAGGTGACTGGCCATTATGCCCGCTATGCCGCCGGCGACCTGGAAAACCACGTATGTGGCGGCCTTTTGGACGTTTATCTTCTTCTCTAAAACCATAACAAGGGTAACGACGGGGTTAAAATGTGCGCCGGAATAGGGGCCGAAAATTTCTATCAGCACACACAAGACAAAAGCAACGGACACGGCATTAGCCAACACCGCAACGGCTATGGGCGCGGCAAAAACCGATGTAAACAAGATGATGGGCGATATTGCCGCCATCACCAAAAACATAGAGCCTAAAAATTCGGCCGCAATCTCTTTTGGGTATATTTCATTTCCCATTATCTGGCTTCCTGTTGTATCTCAACAACTCTGTCCTTTTCGCGCCAATCAACCCTAAACCCCATAACCTCGCTGACAAACCTGATGGGAACAAATGTCCTGTCATTGCGGATGGTGGGTGCAACATCAATATAAATGTCCTCGCCATTTACATAGGCCTGGTTTTGGCCGATAAACAACTCAATAACCATGCTGTCTTTTTTGATGGTGACTTTTTGCCGCGCCTCGTCCCAATCCACCTCGCCGCCGAATTTCTCCGAAATAAAGCGCAGTGGCACAAGGGTTCGGTCTCTTTCGATAACAGGCACAATATTATAATCCTCTTCGTCTATTTGCGTTATTATGGCGTTGTTGTTTGCAAAGGGATTGTCAATTTGCAGGTTGATAAAACGGGTGTCGCCCATATCGGTATTTACAAGGGCCATGGCGCTTGGAGTCGGGTCGGACAGCGGCCTGGCAAAGCCCCATTTGCCGTCCGTTTGTACTGTTGCGATGCCCTCTGTAAAGCCCCAGGCGGCATCAAATATCAGCGGTATAACTACCTCGCCACTTTTGTTGATAAAGCCCCATCTGCCGCCTCTGGAAACCGCGGCAAAATCGCCGAAAAAGCCAAAAGTATCATCGAAGATTTTTTCAGTAATTGCCTCGCCCTCCATATTAAGAAATCCTATTAGTCCGTCTTTTCTAACGAATATTCTGTCGCTGTTAAAGCCAAGTATCGCATCGTATTCAAAAGGCACAACCAACCTGCCTGTGCTATCAAATGCGCCGTACAACCCGGCGTCATTCCTTACGGCCGCAAGCCCCGACCATGTTGACGCGCCAGCAAATTCGATGGGTACAATGATATTCCCCATTACGTCAATTACGCCCCATTTGCCGTTTTGGCTGACAGGGGCCATTCCGTTAATAAATTCTGCAACGCCTCTGGTCCCCCATCGATCTTCGACATAATCATAAATCAAATCAACAACAAATTCGCCTCTGTTGTTTATAAGTCCCCATTTGCCGTCTCTTGCAATGCCTCGCGTAACAGAGTTGCCGCTTACTGCCTCCCATGCAGGCGGCACATCTGCGCTTAATTGTTGGTCATCAATAAATGGCCATATGTAGTCAAATTCGAAGGGTATAATGACATCGTTGTTAGCATCAATCAGACCTCGTTTGCCGTATCTGAACGCAGTTGCGAAGCCCCTGCTAAACGGAAGGTCTATGCCTGCCTCCGTCGGAATCAGCACTTCGCCCGTGGCCCTGTCCTTAATAGTTCGTGTCTCGAAATGAAAAAAGCTATTTGGGATAAATTCTTCCCATATCCAATCAAAGCGATTGTCGTCCGGAATATATAATGTCCTGCGACCATCCGCTTCTACAGTCCATGTTCTGAAAACAACCGGAGTGCCGCCGGGCATCCAACCGGATAAGCGATCAGGGTCGCTTTCTCTATGATACATGTGTCGTGATGCCCTTAAAACACCATCCATCACCCCAAACCAATGATATTCCATGGGCACAACCAAATTTCCATTTATGTCGATGAGTCCCCTCAACGGAAAATCTGCCACTTCGCCGCCCGGCAAAATAGCAAGCTCGCCATAAGAAACAACCGCAAAGCCATTTTCAAATGGATTTGCGTGTGCGAAGCGCGGAGGCACAACCCATTCCCACAGCATATCACTGCCCGGGCTGTTTGCAGAAGCCCCGATGTTATAAGGGGCAAGGCCTGTGATGACCATAACGGCCACCAAAAAAGCTAGGAATGTTCTTGTTTTTCGCATCTTTTGCACCTCCATGAAATTAAGTGTCTATATTTTAACACGGCCGCGCCGGAATATCAAGGGCGGCAAAATGCCGCCCCTACGATTTATCGGCTTCTAAACGGTATATTTTCATGCCCTTGGCGGCAAAGCGGGCCTCGTATTCTGTCATAATATTGCCCGCGCCGCTGTTATGCAGGTCTGTGGTGACATTATCCAGCCGCCAACCGGTTTCTTTAAATTCCGTAACAGAAAAATTAAACAAAACCTCGTCGTCGGTTTTAAAATGCACCTGGCCACCGCCCATGATGGTTTGATATACGGCCAAAAAATCCCTGTGGGTTAGGCGGCGTTTGCGCCATTTGCCGCGGGCCCGCCATGGGTCGCAAAAGTTTATGTATATGCGGGCAAGTTCTGCCGGGCCAAAGATGTCTTGCAGGTTTTCGGCCTCTTGGCAAAAAAATCGCAGGTTTGGCGGCAGATCAGCATCGCGGCCGCTACGCAGGGCCATGCACAGTATGCGCTCTTGTTTTTCCATGGCCAAAAAATTTATGTGGGGCTGGGCCAGGGCGTTTTCTATAACAAAGCGGCCCTTGCCGCAGCCTATTTCCAGGTGGATGGGGTTGTCGTTGGCAAAAATATCGCGCCAGGTTCCTTTGTGTTCCTTTGGATTTGGCACAAACAGGGGGTTTTCTGCAAATTCCTGGTCGGCCCAGGGCTTTTGTCTTAGTCTCATGATGTCTCCTTTGCGAATTATCTTGCCAGCGGCTGGAATATAGAGTAAAATACAGAGTATACGATGTATTATACCTTATTTTACAGAATTATCAACTATTTTTCCATGGGGGGAAATTTGAAATGGCTAGGAAAATATTGGTTGTAGATGACGAGAAGAATATTGTGGACATTGTGGCCTTTAATTTGCACAAAGAGGGCTATGAGGTGGTTGTGGCCCGGGACGGCGAAAAATGCCTGGAGGCCTTTGAAAAAGAACAGCCCGACCTGGTTTTGCTGGATATTATGATGCCCAAGATGGACGGTTTTGAGGCCTGTCGCAAGATACGTGAAAAATCCCAGGTGCCCATAATTATGCTGACGGCCCGGGCCGAGGAAGTGGACAAGGTGCTGGGGCTGGAGCTTGGGGCGGATGATTATGTGGTAAAGCCCTTTGGCGTGCGAGAGCTTTTGGCCCGGGTAAAGGCCAACTTGCGCCGCCAAGAGCAACCAAAAGACGAAAGCGGCAGTGTGACCCATTATGGCGACCTTACTATAGATACCGCCCGATATGAGGTGCGCCGCGCCGGCCAGCCCCTGGAGCTTACCCATCGTGAATACGAGCTTATAAAGTTTTTGGCCACACAAAATTCCCAGGTGTTCTCTCGCGAGGCCCTGCTGGAGAAAGTGTGGGGATACGAGTATTTTGGCGATGTGCGCACGGTGGATGTTACCATAAGGCGGCTGAGGTCTAAGGTGGAAGAAAACCCGGAAAACCCTAAGTATATCCTAACCAAGCGAGGGGTCGGATATTATTTTAAGATGGATAATTAGATACTAAACGAGGTGTGGAAAACATGATAACATTACAGCCCATTACAAACAAAAATTTAGGCGCAGTCTGGATGATGAAAGCAGACCCCGACCTTGTAGCTCCTAATAATTGGAGCTTAGCAGAAGCCTTTGCTTATCGTTCGGAATACAAGCAAGACCCCATTGTGTATGCCATTTGCCATAATGACATTCCTGTCGGTTTTATTTTGGCATTATATAATCCGCCGGCCGATTTTATTTCCTCTATTGATAACAATGGCCAACCCTTCTATTTTCTTTGGCGTAATATGATTGACGAAAAACATCAAGGTAAAGGCCATGGCAGGGCAGCTATGGAGCTACTTATTGCGGAGGCGAAAGCTGGCAAACACGGGGTTGCTAATGCTTTTTATACCGGCACTGACCCAAAAAGCAAAATTACCCCTAAATTTTATGGCAGTTTTGGTTTCGAGTATACGGGCGAGGTCGAGGTTGAAGACGAAGAGAGCTACGAAGAAATTATGAGACTGGCATTATGAAAAAATATTTGCCCAATTTTTTCCAATTATTTTAGCAAGGTGAGATAATGAGCATACGCTGGAAGCTGGCAACAATGTTTATAGCTCTGGTATTTTTGGTGATGATAGTGGCGGGAACTATAATCATCTTTTCTTTGCGTATAGCAGAGGAAGATGCCCGGCGGGAAGACCTGGCTCTGATGATCCAAAATATCAACGCCGAGGTTATACAAAGAAATATTGCCGCCGGGACTGTTTTTGACGAAGACGCCAGGGCGGATTTAGAAGATGCTATCCGCGAAAGCTTTGCAATTATAAGCGGCCAGACACCGGCAGATACGGAGGCATTTATAGTCAGCGGCCAAAACCGCATGACCTTGCAAAGCACTACCGGGTCTTATGATCCCTTAAATCATCAGGCCATAATATCGGCCCTGGGCGGCCAAGAGGTGTTTTCTTCCTGGCGGCGTTATCCGGACAGGCTGGGCAATGTTATATATTGGTTCGAATTTGCCATGCCCATTACCATTGACAGCGGGTATGCGCCGGATTATGTAATATATGTGCGGTCATCAGCCGAGGCCTTTAATGACAGGATGAGGGACACAACAGGCACCATTGCCATGGCGTCGGTGTTTGCTCTTTTGGGTGCTTCTGTTTTAAGTATTGTTTTTGCCGGCTCCCTTACCCAAAACCTGTTGCGCCTAAACAAAAATATCAAGGAATTTAAAGTAGGTGCCGGCACCGAGCCCATACCCGTAAATATTGCAAAAGACGAGGTGGGCCAGCTGACAGAGAGCTTTAATGTAATGAGCCGGGAGCTTAACGCAAATATGGCCGCCATTACCAGCGAAAAAAATAAAATGGAAATTATAATGTATAACATGACCGATGGGGTGTTGGCCTATGACGAAGGCGGGGTGCTGGTGCATTCCAACTACGTGTGCGAAGAGCTGTTGGGTATAAACAACATCGGTGATATGTCCATGCGGCAGCTTTTTGGCCGCATAGGCATAGAGTTTGATGAGGGTACATTTATAGACAATATGGAAGACTGCATAATAAACCTGGGGGAAAAATATATTAACGCCAGCTTTAACCCATTTAAAAGCGAGGATGGCCGCAGCCAAGGCATTATAATTGTTTTTCAAGACATAACAAAGCACATGTTGCTGGATAAAATGCGCAAAGACTTTGTGGCCAATGTGTCCCACGAAATACGCACACCCCTTACCACCATAAAAAGCTACGCAGAAACCCTGATGGATGGAGCGGCGGAAGATGCGGAAATTAGGGATAATTTCCTTAACATTATCAATAACGAAGCCGACCGCATGGCGGTTATCATCAAAGACCTGCTGGAGCTATCCCGCTTTGACGACAAGCGCACGGATTTTGATTTTGATTTCGCCGACCTGGTGGCTCTGGTGCGGGATAATGTTAACCAACACAAGCTTTATGGCGACAGACATAACAAAGAAATCACCTTTACAAGCGGCCTTGTATCCGCCCATATCCATATGGACCCGGAGCGTATAAACCAGGTGCTTAACAACATCATAACCAATTCATTCCGATACAGCGGCGACAGTGCCAAGATAGAGGTAGAAATACACGAAAGCGGCCGCTATTACATGGTATATATCACCGACAACGGTATAGGCATCCCCAAGGAAGACCTGCGCATGGTTTTCGAGCGTTTTTACCGCGTAGACAAAGCCCGCAGCCGGGAGCTTGGTGGCACCGGCCTTGGCCTGTCCATTGCCAAAGAAATTATGGAGGCCCATGGCGGCAGAATAAGTGTGTCCAGCGAGCTTGGTGTAGGCACCACCATGATGCTGCGCTTTCCAAAGGATGCGCAGATGGCGGATGATTAAACTAGACGACCGCAGAGGGATCCACACGCAACGAATGCCTCAACACAAATACCGGGCGGCCAGTGGCCGCCCGGTATTTGTGAGTTTATCAATCCTCTGTTTTATTATTGTGTTCATTTCTGATGGTCTCAATAATGTCCAAAATCATTTTCTGTTTAGTTTTTGGAAGGTCATCAATATATACCGCTTTCCTTTTGTCTAAATTTCTTAGATAATCCAGCGAAACTCTATATAACAAAGCCATTGTCTCTAATTTTTCAATAGGGGGCAACTGCTCATTTTTTTCATAATTTATTATAGACCACACTGTAACACCAAGTCTATCTGCGACAACTTGTTGGGTCAGCCCTCTTTCTTCCCTTAACTTCTTTAGCCTAAGCCCAAAGTCATAAACTTCTTTCATATGACCACCTCACCAACATAATAAATCAGATATACTGAATTATTATTTCAATAAAATTGCATATTTATTGTATTTTAATTCTTGACAACTGAAATCTTGTAGTATAAAATGTTCTTACCGACATTTTGTTAAATTTGAGGGAGGAAAAGAAATGAACCATACAAGAAAAATATACGAGCTGGGGCGGGTTATATTGCCTATAAAGATACGCAAAGCCCTAAGCATCAAAGAGGGTGATGATCTTAACATCTCCATAGAAGATAATGTAGTTATTCTCCAAAAGCGTACACAGGACTGCATTATTTGCCATGGTATAGACGATATGCAGATATATAATGACAAAAACGTATGCGGTGTATGCTATGGCAAGCTGGCCGAGCACAAGTAGGGGCGGCATTTTGCCGCCCGATTTATTGCGCATATTAACGCCCCATGCCCAAATATCATATAGTAAATAATAGTGAGCTTTAAGCGAAAACAAAGGGGTGGCTGTATGATATTTGCTGCACAGGCGGGCGATGGCAAGGAGCGGGCCTGCTATATCAGGTTTTTTAACGGGGCTGCGGGGGCGCAGACGGCGGATATATTTGTTAATGACCAGCTAATTGTGCAAGACCTGGCCCATGGGGCTTTTTCACCTTTTCGTCAGGCCAAGTCCGGGGCGTATAGGGTAGAGGTGCGCATAGACGGCGGAAATACCGAGCTAGATTACAGCGAGCTGTTGTCGCTTATGGAGGATATGTCATACACCGTGGCAATGACGGGGGATGCGGCTCATTTGGGGCTGGCGGTGGTGCCGTTGGATTTGCGACGGGACATACGGCGGCCCAATGTACGCTTTGCTAATGTGGTGCCATATGACACGGTGCTGGATGTGGACATTAACCACCGCAGAGCCGCAGAGGGGTTGATGTACAGGGAAGTAAGCAATGATATTGCCATTGCGGCGGACGGCCATGTTGTGACGGTGTTTGATTCTTATGGCCGCAAGGTTTTGGAGGATGGTTTGCAAATACAGGCCAACCATAATTATTTGGGAATGATTGCCGGGTCTATGGAGGACCCGGAGAACGCGCCGGGGTTGTATGTGGCGGAGGATATGCCGTTGTTGTAGGGATTTTGGTGGCAAGAGTCTGTCGACATATAAAATCCCCCGCAGCCGAGGCCCGGGGGATTTTTTGATGCCGATACTAATAGTATGATTTACGCAGGTATACGCAATTGCCAGCCTATATGTATCAAATTGGGGTTTCTTATGATGTCTCTGTTAAGTTCGAATATTTCGCCCCATCTGTTGCCGTTACCAAGAAGGTTTCTTGCGATTCTGTATAAAGAATCACCGCGGACAACGGTATGGATGCGATATGTGGTCTCTTCTGTCACAGGTTCCGGTGCAACTTCCGGCTCTGGGGTTACTTCCGGCTCCGGAGTTACAACGGGAACTACAGGCTCTTCGGGTTGTGGCGCAGGAACGCCAACGGTTGGGAAGGTTTCTCTGATACCTGGGTTAGAATGGAAACCGCCGATATTGTATACATTTACAAATCCTAAGGTCGACACGGACCTTGAAGCAGGAACAGTCCTGCTGGCGGACCCTCAGTAAATGAACAACCGGATGTCTTTGTATCTTAAATCCGGATCCAGACCTTCCCGCTGTTCGTCGGTCAGGTGGTTTTCGATGAAGTATTCCCACGCGGCCAGCACGCCGGCTTGGAAGCTTGCATGGGTTGCCAGGCCTTCTTCTACAGCAATTGCATTTGGCCAGATAACATGCACATCACCCACAACATTGCCTTGTGTTTCTCTTTCATAAGGTCTGCGGGTGTCGATGACCAAAACAGGGATTGTCGGGTCATTAAACATTGCAAAGCTGCCTTGGGGGTCGTCAGCAAATACGTCACTTTGCAGGGTGTTAAAGAATGGCCCCATTGGTGCGCTTAATACAGAATTAAGAATATAATCCGCCACAGCCTGCACGCGGAACCAAAGTGGTCCGTCGGCGTCAAAGGCGGTGTTAATATCAAGGTACAAAGCATCTATGCCATCAACATATGCATAGGCCTCGGCCGGAGTGTTGCTGGTGTTGTCTGTAAAGGCAAATACGGTAAAGCTGTCTCTTTCATTGACTTCGCCCCAGGAAAGACCTATCGGGCCGCCAAAGGCCAGGTCTTCTATGTGGCCTCTGTTTAAAACCAGGTTGGCCGGGGTGTCAAGAGGTACATTAACGGTTGGGTAAACTTCTCTGATACCGGGGTTGGCGAAAAATCCGCCGATGTTATACGCATTTACGAATCCTAAGGTCGACACGGACCTTGCGGCAGGAACAGTCCTGCTGGCGGACCCTCAGTAAATGAATATGGCAATATCTCTGTAAGCCAAGTCCGGGTTAAGATGCTCGCGTTGGGCATCTGTAAGGTCATTGGCTATGAAATTTTGCCATGCGGCCAGTACACCAGCCTGGAAACTTGCGTGGGTTGCAATGCCCTCCTCCACGGCCAAAGCATTTGGCCAGATAACATGCACATCACCCACAACATTGCCTTGGGTTTCTCTTTCTACAGGTCTGCGAGTGTCGATAACCAGGACAGGCACGTCCGGATTTTCGAAAATGGCAAAGCTGCCTTGGGGGTTGTCAGCAAACTCATCACTATGTAGTGTGTTCCAAAACGGGCCGATGGCCGGGCTTAGGTCAGAAGCGGCAAAGTCATCCGCCACTGCCTGTACACGGAACCAAAATGGTCCGTCGGTAAGGTCGGCATCAAACGCGGTGTTAATGTCCAAATAAAGGGCATCTATACCGCTGACATAGGCATAAGCCTCGTCTGCATCACCTTGGAAAGCAAACACAGTGTAAGTTGCCGCGTCTTCAACCTCGTCCCAGGAAAGCCCTATTGGGCCGCCAAAGGCCAGGGTTTCCACATGGCCTCGGTTTAAAACCAGGCCGGCTGGAGCATTCAGCTGGGGTTCGTTGGCAAATACGGCGGCAGGCATGGCAAGACTGGATAATATAAAAGTCAGTGCTGTCAATATTGCCACCGCTTTGCGCGGCTTAAATTTCTTCACTTTCTAAACACCTCCTTGGTAGGATACAGGGTCTGCACCCTGCTTTTTTCATTTACAACAATTTCTATCGTAATACTAGCATATTTTAATGAAAAGCACAATTGGAAATATTGCACAAATATTGGTGACATTTGCACCACAAAATTGTGCATATTTGTGTATGTTCTCTTGGCATTTATTATGTCAGATGATATAACATGCGGCGCAATTGAGCGCGTAAGAAGGAAGGTGTCGTTTTGGGTGAAACAACAGAGCGCAGAACCGCATAAGTAAAACCTGTCATAAAATATCGATGTTACGGAATAATAATGGAACAAGTCGTAACTTCGAGGTGGAGATATGAAGATTAAAGACATTTTTAAAGACGGCCCCGGCTTTAACCCCATACCGGCCACAAAATTTATGCTGCTGGCGGCTTTGGCTATACTGGCCCTTATTTTTGCCTTGCCCAGTGTTAATGTGGTGTTTGGTGCCGAAAGAAAGCTACCCATATATTCTGTGGAAACACAAGAAAAAGTGGTAGCCATTACATTTGATGCAGCCTGGGGTGCCAGTGATACGGATATTTTGCTGGAGATTTTAAAGGAGCACAATGCCCGGGCCACTTTTTTTATATGTGGATATTGGGTGGAGGAATTTTCTGATGATGTGGTGAAGTTCTACAAAGCGGGCCACGACATAGCCAACCATGGCGACAAACATGCCCATGTGGCCCAGCTTAACTATGACCAAAACGTTGCAGAGGTGGCAGGTGCCCACCAAAAGGTAAAAAACCTGCTGGGGCTGGATATGGATTTGTATCGGCCGCCCTATGGCGAGTATAACAATACCGTCATCAGTGCTGCCGAAAGTCAGGGATATTATGTGATACAATGGGATGTGGACAGCCTGGATTGGAAGAAGTTGGGGGCAGACCATATGGTTAAAACGGTGCTTGACCACAAGAATTTACAGAATGGGTCTATATTGCTGTTCCACAACGACCTGGCAGAAACACCGGTGGCCTTGCGGCGCATACTTTCGGAGCTGCGCGGGCGGGGTTATAGTTTTGTGCCGGTGTCGGAGCTGATATACCGTGAAAATTACAAGCTGGACCATGCAGGGCGGCAGATACCGCTGGACGGCGTGCAACCACAATAGGCTATAATGTGTCATTGACAAGAAGCACATTTATGGTTTGGCCGAAGAGGGTTGCTGTAAAGTTTATTTGCTGCCAATCCCGGGTTTTTCGTACATCAATTAGGTTGACATAAGATGTGTTGTTCCAAGCGCGGTTGATGCGGACAAACTCCTTTGCATCGGCTCCGCAGGTTAATTCGGCGGTTATTTCAAGGCTGGCATACGGTGCCAAGGCATTTGTGCCGTCAAGTTGAGCCCACATACGGATAACACCCAAATTAGCCAAAGATGCATTGTTAGAGTTTCCGTTGTTGAAGATGTTAAGACTAAATTTAGGGGCAGGAGCCGTTATCCCAAAAGGCTGAGTGTACGCGACGCCGTATGTGCCTATTAATTCGGCGCGGATATAGCTATTTATTCCAGCAACTGCGCTCACATCAATAGAGGTTCCGGTATACACAACCACACCGTCGGCAATCCATTCTATTCTGTTAAAATCTGCGCCGCTGATGGTAATGGTGTTGTAACCAACCACGATGTTTGAGATGCTTGGAGCATCGGGCTGGGCAAGCATTGCCAGAGCCATCTCATTGTGCGCACCGCCTGTATGTTGAGTTGCAGTGTTTGTGGTTTGAGCGGGTGCGCCGGGGACATTTACACCATTTATCACAGTGTTAATTCCGTGTACGCGGTCAACACGGCTTACACCATAAAATGCGCCGGTTTCCATGGAGATGCGGGTGGCTGCTTCGGTAAGTTCGGGCATAAGCATTACATTCCATGCATGGCCGTTGCCAGACAACGAATGGGAGTCATCGTTAGAGAAGCCCCAAACCGGTCTGCCTTGCGGCATGGTTTGCATTAATATTTGGTCCCACAAAATTCTGTCGTTTATGGACTCGCCATCCCATTTGTTAATGATCTCCATGCCTATTAAGGACGGAAATTCCATGAACAAAGATACGTGTCTGTTTATGTGGGCGGGGTCTTTGGATAACGCTGCGTTATGTTGCGCGCCTGTGTAACGGCCGGGGTGGTTAAGATGGGTGATGCCGCCGGCGTCTTGAACTGCCCGGATAACTTCTTGCATCGTCCTGCCGCTACCAATGTTGCCAGGCACATCTGCCCAAAAAGAATTGATGTGATAGCCGCGGTATACGGTAGTGCCGTCTTCATTTAAAAAGCCGCGCTGTACAGCGATTTCGTTGGAATAGCTTATGCCAATCATTCCGTTGGCTTGTTGGCGTATGCCTCTGTATGTGCCGGGTGAAAGAGCATGGCCTGCGCCTAACCCCGCTTCCGTTGCTAAAAGCTCCAGTGAGCCTAAAATCGCCGTACCTATGTTGTTCCAATTATCGTTCCGGCTGCCGGGCCCGGGAGGCAAATTCCAGGCAGGTGTGGTGGTATCGTGGTCGGTAATGGCAACGATGTCAAAGCCTTTTGCATACTTGTCCAACAACATGTCTCTGCGGGTGTTGCTGCCGTCCGAAAAAGTGGTGTGGGTATGGTGGGCGGCTTTGAATTGTCCGAAAGTATCCCAGTCCACATTTTCATAGGGATTTGCGATTTCGAAACTTCTTGAAACTTGTGTGGTGTCCGCAAGCACAGGAAAGCTGATGGTGCTGGTGGCAAAGGTCAATGCAAGACTTAGTGCCGCAAGCTTGGTTTGGATTTTCATAAAAGGCCTCCTCGTTTTTACTGTATTTATAAATCTTTGTGAAATTTTCCGTGGTTTTTGCCATGTGTTTGCGGTTGCATTGCGGGTTGGCATGTGATAAAATGGGGGCGACAAAGGAGGAGTTAAAAAAATGAAAAAATCCAAAGAAAGAATGAAAGGCTTTGTACTGGGTTTTGTACTGGCCACGATAATATCTTCTGCCGCCGTGGTGGTGGCCAACCCCGGTACCATGCGGGAAGTGCTTTATGGCGTGAATATAGTGGTCAATGGCCGAGCTGTTAACTTTGCGCCGGACATGCGCCCCTTTATATCCAACGACCGCACATACCTACCCGTCCGCGGTGTGGCCTACGCCCTGGATCTTCCTGTGGACTGGGACGATGATACCAACACGGTATATATAGGTCGTAAACCCATTGACACCACCCAATTGCTGGGCAAATGGCGCATGGTGTCCGTGGAAATGACACATCCGGGCTTAAATGAAAGGCATGTGGAATATTTCGAAGATGCCTATTTCGAGTTTTTGACCGGTGGCAATCTTGTTTTGATTGAGGATGGCGCAACGGAAAATGCCACCTGGCGGGCCGAAGGAGCCGACCTGCGCATGATATTTGGCGACAGCCCCTGGGATAATGTGGTTATGACCGCCGAAATAAACGGTGACACCTTGGTTTTAATTATGGATTCTTGGGGCGAAATTACGACAACAACCCTTGCCAGAACATGATGAATCATATGGATTTTTAGCTATGTGTGTCGAATGAGATGACAAAATAGTTATACAGGGGTGGCCGTTGGCCGCCCCTGTATTTGTGTCATCCTAATATAAATTTACTTATCTTCTTATCTTGGGCTTGCGGGTTTAGTTTTAAAATCTGCTCTCTAATGGCTGCATGGGCTTCGGTGGGGCCTATTTCTGCGGCTTTTGCGAAGATTTCTTGGTCAAAAAAGCTTTCTGTGGTGCAAAATACTGTGGATGACCAGCCGTACTCCTCACCTTTTTGGGATATTTTTTGCCGGCTACCGCACATGGTGATGAACAAACCCATTTGCAGCTCTGTCAGCGCCCTGTCAAAAGCGGCTTTGTCCTCTCTGCCAAAGCCTGCCAGCTGCTTAATAGCTTCTACCGGCAAAGTGCCGCTTTTGGCCACTACATCATAAATGCGTTTGGCGGTATGGCTCATGGTGCCATCGGCATAGGCTTCCGCAAAGGTGTTGCCCTCACGGCGGGCTGCCAGAAAATATGGATACCATTGGGTTGTAATGAAGCCGCTTTTTTTGAAAAATACCTTGGCATAGGCAATGTCATTGCGCTCATCCAGCACCCGCATACGCCACTCCCACGGGTCGGTGTCCGGGTTGCCGGTGTGCCAGGCTATGGGGGTGTCGTGGGTTGGCACTTGGTTCCAGCCCCATGGTATAATGGCGTAAATGCCATCATCATTGCCGCCGCCCATGGAAAAACCGGCGGACAGCAAGTTTTGTAAAAAATCGTCATAATTGCGTATCATACTTATACTCCTATCAAATCAGCCACGGCGTGTGACAGGGCATCCAGCTTGGCCTGGGCTGTTTTGCCGCAATCCCCCGCTACGCCCATATATATTTTTATCTTAGGTTCGGTGCCCGATGGGCGTACGCAAAACCAACTGCCGTCCGCCAGGGTGTAATACAGCACATCGCTGGTTGGTAGGGTTATTTGGCTCGTGTTGCCGGTGATAAGATTGTGGGTGGTGGAGGTTTTGTAGCAGCGAAACTCCTCCAGGCCGATGCCGGCTATGGAAGCGGGGATATTCTCCCGCAAATTAGCCATAATGCCACGTATTTTTGCCAGGCCTTCAAGGCCTTTTAGGGTAACGGAGCGCACGCTGTCTTTAAAATAGCCGTATTTGCGATAAATTTCATCAATGCCATCAAAAATGCTCATGCCGCGGGATTTGTACCAGGCGGCGATTTCACAAATAAGCACACAGGCTATAATGGCGTCTTTATCCCGTGCGGCGTGGCCTGCCAGATAGCCGTAGCTTTCCTCGAATCCGTACACAAAGGTGTGCTGGCCGTTTGTGTCCCACTGGTGTATTTTTTCGGCAATAAATTTAAAGCCCGTCAACACCTCGTAATATGCGGCGTTGTAATGTTTTGCAATTTTCCGGGTAAGTTTGGTGGACACAATGGTGGACACAATGGCGGCATTGGCGGGCAGTATGCCTTTTTGCTGCTGTTGGGACATTACATACTCTGCCATTAACACCCCGGTAATATTGCCGCTTAGCAGTTGATATTCGCCGTTAGCATCCCGCACCATGGCCCCCATGCGGTCGGCATCGGGGTCTGTGGCGATTATGATATCGGCGTTTTTTTCTTGCGCTAGGGTCGCTGCCAAGGCAAAGGCCGCCGGATCTTCGGGATTGGGATAAGACAGGGTGGTAAAATTGGGGTCGGGTTGCTCCTGTTGGGTCACCACATGTATGTGCTTAAAGCCTGCATCGGTTAGCGCACAGCGCACAGGCATATTGCCCGCGCCGTTTAGGGGGGTGTATACTATGGTAAAATCATCCGACATGGCCTGTATGGTGCCCGGGTTAAGGATTTGGGCCAGCACGGTTTGTTTGTATTCGTCGTCAAAACTTTCGTCCAAAATTGTCAGCATTCCGGAGCGTATGGCCTCGACC
The DNA here is from genome assembly GCA_009785595.1 of Defluviitaleaceae bacterium. GTDB lineage: Bacteria > Bacillota > Clostridia > Lachnospirales > WRAX01 > WQVZ01. The sequence continues at coordinate 58,016 of WQVZ01000001.1, read as the reverse complement.
TCGTCGGCGGCCTTTAACCCGGTTAAATCCTCAATTTTATTAACACAGGCAATAACTTCGGCGTCTTGGGGCGGCACAAACTGGCCGCCATCGGTCCAATATGCCTTGTATCCGTTGTATTCCGGCGGGTTGTGGCTGGCGGTTATCATCACACCGGCAATGCAGCCCAAGCGGCGAAGGGTGAAGGAAAGCTGGGGTGTGGGGCGCAGGTCTTTAAAAATATAGGCACGTATGCCGTTTTGTACCATGACAAGGGCGGCTTCCAGGGCAAATTGACGGGAAAAACGGCGGCTGTCGTGGGCCACCACAACGCCGCGCTCTCTGCCATCATGCGAATTAGCCAGAATATAGTCCGCAAGGCCTTGGCTGGCCCGGCGCACAGTATATACATTCATGCGGTTTGTGCCCGCACCAAGAACGCCCCGCAGGCCGCCTGTGCCAAATTCCAAGTCTTGGTGGAACCTCTCTTCGATTTCCGCACTGTTTTCGGCAATTGCGGCAAGCTCTGCCCGCGTGGCCTCATCAAAGGCGTCATTGTCACGCCAGGTCTGATATCGCTTCATATATTCCATAATTTGCACCTCGCTGCTTGTTTTATATAAAATCGGCAAAAACTGCGTTGGACAGGTCCCGCCCATGCTTTGTCAGTTTAATGTTGGGGCTGTCTATTGCAAGCAGCCCATTTTTAACAAATTTTTCTAATTGGTGCCCAAAAACATGTTCTATGTTTTGGCCGAAGCATTGCCTAAAATTATTGACATCAATGCCCCGCACAAGGCGCAAGCCCAGTATAACAAATTCTGCCATGGCGGCCTGGTGGGTTATGTCCTCCAGATGTATTGGGAAAAAATTGCCTTTAATATAGTCTTCGAGATTGGTTGTTCTGCAAAAGCGGCGGTCTTGCACCAGCGAATGGGCACCAAGGCCAAAGCCTATATATTCCCGCCGTGTCCAGTAGCCTATGTTGTGGTTGCAATGGCGGCCAGGGCGGCCCCAATTGGATATTTCGTAATGCTCAAAACCATGGGCGGACAGCTTTTGGGCGGCCAAATGATACATGGCTCGGTCGGCAGTGTCATCCGGCATGGCTCGCAACAAGTCTTTGTTGGTGGCCAAGGGCGTGCCATCTTCCGCCGACAGGGCGTAGCAGGAAATATGGGTGACGGGCAATTTTACGGCAACATCAACGGATTGCTCAAAATCAGAAATGCTCTGGTGGGGCAGGGCAAACATAAGGTCTATATTTATATCGTCAAAACCTGCCCGAGCGGCCAAATGCACAGCCCGGACGGCTTTTTCAGCATTATGAATACGGCCTATTTTTGCCAGCAAATCGTCATTAAAGCTTTGCACCCCAAAGCTTATACGATTAAAGCCAGCGTGGCGGAGTACAGTCAAGTATGCGTCATCTATTGTGTCGGGATTAGCTTCGGTGGTTATGGAAGCGTCATCGGCCAAAGTATAATTATCCATAATGGTACCCAAAATACGCCCCAGTTGCCCAGCGGCCAAAACCGTAGGAGTGCCGCCGCCGAAAAACACCGTGACAACTTCATGCCCAGTAAAATCCTTGGCACAGGCGGCGATATCGGCTATAATGGCTTCCGCATAGGGTTCGTGGGCCTCCAGCCTTCCGCAAAAGGACAGAAAATCACAATAGCCGCACTTGGTCACGCAAAACGGAATATGGATGTAAATAGATAACGGCATCATGGGTGATAGGGCACTCCTGCGATGACGGAGCGTTAACGCTCCGTGGGTTTTACGCTGCGTTAACGCAGCGTACTTCTTCACGCTTTGTAAACAAAGCGTGGGTGTCCACGGTTCGTAAACGAACCGTGGCATGCGAAGCGATTAGTCTTCATCCAGCTTTAGTACAGATAGGAACGCCGATTGCGGCAGCTCTACACTGCCAATTTGCCGCATGCGCTTCTTGCCCTCTTTTTGCTTTTCCAGCAACTTTTTTTTACGGGTGACATCACCGCCGTAGCATCTGGAAAGTACGTCCTTGCGCAGGGCTGATACGGTTTCGCGGGCCACAATTTTGCTACCCACGCCGGCTTGTATGGGTATTTCAAACTGGTGGCGGGGCACCTCTTTTTTAAGTTTTTCTACAATCTTGCGGCCGCGCTCTATGGCGGAGTCTTTGTGGACGATAAAGGACAGGGCATCCACAACCTCCCTGTTAATATATGTGTCCAGCTTCACCAATGCGCTTTCTTTGTAGCCTGTCAGCTCATAATCAAAAGAGGCATAACCCTGGCTGCGGGACTTTAGGGCGTCAAAAAAGTCGTAGATAATCTCATTAAGGGGCATTTCGTATATCAGGCGGGCCCGGTCGGCCTCGATATAATCCATAGACACGAAAACGCCCCGGCGCCCCTGGCAAATTTCCATTATGGCCCCGATATAGCCGCTGGGCAGTATAATTTCTGCCTTTACAATGGGCTCCTCCATTTTCACTATCAATGTAGGGTCGGGAAAATCCGCGGGATTAGAGATCTCCTTGTTCTGGCCATCTGTGGTGTATATTTTGTAAACAACCGAAGGTGCTGTGCAAACCAAGTCCAGATTATATTCACGCTCCAGCCGTTCTTGGATAATTTCCAGATGCAAAAGCCCCAAAAAGCCGCAGTTAAAACCAAAACCCAAGGCCACGGATGTTACGGGCTCGAAGAAGAGTGATGCATCGTTAAGTACCAATTTATCCAGGGCATCCCGCAAGTCTGTATATCGTGAACGGTCAGCCGGAAAAATAGACGAAAACACCATAGGTGTGGCTTTTTTATATCCCGGAAAGGGTCTGTCGGTAGGGTTATGCGTCGTGGTAACGGTGTCCCCCGGCAGTGTGTCCGCAACATTTTTAATTGATGCGGTAAAGTACCCAACTTCGCCGGTGGTCAATTGGTCTGTGGGTATAAAATTACCCGGGGCAAACATACCCACTTCCACCACTTCATAGTCCTTGGCACTGCCCACAAAGCGTATTTTTTCGCCTTTTTTAAGCACGCCGTCAAAAACCCGTACAAAAACAATAACGCCCTTGTACGAATCAAAAAGACTGTCAAAAATAAGTGCCCGTAGGGTGCCGTTTGCATCACCGCTGGGGGGAGGTACGTCTTTGATTATTTTTTCAAAAACATCCTCTATGCCCACGCCGGTTTTTGCGGATATAAGGGGTGCATCACTGGCCACAATGCCAATGATGTCCTCTATTTGCTTAATAACTCGCGGTGGGTCGGCGGCAGGCAGATCTATTTTATTGATTACGGGTACGATTTCCAGTCCCTCGTCAATGGCCAAATACACATTGGCCAGAGTTTGGGCTTCCACCCCCTGGGCGGCATCCACCACCAGTATGGCCCCTTCGCAGGCGGCCAGCGACCGGCTTACCTCATAATTAAAATCTACATGGCCGGGAGTGTCTATAAGGTTAAGGACGTACTCCTGCCCGTCTTTGGCCCTATATATCAGTCGCACCGCCTGGGCCTTAATGGTTATGCCCCTCTCCCGCTCCAAATCCATATTGTCCAGCACTTGGTCCTGCATTTCACGCTCTGTCAGCAGGCCGGAATTTTGTATAAGCCTATCCGCCAGGGTAGACTTGCCGTGGTCAATATGGGCAATTATCGAAAAATTACGTATGTTTTGCATATTTGTCCTCTCGTGTTGAGTAATCAGTGTTTATTTTACCAAAAAACTGTGGGGATTACAACAAATTTGTTTTGTCGTAAAAAATATCGGGGCGCATAGTGCGCGCCCCGTGGATTAATAGTATATTTATTGTATGCTCTGCCATTTGGTATAAACTTCCGTGGCAGTTTGGCCATTTTTCTCGATAATGGCCAAAATTTCTATGCCATCATGGCCGCAATCCCGCCGCATCAGCTTAATTTCCAGATCATCTCCCAGCAGGGTTTCTTTTTTATAGGCCACCTTTAGGGATTGTGCCCGGTAGTTGTGATATATATCATCGGGGATGTGGCAGCAAACCCATTCCAGATATCTTACATTATTTACATGGTTATTGGTGTCGATATCCCTACGTGTGGGAGTGTATTTGTGGGTGGATAGTGTCGCAAAGCCGTCCGGCTTAGGCAGGGCGAAGTTTTTCTCTATTGGAAAAGGGTACGGTGGGCCGTATTTTGCAATAAGTTCTTCTGATGCTCGTGCAGGCTTTAAGACATTTCGGTCCAGCATAAGCCAATTGGAATTGGCGCGCAATATGGTTTCGCCAGCACTATCCGTGGCCGCAAAGCCCCGTTCGCCAAAATATCCTTTAAACTGTACCGGCCATGTGGATATGTTTATATGCTCGCCCACACGGGGTTGGCGGGCCACCTCCACATGCCAGTGGGTAAGCACCCATACAAGGTTCATGCGGTCGTAATATTCAAACAAGCCGTCTATGGAATGCGTGTGAAAATAACTGACTTCTTGCACATAGTCCATCAGTCCGGGCAGGGCCATGGTGTTGTCTGGCAGCAGACTGTTTAGACCCACGCGGAAGTTTAGGTTGAATTTATTCTGATTCGTCTGATTTACCTGATTTGTCACGGTCGCCCACCCTCTTTCTATAGGCATAAATTATGGAAAACAGCACCAGCATAAGCACCAGGCCAATAATGACGGCACGAATGTCTTGTACGGCAATAAGTATGGCGATGCCACCGGCAATTATGCTGACAATATACAGTATTACCACTGTTTGTTTTTGAGAATAGCCTCTGTCTATAAGTTTGTGGTGCAAATGGCCCCTATCCGGCCGCCATGGGGCTTTGCCGCTTAACACCCGGCGTATGGACACAAAAACTGTGTCCAGTATGGGCAGGGCCAAGGCAAAGACCACAATAACCACCGACAGCGCGGCATAGCTTTTGTATACGCCGATAATACTGGATACTGCAAGCACATAACCCAGGAAAGTAGAGCCGGTGTCTCCCATTATCACATCCGCCGGGCTAAAGTTGCGAGGCAAAAAGCCCAGGCAGGATCCGGCCAGAGCCGCCGCAAACACCACAGCCAGGGGGCTGCCTGTCATGATGCATAATACGGTGAGAAACAGTGCCGCAATAGACGTCACGCCTGCTGCTAGGCCGTCTACGCCATCAATAAGGTTAAGTGCGTTGATGATGCCCACGATCCACAAAATGGTGATGGGTATGGAAAATGTAGTAAAAACTTCCTGAAGGGGCCAACCCACAAAGATGATACGGGTGTCGGTAAAAACCACAACCAGGGCCGCTACAATTTGTACGGCAAATTTTATGCCGGCTTTAAGCTCGTAAATATCATCTAACATACCCAGACCGACGATGATTATGCCGCCCACGATGAAGCCGGCAAATTGCAGGGTGCGCAGTTCTTCCATAAAAAACAGGGCAACAACCATAGCGGCCATAAAGCCCAGTACAATAGCCAGGCCGCCCATGCGCGGTATGGGTTTTTTGTGCATACCACGTGGGGATGGCTTTGCCACGGCCCCAAGGGCGATGCTTATCACCCTGGACCAGGGCGTCAAAAACAGGGCAATGCCGAAACCGACGCCGAAAATGATGACGTACAGCAGCCAATAGTGTTCTATATAGTCGTTAAGCATTTGTCACCTCAATCATATCAATGCGGCGTTGGTGGCGCTCTGCGTGGGAAAACTGCGTATCCAGCCAAGCGTCCACAATTTCGCAAGCAAGGCCGGGGCCGATAACCCGTCCGCCCATTGCCAGCATATTGGAATTGTTATGCTCTCGTGTGGCTTTTGCGGAAAATACGTCGTGACACAGTGCGCAACGTATACTACCAAAGCGGTTGGCGGCAATGGAAATACCAATGCCCGTGCCGCATATTACTATGCCTTTGTCGCATCGGCCGTCCAGCACCGCCGCCGCCACATGTTGGGCAAACAGGGGAAAATCGCTGGGACCGTTGCTTTCCGCGCCAAAGCACATATAGGGTGTATTTCTTTTATCCAGGTGGGCTTTTACGGTCTGCATAAGGTCATAGCCTGCGCCGTCGCATCCCAAGGCAATCATATGTATTCCTCCCAGTTAAACGCTTCAATATACTGCTTCATTTGGTCCGCACAGGCTTCATACAGCTTCCGAGAGCCGCCAAAAGGGTCGTCCACATTCATAACATGTATTTTGTCCTTATGTTCCGGGAAAAGGGCTGTCAGGTGGTCTTTATGGCCACGTGTCATGGCAAGAATAATATACGCTGCCGATACTTCTTCGGTCTGTACCATTTTGGCTTTGTGGGCAGAGATATCAAGGCCGCGGTCAGACATTGTAATTAACGCGTGGGGTGATGCTGTGGTTCCATCCACAGCAAAAACCCCACAGGATGTCGCCCAAAAAGCCATGCCACGGTCTTTAAAAGCATCATTGGCAATGGCCGCTGCCATGGGGCTGCGGCAGGTATTGCCCGTGCAAACAAAAAGCACTTTTTGCACCTTGCGTCACACCTCCACAATATTATATGCCGCCGCTTTCTCCAGTCGGTTCATAATGGCTGCGCCCAGACCGGCCTCGTCCACACCTTCTACAAAAACCTCAGCCAGCCCCATTTCGTCACATTTGCGCAACAGGGCAAACAAACCGGCAGCTATTTCCTCCGTGGTATTGCCCATCAGCAGTGTGGTAAAGCCTTCGTATGAGGACGTGGCCATAATGCCCACACTTTTGGCGGTTGAGTCTTTGGCCAGTCGTGTTATGGCCGTACGCACGTCCTCCGCCCGGCCCCTTACCACAGTAAGCACGGCCTGTGGTGCATAATGTTTATATTTCATGCCGGGGGCTTTTGGTGCTTCATCGGCCCCGGCTTCTGTTGTCACATTAACCGGCCCTATGTGGGCCTCAATCATCTCTTTGGTGACGGAGCCCGGCCGCAAAATGGTTGGCGGCTCCACAGTGCAGTCAATTACGGTAGATTCCAGCCCGTGCTGGCACATGCCACCATCTAAAATCATATCCACCTTACCATCTAGGTCGGTCAAAACATGGGCGGCTGTTGTGGGGCTTGGCCGCCCGGAAATGTTAGCAGATGGGGCGGCTATGGGTACACCGGCATGGGTGATAAGTGCTAAGGCCACGGGGTTTTGAGGCATACGTATGCCGATGGTTTGCCCAGGCGTGTTTTTGCACGGAAAAATTATAGTAAGCGGTCCCGGCCAAAAGGCATCTATCAGCTTTTGCGCCTTTGCTGGCACATGACTGACAAGCTCTGCCAGCTGGGCCGCATCAGAAATATGAGAAATTAGGGGATTATCCGACGGGCGCCCCTTTGCGGCATATATTTTGGCGCAAGCGGCGGAACATAGGGCATTGCCCCCCAAGCCGTATACAGTTTCGGTGGGAAAAGCCACAAGGCCGCCGTCCTTTATAATACGGGCGGCTTGTTCTATAGCATCAGGGGTGCTGCTATGTTTTAGGACGGTTCTCATGCCGCACCACAGCACTTTTTATATTTTTTGCCGCTGTCGCAGGGGCAAGGGTCGTTGCGGCCTACCTTTGCCCCTTCGCGCACCACAGTGCCGGAGGCTTTTTGTTCCTTATACATACGCTGGCGCTCTTCCGGGGTGTACACATTGTCCCACTGGGGCAGATTGGCCAAATGGTCGGCTTTAAGCTCTACCATTTGCTTATACAGGGCTTCAAAATCCACCTTGGCGTCTACTTGGGTGTCTTCCGCCAGGGTTTCCATATCAATTTCAATATCAATGGCGCCGGAAATACCATCCAAAAAGCCTGCTATAAATTCGGCGGTCATGCCGTGTTTTTCGGCTAGCTGGGCCACGGTGCCGGATATAACAGGGTCTTTTGCGGCCAGCATGTTTTCGTAAATTTTTTGCTCCAGGGGCAGATATGTGTCCCACATTTTTTTAACCACATTGCCCTGGTTGTCGTAGGCGCCTTGCACCCATTTTTCATAAATAGCCATAATTCCTCCAGGTTTTCGTTATTCGATATATTTTACACCATTGAGCGGCGTGTGTCCAATTATATTAATGTTACAACAACGGCGAAAGCAAACGGCTAAATGCCTCCTTTGCTTTTTGCGTCATGCTGCGGTTTTCGTATTCTTCTATGGTAATTTCCCGGCTGTCGGCCAGGTCGTAATTAAACTGCTCTTTAAACTGCCGGGTAAGGTGTTGGTCGTATATAAAGGCGTTTATCTCGAAATTAAGCTTAAAGCTGCGTATGTCCATATTGGTGGTGCCTATGGATGTGGCAAAGTCGTCGATGATGATGAGCTTGGAATGTATAAAACCTTCGGTATATTCATAGCATTTTACCCCGGCCTGTAAAAGGTCACCAAGATATGACATAGAGCACCATTTTACAAAAAAATGGTCTGGGTTGCCGGGTATTACAATGCGCACATCTATGCCGGACAGGGCCGCTATCTTGAGGGATTCGAAGATATTTTCGTCCGGGACAAAGTACGGGGTTTGGATGTATATGGTTTCGTTGGCTTCGTTTATCATTTTAGATATGCCATTGTATACATTGGGCCATTTGGTATCGGGACCGCTGGAAACTATTTGTATAAGATGACCGTTTTTAGCATAATCTGTTTTTGGTACAAGCGGAAAATATTTCTCGTCCATCTCTATTTTTTGCTTGGGCACGGCAAAATTCCAGTCCATTATAAAATGCAGGCCCATTTCCTTTGCGGCATCGCCTCGGATACGTATGTGCATGTCTCGCCAGGTGCCAAAGCGCTTTACGTGGCCCATATATTCGTCCCCTACATTAAAGCCGCCAATGTAACCCACATCACCGTCTATTACACATATTTTGCGGTGGTTTTGAAAATTCATACGAAAAAACCGTGGTGGTAAAAACACACCCAGTTGGCCGCCGGCGGCTATAAGGGACTTAAAATTACGATAGGCAATGGGGAAATTGCCGCAGCCGTCTATCAGCAGCTTTACCTCTACGCCCTGGCGGGCTTTTTCTGCCAAAGCTGCCACTATTTTGCGGCCCGTGGCATCGCCCCTAAAAATATAGTACTGTATGTGTATAAAGCTTTTGGCGTTTTTTATGTCCTCAAGCAGGCGGGAAAACTTGGTGTCGCCATCCAGCAGTAACTCCACATCATCATTTTGGGTAAGATACCCGCCGCCGCTGGCAAAATTAAGGTGCAAAAGGTCTGCAATATGGCGGGATGACAGCATTTTCTTAAAAGCTGCCATATTTTCTTCTCTGGCGGGGTTGCGTGCGAAAGCCAGGCCGTCAAAGTCTTTATTTTCTACCTCTTGCAGCATTTGCTGGTTTTGGCGGGCCTTGCTGGCAAATGTACGGTACTTGCGGCCTTCTATGCCCACAAGCAAATATAAAATAAAGCCAATATAGGGTATCAAAAGCACCACCATAAGCCAGGCCCAGGTGACGGCGGGGTTGCGCCGCTCTGAAAAAATAACCACGGCGGCGAAGAAAATATTGATAAATGGGGCGAACTGCATAAGCAGGGTAATTATCTGCCCAAACATGGTCAAAAGCTATTCCGTCCTTTCGTGGAGCAATGCAACCGGTCAGCTGCAACAATATTATACAAAATTTTTGGGGAGTTGTACAGAAAAAATATTTGACGGCGCAAAAAACAACGGGCTGCCCGAAATTTTTCATCGTGCCTTGCTTTCTGCGGAAAATAATGGTACAATAATTTTTGAAAAAACTAAGCAACAGGGAGGAATGGATATGTCTTGCAAAATTAAGACGACACACGGCATTATACGCATAGAAAACGAAGTTGTGGCGCGCATAGCCGGCATGGCCGCCATTGGGTGCTATGGCATTGTGGGCATGGCCGCCAAAAGTGTAAAGGACGGCATTGTGCATCTGTTAAAAATTGAAAGCCTAACCAAAGGCGTAAAACTGGCCGCAAATGAAAAAAGCATAAATATTGACCTGCATGTTATTGTTGAATATGGCACAAATATCACTGCTATCTGCGAATCTATCATGAGCACGGTGAAGTATAGGGTGGAAGAAAGCTGCGGCCTTGCCATTGGCCGTGTTAATGTTTTTGTAGAGGGGATGCGGGTTGATGGCTAACGAGCAGCGTATTACCAAGATAGACGGCAGAACTTTGCGCGCCATGATAATTGCCGGGGCCAACAAACTGACGGCCAACAAAGTGCGCATAGATGCCCTTAATGTGTACCCCGTGCCGGATGGCGACACAGGTACAAACATGTCCCTTACGGTTTTGGCCGCTGCCCGCGAGGTAGAAAAACTGGACACCGACGATATTTTTGATGTATCCAAGGCGGCGGCATCTGGTGCACTGCGTGGCGGCCGGGGTAATTCCGGCGTTATATTTTCTCAGTTATTTCGGGGTTTTTCTAAGGCCTTAGACGGCAAAAAGACGGCGGGATGTGTTGACATAGCCCAGGGCTTTGTTGGTGCATCAATAACAGCATACAAGGCCGTTATGCGTCCGCAGGAGGGCACAATGCTTACTGTGGCACGATGCATGGGGGAATATGCCGAAGCCAATGCCGCAAAAACCAGAGATATAGAAACTTTTCTTAACGACATACTTACCGAAGGCAATGTGGTGTTGCAAAAAACCCCGGATATGCTGCCGGTGCTTAAGCAAGCCGGTGTGGTGGATTCTGGCGGTGAAGGGCTGCTGTGTTTTTTGCAGGGCGCCATAGAAGGTATGCACGCAGAAAATCCGCGGGTTGACGCCAATGCTGCTCAATCGCAAGAAGTGACCGCAGATTTTTCTACCCTTGGGGCTATTAATCCTGAAGACATCACCTTTGGTTATTGCACCGAATTTTTCATTACCGCCCAAAACTTTGGCGGGGCGGCAGAGACAAGGTTTAAAGCATACCTAGAAACCATGGGAGACTCCATCGCCTTGGTGGCTGATGATGAGATCGTAAAGGTGCATATACACACAGACCATCCCGGTGCTGTTATGGAAAAAGCCATGCTTATAGGACCGTTGGATAATATAAAGATTGACAACATGCGGTCGCAACACCAGGAAATTACCCAAGAAAGCCCCATCGCGGCCCAAGCCGTGGAGGAAAAAGAGCTTGGTATTGTTGCGGTGTCCTCCGGCGAAGGCTTTAGAGAGATTTTTATAGGGCTGGGCGCGGATTATGTTATAGAAGGCGGCCAAACCATGAATCCATCTGCCGAGGACATTGCCCGGGGCATAAAACAGATAAATGCCAAAAACGTAATTGTGCTACCAAATAACAAAAATATCGTGCTGGCAGCCCAGCAAGCGGTGTATCTTTGCGAGGGCATAAATGTGGCTGTAGTGGGGTCAAAATCTATGCCCCAGGGTATTTCTGCCCTTATAAATTACATGCCCGAAGGCGACCTGGATGAAAATGCCCAGGCCATGACAGAAGCCCTTGATACGGTGGCCACAGGCCAGGTAACATATGCGGTGCGTGACACCACCATGGATGGGCAAGAGGTGCGCGAAGGGGATTACATCGGCATATTAAACGGCAAGATTGTGTGCACCCATGAGAAAATGGACGTAACCGCCAAAAAGCTTGTTACCGAAATGATGGCGAGCGAACCCGATGTGCTGACGGTGTATATTGGTGAAGAAGCCAAAGGCAACGAGGATGCCAATGCAGAGATAGAAGCCTTTGTGGTGCAAAATTACGGCGGCTGCGAATTTGAAATAGCATACGGCGGCCAGGCGGTTTATTATTATATCTTATCAGCAGAGTAAGGTTGGGAGATAAACTCGCAACAGGATCCCGGATCAAGTCCGGGATGACGAATTATGTGTAGGGGCGGCATTTTGCCGCCCGATTAGAGTGTGATGGCAAATGCAATTAACCGACAACATACAAACCCTTAAAAACGTGGGTGGACAGCGCGCCGCACTGCTGGCAAAAATGGATATACATACCATTGGCGACCTGGTGGAATACTTTCCCCGGGACTATTTGGACCGCAGTCGTATATATAAAATAGATCAGCTGCAAGATGGACAAATGGCCACTATTGCAGCTGTTTTGGCTGGTCCACCGCAGACGCTGAACAAGGGCCGCATAAACATCACCAAAATGACCTTTGGGGACGGCGCGGGATATGTGGATTTGACGTGGTTTAATCAGCCGTACATGGGGCGCAATTTCCAAAAAGGCACGGAATATTTTATATCTGGTAGAGTTGTGCGCAAGATGGGGCGGCTGACCATAGAAAACCCGGAATGGGAGAGTGTGTCCGATGCGGCCCTGTCTGCCGGGCGCATTGTGCCTATATATTCTTTGACTGCCGGGGTTTCGCAGAAGGTGCTGCGGGGGCTTATGAGCCAGGCACTGGATGGATTGACAGAGGGAATTGACGATTTTTTGCCGCCTAATATTTTGGAGGCCCATGGCCTGTGTTGCAGAGATTTTGCAGTAAAAAACATACACTTCCCCGAAAACAGCCAGGCATATTACACCGCGCGCCGCCGCCTTGTTTTCGAGGAGCTTTTTTTAATGCAAGGGGCGTTAATGTGGGCCAAAGGATACTTTAGACAGGCCCGCGGCTGTGTTTTTGAGCATCTTGACGCCGCGGAAATTCTAGCCGCCCTGCCGTATCAGCTTACGCCCGACCAGCAAAAGGTTGTGGGAGAGATATCGGTGGATTTGTCATCGGGGTATGCGGCAAACCGGCTGATACAGGGGGATGTGGGCAGCGGCAAAACTGCCGTGGCCATGATAATGTGCTTTTTGGCGGTAAAAAACGGCACCCAAGCCGCATTGATGGCCCCTACAGAAACACTGGCAACCCAGCACCATATCTCTTTTGCAGAGATTTTTGGGCCGCTGGGTGTAAGGTGCGAGTTGCTTGTGGGCTCGCTAAAAGCCAAGGACAAAACAGATGTGCGCCGCCGGCTGAAAAACGGTGAAATTGACATAATTATTGGCACACATGCCTTGATACAAAGCAGCGTAGAATTTGCCAACCTGGGTCTGGTTATCACAGACGAGCAGCATCGCTTTGGGGTGCGCCAGCGGGGGCGACTTAACGAAAAAGGCAACCACCCCCATGTGCTGGTGATGACGGCCACACCCATACCCCGCAGCTTGGCCATGGTGCTGTATGGAGATATGGATATTTCTACCATAAACCAGCTGCCTCCGGGGCGGCAAAAAATTGACACCTATGCCGTGGCCAGCTCTTATCACCAGAGAATTTTTAGGTTTATGTTTGGCGAGATAGAAAAAGGCCGTCAGGCGTATATTATTTGCCCACTGGTGGAGGAAAGCGAGGCCGAGGGTTTTGAAGATATAAATTCTGTGACAAAGTTCGCGGAACAGCTTAGAAATGGGGTTTTTGCGGATATATCCTTGGAGATTTTGCATGGCCGCATGAAACCCGAGGAAAAAAACCGCATAATGGCGTCTTTTGCCGCGGGTGACACCAAAATTCTGGTATCCACCACGGTGATAGAAGTGGGTATAAATGTGCCCAATGCCACGGTTATTTTGATTGAAAATGCCGAGCGCTTTGGCCTATCGCAACTGCACCAACTGCGGGGCCGGGTGGGGCGTTCTGATAAAAAATCTTATTGTATCCTGGTGACGGATGCTGATAATGCCGTGACTAAAAAGCGCATGGAGGCCATGGCAGATACGAACGACGGCTTTGTGCTGTCGGAGCTGGACTTGGAATTGCGTGGCCCGGGGGAATTTTTTGGCACCATGCAGCACGGTGTACCGCAAATGCGTCTGGCTAATTTGTATAAAGATATGGTGGCGCTGGAGGAAGCGAAAGGTGCTGTTTTAAAGGTTTTTGAGGGGGATCCACAGCTGTTAAAAACAGAACACCGAGGGCTGAAAGACCGGATAGCGCAGATTTTGGGAAGGTTTGGCGGCGGCATAGGTTTGTAAACCAGGCGGCAAAATGCCACCCATACGAAAGCCGTTGCGAAAATTTTCAAAAAAAGTTTCCCTTTAATTATTTACATTTCGACAGATATTGGGTATAATAGATAAAATGCCAAGGGAGGGCAAAAGTATGCGCGTTATCGCCGGTTCTGCAAGGGGTACTGTGCTTTTTTCTCCCCGGGGCGATGCAACCCGCCCCACTTCCGATTTTGTTAAAGAAAATATCTTCAATATTATTCGGGATGATGTGTATGGTGTTGATTTTTTAGATCTGTTTGCAGGTTCCGGGGCTGTGGGCATAGAAGCCCTTAGTCGTGGAGCAAATTCTGCCACATTTGTGGATGCATCACAAAAATGCGTGGCCTTGGTGCAGCGTAATTTGGAAAAAACCAGGCTTAAAGACAAGGCTGTGGTTATTAAAGCGGACGCAACCAATGCTATTGAAAAGCTTGCCGCCCAGGGCCAAAAATTTGGCATAATATTTTTGGATCCGCCGTATTTCGGGGATTTTGTCGATAATGTGCTGCAAGCCATTGTACATAAGGATATTTTGGCCCGTGACGGTTATATTATCCTGGAGATGAGTAAACACGAGGCCGTGCCACGGCTTGGTGGGCTGACGGTGTTCAAGGAAAAAGAATATTCTGGCACACGGCTGGTTTTTATGGATATCCCGGGTATAGTCCGGGATGACGAATAGGAGAGCATATGACAGCTGTATACCCGGGCAGTTTTGACCCCTTAACCAATGGACATTTGGACATAATAACGCGAGCATCAAAAATTGCGGATAAATTGATTGTGGCGGTGCTTAATAATTCATCAAAAACACCTGCCATGTTTAGTGTGGACGACCGCCTGGCTATACTTGAAGAAACCTGCGGCCATATTAAAAACATAGAATTTGCCGCTTTTTCCGGTTTGCTGGTGGATTTTGCCGCCGCCGCCGGAGCAAATGCCGTTATACGGGGCTTGCGGGCTGTTACGGACTTTGAATATGAATTTCAAATGGCTCAAACAAACAGAAGCCTTAACGACAGCATTGAAACCCTGTTTATATCAACCAGCCCCCAATATTCCTATCTTTCATCCTCTATCGTGAAAGAAGTGGCTATTTTGGGCGGTAATGTGGATTATATGGTGCCTGCCGCCGTAAGGGTCAGATTGATGAAGAAAATAGTAGGGGCGAGCTGTGCTGGCCCGGTTATATAAATACGAATGTTAGGGAGGCGTACTTTATAATGGAACTTATTACGTCGCATATTGACAGAATTGAAGATCTGTTGGCAAAGATGGATGAAGTGATTGACACGGCCCGCTCGGTGCCCTTTTCTGCCAAGATAAGTATAGAAAAAGAAGCCCTGTTTGGTTTAATTGACGAAGCTAGGGCCATTATGTATGAAATGCGAAAAGGGCTGCCTTCCGAAATAAACCAGGCAAAGCGGGTGCTGCACGACAAAGACAGCCACCTTAGCGAAGCCCGCAGCAGGGCGGAGATGATTATTAAAGCCGCTGAAGCTCAGGCTAATGAGATGGTAAGTGCCCACGAAATTACCACGCAAGCCAAAATGACGGCAAAAGAAATTGTAGAAAACGCCAACAAAGAAACCAGTGAATTTAAATTTTCTGCCGCCCAATATGTTGACGGTATCTTTCGTGATATGGACGACCTGCTTAAAACTACATTG
Organism: Defluviitaleaceae bacterium; assembly: GCA_009785595.1. Lineage (GTDB taxonomy): Bacteria > Bacillota > Clostridia > Lachnospirales > WRAX01 > WQVZ01. The sequence goes on along the minus strand of WQVZ01000001.1, from coordinate 42,464 downwards.
GAAGACCAAGTTAACAAAGCCCGGGATGTTGAGAATTTTTACCGCAATGTGCTGGAGGAGCTGTACCACAACAGAAAAGAAATTCGTATTGACGATGAAAGATAGCGAGGGCGGCGATATGCCGCCCGTTTTATAAGCCGGAGGTATTTAAATATGGATTTTAAAATGGAGATAGCAAAGCTAATAAGCGCGGCCATAAATGCGGACGTACAAGAGGTGGCAGATGCCCTAAAAATCCCGCCGGATCCAACCATGGGCGATTTTGCTTTTTCATGCTTTAAGCTGGCCAAAGAGCTACGGCAAGCCCCGCCTGTTATCGCAAAAGACATAGCATCAAAAATAGAGCCTGATATGCCAGAATTTCTTGAGAAAACCGACATTGCCGGCCCATACCTTAATTTTTTTGTAAAGCGCGCTGCTTTCGCCAAGGCGGTTCTTTCAGAGATAACCGCCAAGGGCGATAAATATGGCAGTTCTGACATTGGTGCCGGCAAAACAATTGTTATGGACTATTCTTCACCAAACATTGCCAAGCGTATGCACATCGGCCACTTATACTCCACGGTTATTGGTGCGGCACTAAATAGAATTAACAATCATTTGGGCTATAATGTTGTGGGCATAAACTATCTTGGTGACTGGGGCACACAATTTGGCAAGCTCATTGTGGCGTTTAAATCCTGGGGCAAAGAGGAAGACGTGGTACAGGGCGGCGTTGAAGAACTGGAACGGCTTTATGTAAAATTCCATGTGGAGGTTGAAGCAAATCCACAATTGGAAGCCGATGCACGGGCCTGGATGCTGCGTATGCAAAAAGGTGACGAAGAAGCCCTGCGTCTATGGGAGTGGTTTAAGGAAATATCCATAACAGAATACGAAAAGATGTACAAGCGGCTGAATATACCATTTGATTCCTATCGCGGAGAAAGTTATTACAACGACAAAATGGGTGCGGTTGTTGATGAAATACGGGACAAAGGGTTGTTGAAAGAAAGCGAAGGCGCGATGATTGTTGACCTTGAGGAATACAAGATGCCGCCATGCCTTATTTTGCGCTCGGATGGCGGCACGTTGTACCCCACGCGGGATATTGCCGCCGCTTTTGACCGCAAGCAAATGTATGACTTTCATAAGTCTCTATATGTAACAGACATGCGGCAAAGCCTTCATTTTGCGCAATTTTTTAAGGTTATTGGGCTGATGGGATACCCGTGGGAAAACGATATGGTTCATGTGCCTTATGGATTGCTTAGCTTTGAAGGGGACAACCTTTCCTCCCGCAAAGGCAACACCCTTATTCTGGCAGATTTGTTTGACCAGGCCGCCGAAAAGGTTTTGGGCATAATAAGCGAGAAAAACCCCGGCCTGGCAGACAAAGAGACCGTAGCCGAACAGGTTGGCACAGGAGCAATTGTGTTTAGCGCACTGTATAACACCCGCATCAAGGACACAGTGTTTTCTTGGGACAGAATTTTTGCTTTTGACGGCGAAACCAGCCCCTATGTGCAATATACCCACGCCCGCTGTAGTTCTGTGCTAAACAAAGCCCAAATGGACTATGCCGATGCCGACCCAGCCAAATTAGCCACCGGCGAGGAATTTGAGCTGATAAAAACCCTGCATATCTTTTCGGAAAAAGTGGCCGAAGCCGCCGCAAAATACGAACCCTTCATAATATCCCGCTACGTTATGCAGGTGGCCCGGGCATATAATAAATTTTATCACGACAACCCCATTTTGCGGGCGGATGAGGATGTGCAAAAGGCCCGGCTGATGCTGACCAAATGCACAAAAGATGTCATTGCGGTTGCGCTGGGCTTGCTGGGCATAAAGGCACCGGATGTGATGTAGGCCTTGGGATATACAAAATAAAAAATTAACCGGCCAACAAACTTTTTGAAAACCTTTGCGTATTTGGGTATAAGAAATGCAAAACGAATGCCCAAAGGAGCGGATTTTATGAGCTATAACGGAAACGACGACTATAAAAAAGATATTAGGCTGGACGGCGCGGCACCATCTGCGCCGCCGCATCCCCATTATGCATACCCACCGCCTGCGCGGCGTCCCAGCAGGTTTTGGATTTTTATCCTGTCGGTTTTGCCGGGGCTTGGCCATATTTACCTGGGATTGATACGCAGAGGCCTGTTTTACATTTCGGCCTTGGCCCTTGTAATTTTCTTTAAGGTTATGGTTATACCCATTTTTGCCCCAGTGGCCATTTTTACCGGATTTTCCATAGCTGCCCTTTATGCCGTGTCCTTTTTTGAGGCCTTTGGCATAAGGCGTGACATCATCATGGGCAAAGAGGTAAAGGATGTTATTCCTAACATAGGCCCGCTGGGCAAAAACAAAAGCTTGCTGGCGGTGCTGATAGTTATTGTGGTTGTGTCTTTGGCTATTAATATTGTTTCGGCCTTGCCTTGGTATGCCTGGTTGGTTTTGGGCATTGTGGCTGTATGTTATTTCCGGGGAATTATAGGCAAGCGCAGGGGTGGCGGCAACCAAGAAGACAGCAACAAATAATTATGTCTGATAATTCAACAGATTCTGCATATATGTTCCACGTGGAACAATAAATTTGCAGAATCTGTTTTTTTGTGCTAAAATGGAAACAATGCACAGGACAGTAGACCTTTTCCAAAACCTGTTTCACACAATATGATTGCGCAAAGCACAATCAGTCCTTCACTTGGTTGCGTTATAGGCGTAATGGACCTTCGCCGCGCAAAATTTGCTACGCATCCTGTACCCTGTGGGTGTGACGCATAAATCCAGTGCTTTTGCAAGGCAAAAGCGTAAGGTTCGGAAAAATTGCTTCAACATGGGTTTTGGAACAAGTCTAGTATGAGAAAGTAGGTATTTCATGGGAAGGATTATTTCTGTAGCAAACCAAAAAGGTGGTGTGGGCAAAACCACAACCACCATAAACCTGGCGGCTTGCCTTGCCTTGGAGGGCAAAAAGGTGCTGGTTATTGACACCGACCCCCAAGCCAACACCACAAGCGGCCTTGGGGTGGACAAGCGCGCCACGGCGGCATCGGTATACGATTTGCTTTTGGGCACCAAAAGGGCCGATGAGGTTATTATACCTACCATTGTGGAAAATTTAAGCCTTATGCCAGCTGTTGTGGAGCTTGCCGGAGCAGAGATAGAGCTGATAAATTTTACTGACAGAGAGTACATATTAAAACGCATATTGGTGGACATGAAGTACATTTACGATTATATTTTGATAGACTGCCCGCCGTCCCTTAACCTGCTTACGGTTAATGCTCTTACGGCATCGGATTCGATACTGGTGCCCATACAATGCGAATACTTTGCCCTGGAGGGGCTAAGCCAGCTGATGTATACCATAGAATTGGTGAAAAAGCGGCTTAACAAGCGGCTGGAGCTGGAGGGCGTGGTTTTTACTATGTACGATTCTCGCACAAATCTGTCCGCCCAGGTGGTAGAAGAAGTAAAATCTCATCTGGAGGACAGCGTGTACAGAAGCATCATACCGCGGAATGTTAGGCTTGGTGAGGCACCCAGTCATGGACTTCCCATAACCATGTACGACCCTAAATCTAAGGGTTGCGAGGCGTATGTGGCCTTGGCTCATGAAGTTATTGCGAAAAGGCAGATATAAAAAACAATAGGGGGTAATATCCATGAAAAAAGGCTTAGGAAAAGGCCTGGGCAAAGGCCTTGACGCATTGATAGCTTATAACGAGGCCAATGACGAACCGGTGAGCGGCGGGGTTTTGGAAGTGGAAATTGGGAAAATTAACCCTAATCCCGACCAACCCAGAAAACGCTTTGACCGTAGCCACATAGAGGAACTGGCGGAGTCCGTAAAAGAATTTGGCATAATACAGCCCATCATTGTGACACAATTTGGAGATAATTATGTAATTGTGGCGGGCGAGCGCAGATGGCGAGCGGCGCAGCACCTGGGGCTGGGAAAAATACCCGTGATTGTGCGGGAGTATTCTGGCATAGAGGTTTTGGAAATTGCCCTAATAGAGAATATCCAGCGGGAAGACCTTAACCCTATAGAAGAAGCCAATTGCTACAAAAAGCTTAACGAAGAATTTTCTTTGACCCAAGAGGAAATTGCGAAAAAAGTGGGCAAAAGCAGAAGCCATATTACCAACTGCATCAGACTTTTGCGGTTGCAAGCCCCGGTGCAGGACTTTATCATAAATGGCGAGCTTTCTATGGGTCACGCAAAAACCCTGCTGTCTGTTGACGACCAAGAGGCCCAAACCCTGCTGGCCGCAAAGATTGTGGAAGAGGGCCTTAGTGTGCGCACGGCCGAAGAGCTTGCAAAAAAACTGGCCGATGGCCAGGTGCCGGAAGAAGAAAAGCCAAAGCTTGCTGCCGAAAGCAAAGAAAAATACACGAGCTTTCAAATGGATTTGCGCGGCATTCTTGGCACACGGGTAAATATACGCGACAACAAAACCGGCGGCGGCGGAAAAATAGAGATAAATTATTTTTCTGCAGAAGATCTTAACCGTATTATAGATATTGTGAAAAAGTCAAAAAAGTAGGGGCAGCAAGAAGCTACCCCAGGTTTCGCAATTTCTGTAGGGGCGGCATTTTGCCGCCCGTTTTACTACCTTGCTGTGGCGGCCCCGGCCGTTACCACACGATTTTTTACATGATCCAAAGCATGACGCATGACGGGAATGGATATGATAACCAATGTGAGTATCATTTCTGCGCCAAGATAAATGGCGTTATAGGCCATGGCGTACGGCAGTGCGTTCCAACCTTCCCATGCCCATTGGGAGAAAAAGAAATATCCCGATAAGGTGTGGAAAACCCAACGACCGAAAACGGCCACAACAAAACCTATGTACATACCGCCTTTCATTTTGCGGAAAAAGCCCGCCAGACCCAAGGCACCAAAGGCCAAGGGGTAATCTAAAATAAGCTGTAAGGGATAGAATATCATGGGGTTTTGGGCTAATTGTAGCAAACCATAAGCAAAAGCCGACACCAGGCCGACAGTTGGGCCAAACCACAGACCTATCAACACGACAAAAAACATGCTCATAAATGTAACAGAGCCGCCCCAGGGGAACTGATACAGCCTAAAATAAGATAACACAAAGGCGATGGCTAGTGCCAAGCCCACATAGGCCAATGTGGCGGTTGTAAACTTAGCCTTTTTGAAAAAACGGCCCACAACAACAATAAACAACAGTGCCGCAATCAACAAGGTGATAAATCTGCCTAGGTCTGTGTTGATCAGGCTGGCAAATTGCTCAAAAAAAGCCATAAAAAATCCTCCTTTTTAATTGAATGGCAAGGAGGGCGGCAGAGAAAAACTACCTAGCTGTAACTTCCTTTCGCCGGCATTATCCGGATCAAGTTAAAGGGTATTATCTCAGCCCTTTGCAAACCACACAAAAAGCACCCCTAGCCAAACTAATATTTTTTGTTAAGACCATAATAACCCGGTTTTATAACTTTGTCAATAGCGAGTGTGAAAAAATGTATAAATTAATTGCATGTGACATGGACGGCACGCTGTTGGACGACAGCTTTACACTGTCCCAAATAGATAAAGACGCCATAACCAAGGCCAGGGATGCGGGTATTATATTTACCCTGTGCTCCGGGCGTTCTTACAAAAGCTTAAGGGTTTTTGCCCAGGAGCTTGGCATCATCACCCGGGGCAGTTATATCATCGGCTTTAACGGCGGCATTATTTACGACCCCTATGACGGCGTTGTTGTGCGAAAAGACGATTTGCCCAAGGATGTAGCCGTGGAAATTGTAAAGCTGTACAAGGCCGCGGCCCTGGATATGGAGATTGTGATATATCTGGATGGCGAGCGGGTTTTGTTTGAAAAAAACGCGGTGTATGCCCATAAATATCAGCGCATATCCAATGTAGACTGGCTGGAGACAACGGATATTGTGTCCGCGGCCCGGGAGTTGGAGTCCATTGCCAAGATAATTTTTATAGGAGAAAATAGCACTTTAAAGACCTTTGAAAAAGAGCTGGAAGACGCCTTTGGCCGTGATGTTGGCATATGTTTTTCGGCAGAATATCTGTTGGAGGCAGGGCCAAAGGGGCGCAGCAAGGGCGATGGCATTATGTGGCTGTGCCAAAAGCTGGGCATAAACCCCGCGGAAGTCATTGCCATAGGAGATAATTACAACGACATAAGTATGATAAAGCAGGCTGGCCTAGGTGTTGCTGTTGCCAATGCCGTGGATGCTGCTAAAGAGGTTGCGGATTATGTTACGGCTAGAGATTGCTCCAATGGTGCCGTGGCCGAGGTTATTGAGAAGTTTGTGCTACAACAAAATTTTTTATAAATAATTCTTTCCCTTGTGCTTTTAATAGCTTGCGACTATCGTGATAGTATCACCGACATGAGGATTGATGCCCATGAAATACCGTAACGCATCAGAATTATTGCCACCGCAGTTGCTGAAAGAGCTGCAAAAATACGCCCAGGGCAAAATGCTGTATATTCCAAAGATTAAGCGAGAATCCTGGGGTATGGGTACGGGTGCCAGGACATTATATTTTCAGCGAAATTCGGATATCCGAAATCAGTTTTCACGCGGGGTTAATCTGGAAAGCCTAAGCGAAGAATACTTTATTTCGGAAGACGCGGTGAAAAAAATTGTCTACAAAAAAGGGGATGACGCAATGAAGTCGGAGGGAATTGATTATAGCAAGTATTTTTGGCAAAACGACTTGGTGCGGGTGCGCCGAGCAAAGCCCGAGGACTGGAGACATAATTACCATAACCTCTACTTCAGCGAAGATAGGTTTTTTACGGATTACGAACAAGAATTGCCGTGGGACGAAGAAACAAGGAAAGAAAATTGGGAAAACTACATCAAAGCAAACTGGAACAGCGATGAGCATATCATTTTTATCTTTGAATCTCACGCAGGAGAGTATGTAGGCGGCGGCAATCTCCACGGTGTTGACGAACGGCACGGCACATTTGGTATGTACGTTTACGCTGATGATGAACGCTACGCCATTGCAGGGGCGAAATTGATGCTTGAATATGCTTTCGATGAGCGACGGCTTAACAACTGTCATACAGGCTTTATCGAAAACGACACGATTTATCAGCCTGTATTTGTGAAATTAGGCTTTAAATTGGAGGGAACAAGGCGTCAGCAGGTGTTTCATAAGGGGCGCTATTGGGATGAGCACCTTTATGGATTGTTGGCAGAGGAGTTTAATGCGCGAAAACAGGGATAAAATGCAAGGGCGGCCACGCGGGCCGCTCTTTTTGTGTCTATATTGCCATCAAATGGGCTATATCCGCAATTTTATGATGTAGTGCTATGTCCATCACTCTGCGTTGAGGGCCGTCGGTTAAGTTGGCGTGTATGCCGGAAGCCTCACGTAGCAGTCTGGACTCTTGAAGCAATGCATAGGAAAGGCCGGCTCTAAAATTTGCCGCAGTCTCCACCTGCATATCTTGGGCCGTCCAATCCGCCCTGGCCATATCTCTGTACAACCCTGTAACACTGTGTATTTGGCGTTTTTTATTTTCGACCAATTCCAAAACAAGCCCTTTATCCCTTTCCGAAATGCCCGGTACGCCCACCAATTTTTCGTAATACGCTATGCTGTTGCTTTCGCCTTGGGTAAGGGTGGATAATTGGGCGGCCAGTCCGCCTATAGGACCTTGGCCTGAAGGCGCACCAAGGTCAGGCTGCCCTATGGATTGCTTGCCTGGTGGCAGCAATTCCGGCGGCACAGGTTCGAAACGCACATTGGGGTCATTGGTGGCAGGCATATGCGTGGGCGGCATATGTGGGTTTTGCATATTTCCGCGGGGAGCACCTTGGGGTGGTTGCATCATAGGCGGCATGTTTTGTGATGGCATTGGCATATTTGGCTGTTGTTGTCTGCCCCATCCGCCAAAATTGCCAAATTGCGGATTATTGGGCTGTTGCGGATAATTTGGCGGCATTCCGCGGGATGTGCCCTGTCTGCCACAGCAATTTTGTCCGTTGCATCCACCTTGAGGGCCTTGTTGAAATTGGCCGTGGTGTTGATAATTGTAGTTATTGCGGCCGGCTCTATTAAAAAAATTGTTTCCAAGCAATATCATGACATCCCTTCAAAATAAAGACTGTAGACCAGTTTATTCTAAGGGAGTAGGAATGGTGCGTCCCTATATAATGACAACGGTGGATCCGTCCGGGATATTTTCGTACAACCACTTTGCGTCATTAGGCATTAGACGTACGCAGCCGCTGGAGCGTTTTTCGCCCACAATATCTTCGCCGGGGATGATGTTTTTGTTTGAGTCCATGGGGATGGAATGGAAGAGATACTGGCCATTAAAACGCATCCAATATTTTGCGCCGGAGGATAGGCGTTGGGAATAAAACCACAGGCCTCGTTCGGATATGGTAAAGATGCCCCGGGTGGTGGGCGAAGTGTTTGTGCCGGTAGAGCAATCGAAGGTTTTTAATAAAGACCAGCCTGGGTCGGATGCCTTGAAGATATGGGTTTTTTGGCGGCCTATGTCTGTTAAAATAAGAAAGTCTGTTTTGCTTGTGTAGCTGCTTTTTGCGACAAAATCCTCCAATTGCTCCATTGTTAAGATACTTTTGTCCGTTGGGCTATCAGGAGGAATGTTCAAAAATTCGGCTTCAACCCAACCCAATGCACCACTAGCATTAATTTTATACACCTCTGCAGAAAAATCTTCTAAAATCTCTGCGTGGCAACCTGCAGCAAGGTCGCCAATGGGAAAATTACGGTCTTTGTCGCTGTATATTTTACAACTTTCCGTAATTTCGGCGATAATCGGGGCTTCTTTTATATATTCTAAGGTGGCGGGAATGAGAAGCAGACAAGCACACAACAATGTTTTCGTAATCATAAAGGCACCACATTTCTATATGATGTGCCCCGTGGAGAGCAAGCCGTAGGCTTGCTCTCCACGGGGCCTGGGGCCGGAGCCCTGGGAGCCGCTGGGGCGCTACGCGCCCCAGCGGCTCCCAGGGCTCCGGCCCCAGGCCCACACTCCACTCCCACCCACCCATTTGGCGGCTTTGCCGCCAAATGGGTGGGTGGGAGTGGAGTGTGGGCCACTTATAAAGTTATAAAATAGTCTGTTCTAATGGGCAAGATTTTATCCAAATAAAAAACCGGCCTATTCGGCCGGTGGATGTTTATGTTGGCTTATAAGAGCTTTTTATTTCTACGATGCGGTTAAATACCGGGTTGTTCGGAGATGACGTTTTGCTGTCCAGGCAAAAATATGCATTGCGCATAAACTGGAAGCGGTCTTCTTGCCCGGCATTTATTATAGATGGCTCGGCCACGGCATTTTCTGCTACCACAAGAGAATTTTCATTGAAGCGAAAGCCAGATTCCTGGGTATCGTCGTCAAAAAACAGATAATCATATAAATTACAGCGGATTTTGACGGCCTGGGCACAACTTACCCAATGTATGGTGCCTTTTACTTTACGCTCGCTAAAGCCGGAACCGCTTTTTGTAGCCGGGTCATATGTAGCATGAACCTCCACAATCCGCCCGGACTCATCTTTTACAAAATCCGTACATGTCACAAAATATGCTCCCGCAAGTCGCACTTCGTTGCCGGGATAGAGCCTGTGATATTTTGGCGGCGCGATTTCTTCAAAGTCACTGCGCTCGATATAAACTTCACGGGAGAAGGGCATTTGCCGCGTGCCTAGGTCGAGATTTTTGGGATTATTAGGCATTTCTACCATTTCTGTTTGGCTTTCGGGATAATTTGTGATAATTAGCTTGATGGGATCCAGCACAGCCATTACAACCTTGGAGGACAGACTTATGTCCTCCCGCAGGCAGTGCTCCAGAAAACCAATATCAACAGTGCTTTGTGCCTTGCTAAGGCCAATGCGCTCGATAAAATCACGTATAGCCGTTGGGGTATAGCCCCGGCGGCGCAAACCTGGCAGAGTCATAAGCCGCGGGTCGTCCCATCCGTCTGCAATTCCGTCTTCAATGAGCTTACGGATGTGACGCTTGCCTAAAACAGTGTTGGAAAGATGCAGCTCGGCAAATTCTATTTGACGCGGCGCGGGGTCAAAACCAATTTGGTTTACAAACCAGTCATACAGCGGGCGGTGGTCTTCAAATTCCACACCGCATAGGGAATGGGTCACACCCTCGATGGCGTCTTCCAGGGGATGGGCATAGTCGTATGTTGGATATACGCACCACTTGTCACCGGTATTGTAATGAGGAGCGTGAATTATGCGGTATATTATAGGGTCACGCATGTTTATGTTTGGGCTGGCCATATCTATTTTTGCCCTAAGGGTTCGCGCACCATCGGGGAACTCTCCGGCTTTCATTTTTTCGAATAAATCCAGATTTTCGTCTATGTTTCTGTTGCGATACGGGCTGTTTTTGCCGGGCTCGTTTAAGGTGCCGCGATATTGACGCGTTTCCTCGGCAGAAAGGTCACAAACATAGGCCACACCTTTTTTAATCAGCAGCACTGCATATTCATAAAATTGCTCAAAGTAATTGGAAGCATAGCAAAGCTCGTTCCATTGAAAGCCCAGCCAACGTATGGTGTCTTTGATGGATTCTACGTAGTACTCCATGTCTTTTTTGGTTGGGTCGGTCTCGTCAAAGCGCAGGTTGCAAAGGCCGCCATAATGTTCGGCCAGGCCAAAATTTATGCAAATAGCCTTTGCGTGGCCTATATGGAGATATCCGGCGGGCTCGGGAGGAAATCTGGTTATAAGCCGGTTGGTGTTGTCTCCAAGGTCTTCTGAAATAGCATGGTGTATAAAACTGCTTGGTGTATTTTCTTTCATATTGTCCCCTCCCTAAGTAAAAACGGGCGACCGAGGACGGTCGCCCCTGCAATTGGTATATGATGTTATTAAGATGCTTCTTTGGGTGTTTCGTCCTCTTTTGCCTTGTATATGATTTTTGCCGGGGCGGTTCTTTCCACAGTGTCTTGGGTTACAACCACCTTTTCGATATTTTCTACAGAGGGTATTTCGTACATAATATCTATCATAAAGGCCTCTATAACAGAGCGCAGACCCCGCACGCCCATTTTTCTTTCGATGGCTAATTTGGCAGAGGTAGCAATGGCTTCTTCGTCAAATTCCAGCACCACATCATCTAAAGAGAACAGATGCTGATACTGTTTGATAAGGGCGTTTTTAGGCTCTGTAAGGATAGATATTAGGGCTTGCTCGTCCAGAGAATCCAAAGACACAATTATGGGCAGACGACCGATAATCTCCGGGATAAGGCCGAATTTCTGCAAATCTTTGGTGATTACTTGGCTTAACAGTGCATCTGTGGCCTTGTCGTTTTTGTCGCGAAATTCTGCCCCAAAGCCTATGATTTTTTTGTTAAGACGTTGTTCGATGATTTTGTCAATGCCGTCAAAAGCACCGCCACAGATGAAGAGGATGTTGGTGGTGTCCATCTGTATAAATTCCTGGTGGGGATGCTTGCGGCCACCCTGAGGTGGTACGGATGCCACCGTGCCTTCCAAAATTTTAAGCAGGGCCTGCTGTACCCCTTCACCGCTAACATCTCGGGTAATAGAGGGGTTTTCGGACTTTCTGGCTATTTTGTCAATTTCGTCGATATATATGATGCCCCGTTCTGCCCGGTGTACATCACCATCGGCGGCTTGTATCAATCGCAGCAGGATATTTTCTACATCTTCGCCCACGTATCCGGCCTCTGTGAGACTGGTGGCGTCGGCCACGGCAAAGGGTACATCAAGCAAGCGGGCCAGGGTTTGAGCCAAAAAGGTTTTGCCCACGCCCGTTGGGCCCAGCAGCAGCACATTGCTTTTTTGCAGCTCTACCCCGGCGTTTTCTTCCTGCTCTCGTTTTACAATGCGCTTATAGTGGTTATAAACCGCCACGGACAGAGCTTTTTTAGCCGCGTATTGGCCTATTACGTATTGGTCCAAATAGGCGCAAATCTCCTTGGGTTTGTATATTTTGTAGTCCTCGTCCCCTTCGGGCTCATATTCCGTGGGGCTGTCATAAAATATATCATTGCACAGGTCAATACATTCGTTGCAAATAAACACGCCGCCGGGGCCGGCCACAAAGCGCCGGTTGTTTTCCCTGGGCTTGCCGCAAAAACTGCAAAACACCTGTCTTTCGTCATCCTTGTCTTTTGACACGTAAATCCTCCTTAATATTGCAATCGTTTTATTCGACAATCAGAACTGGAAAAAACCTATTATCTTGCGTGCCGTCTCCAAGCTGGCCGCTATTGTTGTTTCCCCAGGCCCAAAGGCGGCCGTCTGTTGTCATAGCCAGCACGTGCCCATCTCCTGCCGAGACATGGGCAACATTTTCCATTATCATTGTGGGATTTGGGTTGGTCATGTGGCCTGAATCCGTTTGTAAATAATCAACCTGTCCATTTCCGACTTGTCCGTAGCTATTCCAGCCCCAGGCCCATAAAGTGCCGTCGGGACGCAATATAAAGCTGGCTTCTCTTCCGGCGGCAAATGCCTCTATGGGTCCGTTAAATACAGTGTTTGGTGGTGCCGAGGTTGGTATTGGGTCAGGCTCAATATAAATATCCGATGCTGTTGTGCAGGCCGCAAAAATAAACAACACAACAACTGCTGCAAAAAAATGCCTTTTTATCAGCATTATATTTTGGTAATAATTTCGTCTATCAGACCGTAGGCCTTGGCCTCCTCGGCAGACATAAAGTTGTCTCGGTCAGAGTCTTGCACAATTTTTTTATAGGGCTGGCCTGTTGCCTCTGCCAGCATTTTGTTCAGTTTTTCTTTGGTTTTTAAGATGTGTTCGGCATGGATCTGTATATCGGAAGCCTGGCCGCGGGCACCGCCGGATGGCTGGTGTATCATAATTTCTGCATTGGGCAGAGCAAAACGCTTGCCCTTTGTGCCGCCCGCCAGCAAAAACGCCCCCATAGACGCCGCCATGCCCACGCAAATGGTGGAAACATCGGGTTTTATAAACTGCATGGTATCATAAATAGCCATGCCGGCAGACACAGAGCCGCCGGGGCTGTTGATGTAGAAGCTAATGTCTCGGTCGGGATATTCTGCCGCCAAAAACAACATCTGGGCCACCACCAAATTGGCGGTGACGTCCATAACAGGATCGCCTAAAAAGATTATGCCGTCTTTTAGCAGGCGGGAATATATGTCGTAGGCACGCTCGCCCCGGTTTGATTGCTCCACAACCATAGGCACCAGGGCCATATCCACTCTGTTTTTATAATCGAAGTTATCCATATCAAACCTCCCTTATTTCGCTTCTTCTGCAACGGCAACCGCCGCCGCTTTTACCATATCAAGAGCTTTGCGGGCCTTTATGTCCAGTCTAAGGGCCGCGGCTTCGTCCACGCCTATGGATTCCTCCAGTTTTTCACGCTGGATGCTATACATTTTGGCCAGGCGGTCAATTTCTGCGCTATATTCTTCGTCGCTTATCTCTACGACTTCTTTGCGCACCACGGCATCAATGGCCAGGCGGCTTGTTACATTAATATTGGCCTGCTCTTGATACATATTACGCAAATTGGTCACGTCCATGCCTGTCATTTCCATATATTTGCCAAAATCCATGCCCTGAGATTGGATTCTGTTAGCAAATTCACGTAGCAGACGGTCTGTTTCGTTATCTATCATGGGCTTGGGTATGTTGACGGTTATCCTGTCGCACAGGCCCTTTACCAATTGATTTTCTATTTCTCTGTCAGCCGCCATTGTTTTTTGCTTGGTTATTTTTTCCTTTATGTCGGCTTTATATTCCGCCAGGGTATTAAATTCTGATACTTCCTGGGCAAATTCGTCATCGGCCACGGGCAGCTCTTTGTGCTTAATTTCGTGAATTTTTACCTTAAAGACAGCTGGTTTGCCGGCCAGCTCCTCGGCATGATATTCCGTGGGGAAGGAAACACTTACATCAAATTCGTCATTGATATTTTTGCCGATAATTTGCTCTTCAAAACCATCTATGAAGGATTTTGAGCCTATTGCTAGCTCAAATTTTTCGCCTTTGCCGCCGTTAAAGGCCACGTCGTCAATAAAACCTTCAAAGTCGATAACGGCAATGTCGCTGTCTTGCACGGCACGGTCTGTTACGGTGGTTACTCTGGCGTTTTTTTGTCTGTCTCTGTCAATTTCCGTGTCAATTTCTTCGTCGGTTACTTCTATATCGGTTTTTGTATATGTTATGCCGGTGTAATCCTCAATATCGGGCTGCGGGCGGGTGTGTACCTCCGCAAATATAATGGCTCCGCCGTCTTTTTCTTCAAAGTCTACTTGGGGTGCAGACACAACGTCCAGGTCATGCTCTGTAATAGCGGCATCGTATGCATCGGGAAAAACAAAGTCCAGAGCGTCTTCGTGAAAAATCTCACGGCCAAATTGCATTTCTATCATTTTACGTGGTGCGCGGCCTTTTCTAAAGCCGGGCAAGGCTATTTGGTTTCTATTTTTTAAATAGGCGTGGTGTAGGCCCTCTTCAAAGCGCTGGGGCGAAATGGTAAGGGTAATTTTGACTAAATTTTCTTCGATATGCTCCAAAACGGCGGGTGTTTGGGTGTTGTCTGACATCAGATGCCCTCCTTAAATCCTCTTCATATAAAATTATCGCTCCATTATACCATGCCGCTTGCGAAAAGTCTACATATTTTGGATTCCCATTAAATATTCCCGACCAACCGGATTTTATACAGTTTATACCAGGGCGGTGGCCTTATAATAGACGGGTTTTGTACATATGCTAGTTGGTATTAGCATAGCGCAATTGGGGTGTTGAAATGAGCAGAAGATTACTGGGTGTTTTTATATTGGTGGTAATGTTTTTCGGCTTTGGGACGAATGCATTTGCCGGTAAGGCTGATGGGGAAGATTTTATAAAATGGATGGATTTTGACGTGCCCCTGGAGGTATTAAAACAGGCGTATGATTATGATGTGGAATCGCAAAATAGTGATGTGCCGCTGGATTTTGTGCAGCTGTTGTCATATGCGGCGGCAAAAAATTGGGGCAACTTTAAGGGAAGAGGCCCAAGTGCCGCCATGGATGATGTGGTGAAGCGGATAAGAGGCGGCGAGACCATGCATGAAATCGCCCAAGACATGGAGCTGTATCAGTTTTATTTAACGGCGTATCAGGTGGTGCTTGGGGGCTTTGTAGGGGAATATGAAGTAGAGGTGGCGGACGAAAACGATCCGGAAAATATCATATGGGAGAGGCGTTATGGCCTTAGAGCTTTTTCGCCCATGGCCAAGGGATATTCCTTTTCTCATTCCGATGATTTTGGCAATCCCAGAAGTTACGGCTATCGCAGGCCGCACTTGGGCCACGATCTTTTTGGCAGTGTAGGCGCGCCTATTATAGCCGTGGAGGGTGGCGTGGTGGAGGCCACGGGCTGGAACCAATACGGCGGCTGGCGCATTGGTATAAGGACACTGGATGGCAAGCGGTATTATTATTACGCCCACCTAAGGAAGGACAAGCCATATGTGGAGGGATTAGAGGTTGGACAACGTGTTAACGCCGGGGATGTGATAGGATATTTGGGGCAGACGGGCTATTCTCGCCGGGAAAATGTTAACAATATCAGGGAGCCGCATTTGCACTTTGGTATGCAGATTATTTTTGACGAATCCCAAAAAGACGGGCGCAATCAAATATGGATTGATGCTTACAGCATTGTGCGGTTTTTAAACAAAAATCGTATGGAGGTTTTCCGCGATGAAAACGGAGAATATCACAGAACGATAAAAATCAACAATATGCCTATGGAATAATGTTTTTTGCCAAAGGCCACATCGGCCTAAGTGGCAAAGCCACTTAGGCCGATGTGGCCTTTGGCACGAGCTTGCCTTGGGGGGCGGCAGCACCAGGGGGTCGGGCACGGGCAAAGCCCGTGCCCGACCCCCTGGTGCTGCCGCCCCCCAAGGCAAGCTCGTGCCCCCCCTTCTCCGCACTCTCCCAGGACGCAAAGCGTCCTGGGAGAGTGCGGAGAAGGGGGGGCAATTATTATTTAAAAGCAATAACTTCTATTTCTACCAAAGCGTCCATGGGTAATTTTGCAACCTGGAAGCAAGTGCGGGCAGGTGGGTTGTTGCCGAAGAATTCCGTGTATACTTCGTTCATGGCGGCGAAATCTCCCAAGTCTTTCAGGTATACCGTTGCCTTTACCA
This sequence comes from Defluviitaleaceae bacterium, assembly GCA_009785595.1. Taxonomy (GTDB): domain Bacteria; phylum Bacillota; class Clostridia; order Lachnospirales; family WRAX01; genus WQVZ01. The sequence goes on along the minus strand of WQVZ01000001.1, from coordinate 26,284 downwards.
CATTTTCTAAAGACGAGCCCGCTGCCGTCAAAACAGCCTCCACATTTTTTATAACTTGGGCGGTGGCGGCTTTTACGTCACCTTCCACCAGCTTCATTGTGGTGGGGCAAAGAGGTAGCTGACCGGATGTGAACACCAGGTTATCCAGGGCCACGCCTTGGGAGTACGGCCCAATGGCCTTTGGTGCGCTTTCTGTGGATATGAATTGTTTTTTCATAAAAATTTTCCTCCTTATGGGTATATCGGGCGACCGAGGACGATTGCCCTTACAAAATTACTCGTTGTTAGCACCAAAGGCAGACACAATACTGCGGTAAATTGCCAGGGCCACCCTTTGCTGATACGCCGGGTCAAGCATATTTGCCAGAGCCTCCGGATTGGTCATAAAGTCAATTTCTATAAGGGCAGTAGGGATGGTGGAGGCATTAAGCAAGCCAAGGTCGTCCCGCTCCACTATGCCTCTGTTGCGGGTTTGCAGCTCTGCCACCAGATAGTTTTGCACAATTTGGGCAAAGGTGGCGTTATCCATATCAACCCGTCCGGAATTGCCATAACGATCCATAGCGGAATATGGCGCAAAAAGTGTCTCAGTGCCGGCCACACGGGTGTCCTGTACAAAGGTATTGGCATGGACAGACACATGCAAGTCCCCTATGGCGTTGCCAAAATGGGCACGCCCACTGTTAGACACAAAGATATCGTCATGACGGGTCATGAAGGCTTTAATGCCGCTGCTGGACTGGTTAAACAGCTCATAAATGCGGTGGGATATCTCCAGCACCAGGTCACTTTCATTAATGCCGTTTACCGTGGGCCCACTGTCTTCGCCACCGTGGCCGGGGTCGATGATTACAATTCTGTCGTAAAGTTCCCGCGGGCCTGCCACATTAATATACACATTGCCGGTGGCTGGGCTGTACTCTGTTAAAAAAATAGATGGCACATCGGTATGTATGGTTATTCTGTTATATCTGGGGCTGTATGTAATTTGGTTTACCACGCCCCCCGGGTCCACTACATGATGACGGTTCATGTCCACGGGGCCTTCTTCGTAATAAAAATGATAGGTCCGTGAGGCGTCGTCAAAATCTGTGCGCAGGGCTGTTATGTCAATTGGCACAAATGTTGGCGTGGGGCTATTTGCCGGTAAGGCAGGTGTAGGTGGTGTTTCGTAGGTGTCTTCGTATCCTTCTACCGCCAATGCACTAATTATAAAATATCCGGAAGTGCCCAATATCATCAAGGCCACCAAAACCAAAAATCGCCTGCTAAACATTCTGCGCCGTCTGCGCTTTCTTACATAGGGTTGTCCCATAAGCATCACCACCTACTATCATACCAGATATTTTGATGGTTTAAAAGCAGTAATTTTTGATGTATAATAAAAAGCAGTAAGGAGGTGCGGTCTATGCACGATTTGAAAAAAGAAGAAGTTGTGGCCTTGCTTGTGGGCTTGGACACCGATGGGGATATAGAGACATCTATGGAGGAACTCGCGGAGCTTGCAGCTACAGCCGGCATACGGGTGGCGGGGCAACTGACACAAAAAAGAGAGCGGCCCCACCCGGCAACATATTTGGGCAAGGGTAAGCTGGACGAACTTAAAGACCTGATGTGGGATGACGAACCCACTATGCTTATTTTTAATGACGAGCTAAGTCCGGCGCAATTTCGTAATTTGACAGATAAATTTGACTGCGCCATTATTGACAGGACATTGTTGATATTGGATATTTTCGCCTTTGGGGCAAATTCTGCCGAGGGCAAATTGCAGGTGGAGCTTGCGCAGCTACGGTACAGATTGTCGCGCCTGTCCGGCATGGGCAAGATGTTGTCACGTCTGGGCGGCGGCATTGGCACCAGAGGCCCGGGCGAAACCAAGCTGGAGACCGACAGACGGCACATACGCAACAGGCTGACAAATTTGGAAAATGAGCTGAAAGAAATACGCAAAAACAGGGAGACCATGCGCAAAAAACGGGAAAAACAGGGGGCCTTTACGGCGGCCTTGGTGGGGTATACCAATGCGGGCAAGTCCAGCATTTTAAACCTGCTGACCGCTGCCGACACATATGTGGCAGACAAGCTTTTTGCCACCCTGGACACCACCGTGCGCCGCATAAACCTGCCCGGAGGTGCAGAAATTTTGCTGTCGGATACCGTGGGCTTTATCGAAAGACTGCCTCACCATCTGGTTAAGGCCTTTAGGGCCACCCTGGAGGAGCTTAATTACGCCGATGTGCTTATTTTTGTGGTGGATGCGGCCAATCCACAGCGGGAGCAGCATATGGCCGTGGTGATGAAAACCCTGGACGACCTGGATATTGGCGAAAAGCAGATTATAATTGCGTATAACAAGATGGATAAGGACGTGGAGCTGCCCCTGCCGGCAGAAAACAGGGCCGCAAAAGTGGTGGAGATGTCCGCCAAGACAGGGGCCGGGGCTGATAGCTTGCTGGCCGCCATAGAGGATATTTACAACAGCGGTAAAACCCGCATGGCGGTGCTGATACCCTATGCTGAAAGCAAGGTTGCCGCCTTTATACATGAACATTGTGAGATTTTGGTGGAAAACCACGAAGAACAGGGCACGTTTTTTGAGGTTATCGCGGATGAGGAAGCGAAGAACAGGCTGGCGGGGTATAGGGTGACGATGGTGTGATGTTAAGGAAGGCGCACTAAAGTCGGCTGAAGTGGCGATTAAACTTGCTTTCTGCACAGTGCAGTAAGCCGAGGGGGCTTTTGTGGATAACGGACCGGCTATTTTTGGCGTTGTGTACATGGTGGTAATTTTGATTAGCGCAAAAGGCATCAGAAACTGGATTGATAATGACTTTTATTCCTTCAATCCATCACAGAGACTGAGAAGAATACTTTATGTTATTGATGTCCCAAAGGGCAGAATACCTCTTGGTAGCTTGGTGTGGCAATACAAAACATTTATACTTTTGGCAATTCAGACGCTTTCACTGCCTGGCATTATATTTGTCGAACATCATATTGCCCGGGCATATTTTCTACTCATTATGTTAATTGCTGTTATAATGCATATAGTCGGGTTGGTACTTATAATTATCTACATGCTCATATGTCGGCTGCTTGCACCATGGTGGCGATAATTTTTGTTTGTGTGGCTATGCCTAAGCCACCCGAGTTTAGTCGGCATTCTTGGTTAAGTGCAAAACAGTGAAAATTTGTGTTGCATGACGGTGTTTGTTGTGGTATAATACGTGATTAGCGAGTGAAACAGCGAAACAACATTAAACGAGGTGGAAAGATGAAAAAGGATATTCAGCCAAAATACCATCAGGCCAAGATAAAGTGCGCCTGCGGCAATGAGTTTGTGGCGGGTTCGACCAAGGAAGAAATACGCATAGAGCTTTGCTCCAAATGCCATCCATTTTACACAGGCAGCCAGCGTCTTGTTACCAGTGCCGGCGGCCAGGTGGATAAATTTAAAAAGCGCTATAACATCGAAAGCGCAGAGTAGCTGCGAATTGTGTGCGTCATGATTTAGGGTGGGGATTAATTTCTCTGCCCTATTGTTGGTACGATTAATGTGTCAGATGTGGGGGAAATTATGGGCAAACCAAAAGAAACACCTTTTTTTTACGGTGGTCAGGCTGTTATTGAAGGGGTGATGATGCGGGGCAAGGATTCTTATTGTGTGGCGGTACGCAATCCCCAAGGGGAGATTGAAAGCCGCATGGGTGTTATCACCACATCCGGTGCGGCTGCCGCGCTGGGTAAGATACCCGTTGTGCGCGGCGTTGTGCGCATGGGCTCCAGCATGATGACAGGCATGAAAGTGCTTAAAGATTCCGCAGAGATATCCGGCATGGAAACCGAGGAAAACCCATCGAAATTTGACATGTGGCTGGAGCGGAAATTCGGCGATAATTTAGTAAAATATATCATGGCATTGTCTTTGGTCATATCTCTCACTATATCCGTGCTTTTGTTTATGGCTTTGCCCACGTGGTTGTCGGGTTTTTTGGCCCCTATGTTGCAAGGTAATTTATGGGCATTGGGTATTATCGAGGGCATTGTGCGGCTGTGTATTTTTATTGTATATTTGGTGCTGATAGCCCAAATGAAAGACATAAAGCGGGTTTTTATGAACCATGGGGCGGAGCACAAGGTGATAAACTGCCACGAGGCAGGAGAAGAATTGACTGTAAACAATGCCCGTCTTTACAGCCGCCTGCACAGACGTTGTGGCACCAGTTTTTTGCTGTCTGTTATGATAATTTCCATGATATTTTTCTTGTTTGTGCGCACGGATGTTTTGTGGCTGCGGGTGGCTTCGCGCATACTTTTTGTGCCTTTTATCGCCGGGATTTCTTATGAAGTGATACGCTGGGCAGGCATGAGCAAATCCCCTATTGTGCGTGCGGTGAGCTTTCCCGGTATGATGCTGCAAAAAATAACCACAGCAGAACCGGATGACAGCCAGCTGGAAACAGCCATAGCCGCCCTGGAGGGCTTGATGGCCAACGAAGCGGCTAATGAAATAGTGGAGGCGACAGATGTTGCTGACCATTAGTGCATTAAGGGCTGCAGGCAGAAAAATGCTGAAAGAAGCGGAGGTTGACAGTTATGTCATTGACGCGGATGTTCTGTTGATGCATGTTCTGGGCGTGGACAAAAATGTATTGCTGATGGAGTCTGACAGAGTCATTTCGGATACCGATGCCGAGAGGTTTTGGGTGTTTGTAAAAAAAAGGCTGGGCAAGATGCCCGTACAATACATTGTGGGTAAGTGCGAATTTATGTCCATGGAGTTTGTTGTGGACGAAAATGTGCTGATACCTCGGCCGGATACGGAGATTTTGGTGGAAACAGTGCTGTCCAAGGAGAAAAGTGGAATGAAAGGCCTGGAAATAGGCATAGGTTCCGGTTGCATATCTGTTGCGCTGGCCCACCACGGCGGCATAAATATGATGGGCGTGGACATTAGCCCAAAGGCTGTGGACATTGCAAGACAAAATGCAAGCAAATGGCGGCAGAACTGCAATTTTATTGTAAGTGACATGTTTGCAAATGTTTCACATAGAACATTGTTTGATTTTGTGGTTTCTAATCCACCGTATATCCCAACGGCCGATATAGAACAGCTTGGAGAGAACGTAAAGAGCCACGAGCCCAGGAATGCTTTGGACGGAGGGCCGGACGGACTGCGGTTTTATCGGGATATTTGCCGGGATGTCACGGAATACATGACCCCGGGTGGCAGGATTTATTTTGAGATTGGGTACGACCAAGGGCACGCTGTTAAACATATATTGTGTATGGCGGGGTTTTCTGATATAAATATCATTAAGGACTTGGCGGGGCATGACCGCGTGATACATGGGACTTGTTCGTAAATTGGTTCAACAAGGTTTCTGAACAAGCCTATGGGAAGGATGGCATAAATGTTTGACAAACTAAGCGAAATTGAAAATAGATTTGAGATTATTTCCGAGAAAATAAACGACGCGGCGATAATTGCAGACCAAAGCCAATGGCAAAAGCTGATGAAGGAACACGCCAGCCTGTCGCCTATTGTTGAAAAATACAGGGAATATAAGCAGGCACAGGCATCCCACGAGGAAAGCCGGGAGATGCTAAGCGATAGCCTGGATGAGGAAATGCGGCTGTTGGTGCGGGAAGAATTTAACGATAGCCGTGACAAAATGGAGACTTGCAGCGAAGAGTTAAAGATTTTGCTGTTGCCCAAAGACCCCAATGACGACAAAAATGTGATTGTGGAGATTAGGGGCGGTGCCGGTGGGGATGAGGCGGCGTTGTTTGCCGGTGACTTGCACAGGATGTACAGCAGGTTTGCCGAGCGCAGCCGCTGGAAGGTAGAAATACTTAGCTTAAACGAAAACGACATTGGCGGCATTAAAGAAATTTCCTTTATGATAACGGGCAAGGGGGCGTATTCGCGCCTTAAATACGAAAGCGGTGTGCATCGTGTGCAGCGGGTGCCCACAACGGAATCCCAGGGGCGCATACACACATCTACGGTGACGGTGGCGGTGTTGCCCGAGGCCGAAGAGGTAGACGTGCAGCTGGATATGAGTGACGTGCGGGTGGACGTGTTCCGCTCCAGTGGCAATGGCGGACAAAGTGTAAATACCACGGATTCCGCTGTACGCGTAACCCACACACCCAGCGGTATTGTGGTGTCCTGCCAGGACGAAAAAAGCCAGCTGAAAAACAAAGAGAAAGCCTTGAAAATTCTGCGGGCAAGGCTATATGAAATGGAGCTGGAAAAACAGCAAAGCGAGCAAAGTGCGGCAAGGCGCAGCCAGGTGGGTACAGGAGACCGCAGCCAAAAAATACGTACGTATAATTTTCCTCAGGGGCGCGTGACTGACCATAGGGTATCTATGACGGTGCACAGGTTGGAAGCTTTTTTGGATGGAGACATTAATGAGATGACAGATGTGCTTATTACCACAGAGCAGGCGGAGAAGTTGAAGGAGGCACTTTGATGGCGGAACAAAAGACTTTCTACATTACCACGGCTATTTATTACGCAAATTCTAATCTGCATATAGGCCATTCCTACGAGATAGTTTTGGCTGATGTTATGGCGCGATACAAAAAACTACGGGGCTATGACGTTAAATTCCTTACGGGTATGGATGAGCATGGCCAAAAAGTGGAACGCGCGGCAGCGGCGGAAGATATTGCCCCGCAACAATATGTGGACGCCATTGCGGATGCCACCAAGGAGCTTTTTTGCGATGTTTTGGGCATAGATTATGACATTTTCATACGCACTACCGACGAAAAGCACAAAAACACCGTAAAAAAGATATTCAAAACACTGTATGACAAAGGCGATATTTACAAAAGCGATTATGAAGGGTTGTATTGTATCCCTTACGAGACATTTTATACAGAACATAATTTGAAGGTGGGCAAATGCCCCGAATGTGACCGGGGTGTAGAGCCGGTTAAAGAAAGTTCGTATTTTTTTAGGTTGTCTAAGTATCAAGACAGGCTGATTGAGCATATAGAAAATAATCCGGATTTTATCCAACCAAAAAGCCGCCAAAACGAGATGCTAAACAATTTTTTGCGGCCGGGACTGGAGGATTTATGTGTGTCCCGCACCACATTTAAATGGGGTGTGCCGGTGGAATTTGACCCGGAGCATGTGATATATGTATGGGTGGACGCCCTTACAAACTATATCACGGCTTTGGATTATCTGGGCGAAGACGATGTGCTGTATCAAAAATATTGGCCGGCGGATGTTCAGCTTGTGGGCAAGGATATTGTGCGTTTTCATACCATAATTTGGCCGGCGTTGTTGATGGCTTTGGGCGAGCCATTGCCAAAACAGGTGGCCGGCCATGGTTTTCTCAACATAGACGGCAAAAAGATGGGCAAGTCCATTGGCAATGTGGTGGACCCGCGGGTGCTTGTGGGTCGCTATGGTGCCGACGCCATACGCTATTTTCTTATGCGCGAGGTGGTTTTTGGCCAGGATGGCAACTTTACCAACGAGGCACTGATAGGCCGTATAAATGCGGATTTGGCCAACGATTTGGGCAATTTACTCTCCCGCACCGTGGGTATGGTAGAGAAGTATTTTGGCGGGCAGCTGCCGGCGGCGCAAGCACCTACAGATTTTGATGAAAGCCTGATAAACACAGGGCTGACAGCCGTGCAAAACGCCGAGGGATATTTCGATAAAATGCAGTTTTCTTATGCGCTAAACGAAATATGGGATTTTGTGCGCCGGGCCAATAAATATATTGACGAGGTTATGCCCTGGCAGCTGTTTAAAGAAGGCGGCAAAGAGGATGTGTTGGCGGGCAGCCTATATATGTTGGCAGAAAGCTTGCGCATTATTGCTGCGGTTATCGGTCCTGTTATGCCCAATACTCCCGCGGCTATATATAGCCAGTTAAATATTGCCGGCGATGAGTTGAAGACCTGGGAGTCTGCCAAGAAATTTGGCTTGTTGGCCAGGGATGCAAGGGTAAGCAAAGGGGATATTGTTTTTCCGCGTATTGATATTAAAAAAGAGCTGGAAGAATTGGCCGGCATTTAGATTGTAGGGGTGGTATTTTGCCGCTCGGCTTAACAACCTGTATATAGACAGGCTTTTGGAGGTAATTTAGTGTATTTTGACACCCATTGTCATTATGACTTTAAACAGTACGACCAAGACAGAGACTACTTGCTTGGCACGGCTTTGCCGGAGTTTGGCATTAGCAGCTTAATTAACGCTGGCATCAACATAAAAGCCAGCCGAGCTTGTATAGATCTAGCTAAAAAATACAACTATATATATGCTGCTGTGGGTTTTCATCCCCATAATGCCCATGAAATGAAAGACGGGGACGCGGCCATATTGGAAGAACTGGCAAAAGAGCCCAAAGTGGTGGCCATTGGGGAGATTGGGCTGGACTATCATTACGATTATGCGCCCAAAGATGTACAACGCAAGCGGTTTGTTGAGCAACTAAAAGTAGCCGAAAGTGCTGGATTGCCGGTGTTGGTGCATTGCCGCGAAGCGGATGACGATGTATATGAAATACTGTGCCAGGGACGCATAGGCGAAAAGGTGGGCGGAGTGTTGCATTGTTTTTCGGGCACGGCCGATATGGCCAAAAAATATGTGGACATGGGTTTTTACATAGGCATTGGCGGCGTGGTAACATATAAAAACGCGGGAAAATTGCGCGAAGTAGTAGAAAACACACCCCTGGAACACCTGGTGCTTGAGACAGATTGCCCATATCTTGCCCCGGAACCCAACCGTGGCCACCGTAATAATTCACAAAATTTGAGCCATATTGCGGAAAAAATTGGTGAAATTGTAGGAACTTCCGGCCGCGATGTGGCGCACACAACCAAAAGCAATGCAAAAAAACTGTTCGGGATATTATAATCATGCACATTTTACCATGTACAAAACAGATTTGCCCAAAAGGGTTGACATTTTGTTACGAATGTGTTAAGATATGAAATAGTTGTTAATAAAGAGTATGCCATCAACAGCATGTTCTTTATTTTTTTAACACAAATGCAAGGGTTTTGTGGCCCCTGCGTTTAAAACCGGAAAATAACGCCAATAATTTAAAGGCAAATGTTACAAAAATTTGAACAGGGTGTGTTGACACATCTTGGCTGTGAATTTTTAAGGAGGACTTATATCAATGAAGAAATTTTATCATGCGATGGCTGGTTTGGTGATAGTGCTTGCGCTGCTAATTACCACAGTTAATGCGTATGAGGGTACAACCCGCGAAACAAATGAAGGGCTAATGCACGATGTAACAATAAGGGATGGAGATGGCGTGATATCGCTGCCAACCGCCGCGGACACCATTGCGGAGCTTTTGGAAAACATGGGTATCACTCTGTATGACAGAGATATTATAACCCCGAGCATTGATAATATGATAACCCAGGGCATGAACATACGCATTACCCGCTCTATACCCGCCTATGTACGGATAGATGGCAGTGAAGAGCTTATACCCTTCCGCGCCAGGCCAGGCAATATTTTATCTGTGTTTGTTAATGAATTTAGCAGATATACCGAATCGGAATTTGTATTTGACAGCGCAGGTTGGCACAGACGGATTTCTGCGGGAGATATTGTGGATGTAAGGTCTGTAAGGCGTATGTCTGTGCAGGATGTACACGAAACCCCGTATGGTCGGGAATATGTAGACAGTGATCAGGTATATTTGGGCGAGACGGAGCTTTATCGCGAAGGCACGCCGGGCAGACATTTGATTACAACAGAAATAGTGCATATTGGCGGCCGGGAAAGCAGCCGCACCCAGGTGCACGAAGAGGTTTTGGCGGTGCCGGTAAGCACCATAATGCATGTTGGCACAGCCATACCGCCAAACCACGCCACATCTGCTTGCGGCGAGATGTTTAGCTATGCCCGTACGCTTATAATGGAAGCCACGGCATATACCCTTAGCTTCGAATGTACCGGCCGCCGCCCCGGCGACCCATGGTTTGGCATAACCGCCAGCGGTATGCAGGCCCAGGTGGGTGTTGTGGCGGTGGATACCAATGTGATACCTTTTCACACCCGCCTGTATATAGAAGGTTATGGCTTTGCCGTGGCCGGTGACAGGGGTGGTGCCATACGCGGCAACAAAATTGACCTGTTTTTTGACACCCGGGCCGAGGCCTTGCAGTTTGGCCGCCAGCATATACGGGTTTGGATTTTGGATTAAAATGTTGCATTGTGATAACGAAAGCAGGCCCGCCGGGCTTGCTTTTTTGTTGCGCATGTGATATTATGTGTAATGCAACAAATACACTTATCGGAGGTAATACATATTATGATGGACAGAATGCTGCAATTTTTGCTGGTGGTTCTTTTAATGGGGTCTTTGGTGACTTTGTCCGTGCCGGTGGATTATGACGGCGTGTCGCCTCAAGAACGCTTTGCCTTGGCCATGGATGCGGGTTTTGCCGATGGAGCAACAGAGCTTGAAGAAGCCATGAACCAAATGTTATTGGAAATGCATGGCGTGGAAACCATGGAAGAGCTGGAAGCCTTGCTGCTGGAAGATCTTGACGAAGAGCTTGCGGAAATGATAGCCGACCTGGAAGACATGTCTATGGCCCAACAAATGGAGTGGGTGCAGGAGTTATTTGCCGGTCTTTTTGAAGAGATGGGCATGGAGCTTGATGGCCTTCCGGCTGTTTCGGCGGAGCGCGTTTTGGGTATTTTGGCCGAAATACCTGTTATGGCTGAGATAACAGAACTTTTGACCGAAGAAATTATGTTGGACATAATGGACGGCTGGTTTATGCAGCTTTTGATAGGGTCTATTGTGGAAGCTGCTCTTGAAGACGGTCTGACCATTGAAGAGCTTGTCGAAGAAATAATGAGCGATCTGGCAAGTGAAGAATTTGAATACAGCCTGTTTGCCGAAATGGATTACTTCTTTGGCGAAGGAACCGTGGAAGAACTGCTGGCTCTGGACACCAACGAGCGTTTCGAGCTGCTGGGCGAGCTTATTGGTGGGTTTATGGCCGAAGTGATGATGGAGCATATGGATGATATTGTGGAGATGCTTGGCGCACTTACGGCTGTTAGCACCGCGCTTGACCTTATCTTCATCGAGACTTTTGAAATTGACGAATACAATCTTGAAGAACGTTTTGCCATGGACATTGAGGCACTATATGCCATGGTGATGCTGTTTAGCGAAATTGAAGGCGCGCGCCTAAATATCTTCCTGGTTAACACCAGTGATTATTATCTCGATCTTTTTGTGCTTGCCGATGGCCCAGACCCTGTAGTGGTCACAGTGGCTCCGGGTGCCAGCTTTACAGTGCAGCTTACCCCGGAAGAAGTGGGCGAATTTGTGCACATTATGGCTGCGCCTGGTTCCGAGGCTCCTGATGATGTGCCTTTTACCGCATATCTGGCTTTTAGATTTACTGAACATCCGCTGTCGTAGCATATTTTGAACATATAAAAGCCGGGGCTTTGTGGCCTCGGCTTTTTGTGTGCAATGAAGAATATAAGGCCGCACACTGTGCGCCAGTTGTTACACCCGAAAACGCTTGCTGGTATTGGCATATATAACGCCGGCCACAAGCACCACCATGAAGGTTATGATTGATGCGATGGCTGCGGTATGGTTTTCGAAATATGCCACCACCATTGTTATGACGACAAAGACGCCGGAGAGGATTATCAGGCAGCCTGCAAAGCGGAAAAGGCTCTTTTGGTTGTATTTTGCACGCTTTTCTGGGCTCATGGTGTTCCAGCCGGCAAGCAGCCAGCCGCCTTTGCCGCGGATTAAGGTTATGCCAATGGCCACAAGCAGTAAAAATATGGGGATGGTGGTGATTAATAGTAATTCCATGGGGGATTCCTCCTTTTATGAAACAGGCGACCCATATAGGCCGCCTGATAATGTTGTTTTTTATTATTCTTTTTTGCGGGCTTCTATTACTCTTGCGGCTTCTTCGGCGGGGGCCTCTTCGTATTGGTCAAATTCCATGGTATAGTCACCGCGGCCCTGGGTTATGGAGCGCAGGTCAATGGAGTATGACGTCATTTTAGAATGTGGCACCTGGGCGGATATTTGTTGTCTGGCACCGGTTTTGGTCATACCCAGCACGCGGCCGCCACGTTTGGAGATGTCGCCCATAATGTCGCCGGTGTATTCGTCAGGCACATATATTTCTACTTTCATGATGGGTTCCAGAATAACGGGTTTTGCTTTCATAAAGCCATCTTTAAAGGCCAGCTGGGCCGCCAGGTTAAAGGACAGCTCGTTAGAGTCTACGGCATGGTAAGAGCCATCGTAAAGTATGGCTTTAAGACCAACCACGGGGTATCCTGCCAGCGGGCCGGTTTTGCAGCTTTCGCGAATACCTTTTTCGACGGCAGGCCAGAAGTTGCGCGGTACGGAGCCGCCGAAGATTTGCTGCTCGAAAACATAGGGTTGGGTGAGGTCGCCGGAGGGCTCGAATTTCATTTTAACGTCACCAAACTGGCCGGAGCCGCCGGATTGCTTTTTGTGGCGGCCTTGCACGTCAGATTTGCCTTTTATCATTTCGCGATAAGGTACAACCAGCGGGGTAAGCTCTACTTCCACTTTATTGCGGGTTTTCATTTTGTTTACAAGCACGTCCAGGTGGCCGTCGCCCAGGCCGGATATTACGCTTTGTTTGGTTTCGCTGTTTACCTGGAATTTAATGGTTTTGTCTTCTTCAAGGAATTTTGCAATGCCTTGGGATATTTTATCCTCGTCGCCTTTGTTTTTAGGGACGATGCCCATGGAGTACAGGGGTTGCGGGAAGTTGATTTCTTGGATGATATATGGTTTTTCTTTGGTGCATAGGGTGTCAGATGTGCTGGTGTTGGCCAGCTTTGGTATGGCGCCAATATCGCCGGCTTTAAGCTCGTTTACGGCAATTTGTTCTTTGCCGCGCAGGACAAAAAGCTGGGCTATTTTTTCTGTGCTGTCTTTGCTGGCATTGTAAAGGGGGGTTTCTTTTTTAAGGGTGCCGGAGATTACGCGGAAGACGGACTGGCGACCAAAGCTGTCGGCGATGGTTTTAAAAACAAATGCCACAAATGGGCCGTCTTCTTTACAGGGTAATTGCGCGGCTTCTTCGGTTTTGGCATCTTTGGCGGGCAAGGGTTTGTGTACGGAAGCGGATGGGCAAAGGTCCACCAAATAATCCATCAAAACACCAACGCCCATGGAGTGCAGGGCAGCACCAACAACAACAGGGGTAACAGAAGCATCCACCAGGCCGGCTTTAAGGCCGTTTTGCATTTCTTCCACGGTAAAATCTTCGCCGTCAAAGAATTTTTCCATCAGGTTTTCGTCGGTTTCTGCCACGGCTTCTTTTATCATGTCGTGGAGATGCTCTACTTCGTCATTAAGGTCAGCAGGGATAGGGCAAGCCTCCACGCCTTTAGCGCCGTATTTGCGGCCTTCGCGTTTAAGAGCATTGGCATAACCCACAAATTTGCCACCTTCTTTGATGGGGGCCTGTATTGGGGCGATGCTTTTGCCGAATTTTTCGTTGAGGGAGGTGATAAGGGCGTCAAAGTCTACGTTTTCGTCATCCATGTTGTTAATGAATATCATTTTTGGCAGGCCGGCTTCGGTGGCATAATCCCACGCTTTTTCTGTGCCAACTTCTATGCCGCTTTTGGCATTGATAACGATAAGTGCTAAATCTGCCACGGCAAGAGCCTGACGCACTTCGCCGGCAAAATCAAAAAAGCCCGGTGTGTCTATAAAGTTGATTTTGCTGCTTTTCCATTCTATAGGAATGAGCGATGCGCTTATAGAAATTTTTCTTTTAATTTCCTCGGGGTCGTAGTCGCTTACGGTGTTGCCTTCGTCTACCTTGCCAAAACGGCTGGTAATGCCGCAGATGTTGAGTGCGGCTTCGGCAATTGTGGTTTTTCCGGCCCCTGTGTGGCCCAAAATTGCTACGTTTCTAATGGCATCCGGTGCATAAGCCTTCATCGTTCTACCTCCTAAAATTCTTGTGTTGTATACATTACTTTATATTTTAGCACACTTTGTCAGCTTTGCAAAGAGCTTTATTGAGTTTTTTCTGCGCCGGTGCTATAATATATCTATGAATGTGAAAATTTTACCGAAAAAGACCATAGGTGGGCGCATCAGGGTGCCGGGGGATAAGTCTATATCCCATAGGGCACTTATTTTGGGTGCAATTGCCTGGGGCGAGACGAATATTGCCGGATTTTTGCCCGGGGAAGATTGTTTGGCCACCGCCCGTTGTCTGGGGCAACTAGGTGTGGATGTTAATATACATGGTAATACGGCCCGTATAACGGGCCGTGGATTGCGAAGCATGAGACCGCCACAGGGTGTGCTGGATGTGGGGAATTCCGGCACCACCCTTAGGTTGCTGACAGGATTGTTAGCGGGGCAGCGGTTTGATTCTGTGCTGGATGGGGACGAGTCCATACGCCGGCGGCCTATGGACAGGGTTGTTATGCCCCTGACGCAAATGGGGGCGAAAATTGAGGGAAATTTTGCGCCCATACGTATTACGGGGGTACAATTGCAGGGCATACATTACAAAATGCCTATAAACAGTGCCCAGGTGAAGTCGGCTATAATGCTGGCGGGACTGTATGCCAAGGGCGAGACCAGGATAGAGGAGCCGGGATACGGCCTGACCCGCAACCATACGGAGATTATGATGGAATATATGGGCGGGAGAAATCTGCAAGGGCGGGAGATTATTGTGCCTGGTGATTTTTCTTCGGCGGCGTTTTTTATTGTGGCCGGGGTGTTGATGGCAGAGGATGGATTGACCATAGAAAATGTGGGTGTAAACCCCACGCGCACAGGGCTTTTGGATGCTTTGGGGCGTATGGGGGCACATATTGAGGTAAAAAACCACAGGGTGGTGTGCGGCGAGGAAGTTGGAGATATTTTTGTGAAAAAATCGGTGCTTAAAGGCGTGGTTGTAGCGGGGGATGTTGTTCCACGTATGATTGACGAAGTGCCGATTTTTGCGGTGGCGGCACTTTTTGCCGAAGGCGCGACCATCATACAAGATGCGGGAGAATTAGCCGTAAAGGAAAGCAACCGCATAGCGGCCATGACGGGAGAACTAGGCAAGATGGGAGCTAAGATAGAGGCCAGACAGGATGGTATGATTATACATGGGGGGCATCCCTTGTACGGCGCGGCTGTTGATAGCCATAAAGACCATAGGGTGGCCATGGCGCTGGCTGTGGCGGCGTTGATGGCCCGGGGTCATAGTGTTATACAAGATGCGGGCTGTGTTGGTGTTAGTTTTCCGGGGTTTTTTGGGGTGTTGGAGGGACTGGGATAAACCGGGCAACCACAGGTCGCCCCGACGAAGGCCGGAACGCCGTTGCAAAAAACATCTTTCATTTTTTTCCGACATACTGTATAATTGAGGTATAAACGTCCCGCATAAGGAGAATTTTGCATGTTTTCTGAAGATATGGGCATTGACCTGGGTACAGCCAATACACTGGTGTATATAAAAGGCAAGGGCATTGTGCTGGAAGAGCCGTCTGTTGTTGCTGTGGACAAAACCAACAGCAGCATTATTGCCGTGGGGCATGATGCCCGCAAAATGCTGGGGCGCACACCGGGTAATATAGTGGCCGTGCGGCCGTTGAGGCATGGGGTTATTTCTGATTACGAAATTACCGAGCAAATGCTTAAATATTTCATTAAAAAAGCCAGCAGGCGCATAGGCACAATGCGCAAGCCGCGGGTTTCTGTTTGTGTGCCTACCAGCGTGACGGAAGTTGAAAAGCGGGCCGTGGAAGATGCCGCAAAATCTGCCGGCGCGCGGCAGGTTTTCATCATCGAAGAAACCATAGCTGCCGCTATAGGTGCCGGCATTGATATTTCAAGACCCAGAGGTTCTATGATAGTAGACATGGGCGGTGGCACCACGGATGTGGCCGTAATATCTCTGGGAGGCTGTGTTGTTAATGCTTCCATCAAAACAGCCGGTGATGATTTTGACGAAGCTATTATAAGATTTATGCGCAAGCGGCATAATTTGCTTATAGGTGAGCGCACGGCTGAGGAACTGAAAATAAACGTGGGGGCGGCATTTAAACGTCAAGGGGACGCCCGCATGGAGATAAGAGGGCGCAACCTGGTGACGGGCCTGCCCCGCACCATAAGCGTAAGTTCTGACGATATGTTGGAAGCCCTTAAAGAACCTGTGGCGGCCATTATGGAGACAATACATTCTGTGCTGGAAAAAACCCCGCCGGAGCTGGCCAGCGACATTGCCGACAGAGGTTTGGTGATGACCGGTGGTAGCGCCCTACTTTACGGACTGGATAAGCTGATTAAGCATACAATCGGCATTGATGCCGTTATTGCGGAGTCTGCCGCAAGCTGTGTGGCGCTTGGCACCGGCAGGTATGTGGAATTTATGGGTACGGATAAGAAAAAGCGGTGATAATTTGTGGACAAAAATATATTAAAAACAAACA
This sequence comes from Defluviitaleaceae bacterium, assembly GCA_009785595.1. Taxonomy (GTDB): domain Bacteria; phylum Bacillota; class Clostridia; order Lachnospirales; family WRAX01; genus WQVZ01. Next base: position 9,789 of record WQVZ01000001.1, on the reverse strand, counting down.
AGACATATTGGGATACCCATGCAGATGCTTGGCTTGACAGAAGGACAGCATTACCAATATACGGCATGAAATTCCCAACAGAAGATGACCTGGGCTTGTTTGGCGATGTTTTCGACAAAAAATTGTTGGAGATTTGCTGCGGCAGCGGCCATTCGCTAAAATATCACGCTGATAGAGGTGCCGGGGAATTATGGGGGTTGGATATTTCCAATAGTCAGATAGAATTAGCCCGGGCATATCTGCAAGAACATGGCCACACGGCAAAATTTATATGCGCGCCCATGGAAGCGGATGCAGACATACCCACCGATTATTTTGACTATGTATATTCCATATACGGCATTGGCTGGACAACAGACCTGCAAGGCACCTTTAACAAAATAGTGTCCTATCTGAAAAAAGACGGTGTGTTTATATTTAGCTGGCACCATACGCTTAATTATTGTGCGGCATGGTCGTGTGAGGAACGGAAAATTGTGATAGAAAACGACGTGATGGCTTTTGGCAAAAGTTATTTTGACGAAAGCTGGTTTAAATTGCCCATTGATGGTACGGAAGTATTGCTATGCAACCGCAAAATATCCACATATATCAATGCCCTGGCCAAGGCGGGCTTTGTGATGGAGCAAATGGTGGAGCAAACCGATGACGAAACAATGAAGGCGTTGGATGACGACAACTATATGTCCAAAAAGGCCAGGATGCTGCCGCTGTCGGTTTGTTTTAAGGCACGGAAACTATGAGGGCGACCGGGACGATCGCCTCTACAATAAGGACTGACTATGGAGCAAATCGAAACCATTGAAGGTAATGTGGAAAACATAATATACCAAAGCGACGCGACGGGCTTTTCTGTTTTTGTGATAAACCGAGAGTTGGACGAGGGCGATGGAACGCAGGAAATTACCTGCACGGCGGGCACGCTGGTTAACGAGGGAGAGGACGTTAGGCTGACGGGCCTTTTTGTTGTACACCCCACCTACGGCCAGCAGTTTAAGGTGCAGGCAATAGAGCGCATTATGCCCAAAACCGTGTCCGGCATGGAAAAATACCTGGCCAGCGGTGCTATTAAGGGCGTTGGGGCCAAGCGGGCCAAGCTTATTGTGGACAAATTTGGCCTGGCGGCATTTGATGTGATAGAAAACGAGCCGGAGCGGCTGTCAGAGATAAAAGGCATAACCATGAAGCTGGCGCGGGATATTGGCAAGGAATTTATAGAAAAATCCGCCCAGCGCAATACCATGATGTATTTGCAGGGTCTGGGGCTTACCGTGGGCCAAAGTGATAAAATTTGCAAGCGGTATGGCATACACGCCATAGACGTGGTAAAAACCAACCCATATGTGCTGGCAGAGGATATTTTTGGCATAGGTTTTAAAATTGCAGATGCTATTGCCGTCAAGGCGGGTATACCTCATTTTTCACCTAATCGCATTTGGGCGGGGGTAAAGTATGTGTTGTCGGATGCTTTGGGTGATGGGCACACGTATTTGCCAAAGGCACAGCTTTTGGAGAAAGCACAGGGGTTGCTTGCCTTGGAGATGGCAGAGGTAGAAAACCAGCTGTTGCAAATGCAAGTGGCGGGAGATATCAAGCAGGATAAAATTGTAGGGGCGATTGTTCCTGATCGCCCGGCTTCTGACGACGACACCGAAATTGTGATATACCTTACTGCCTACTACCATGGCGAAATTTATATTGCCAAGAAGCTTTTGGAGCTTAACACCGCCCTAACCGACCAAGGCGATGTAGAAGCTGACGTAGCCGAAGCCGAGCGCGAAGCCGGCATAACCCTAGCGCGCCTGCAAAAAACCGCCGTGCAAGAGGCCCTGACCAATGGCGTGTTGGTAATAACCGGCGGGCCGGGTACGGGCAAAACAACTACCATAAATACCATCATACGCATTATGCGCAAAATGGGCCAGCGTATTGTGTTGTGCGCCCCAACAGGGCGGGCGGCCAAGCGCATGAGCGAGACCACGGGTATGTCTGCGTCTACCATCCATCGTCTTTTGGGTATCCATACGACAGATAGCAACAGGCCGCTGTCTAAAGAAGAATTGCCCGACGACATGATGATACAAGAGGACTGTGTTATTGTGGACGAAAGCTCCATGGTGGATGTGATGCTGATGTTCCGCCTGTTAAAAAGTATAAAACGCGGCACACGGCTGATATTGGTGGGTGATGTAAACCAGTTGCCGTCGGTGGGGGCGGGTAATGTGTTGCGGGATGTAATAGAAAGCGGCAAAGTGCGGGTGGTGTATTTGGATGAGATTTTTCGCCAAAGTGCCGAAAGTGCCATTGTTATGAATGCCCATCGTGTTAATCGTGGCGATTACCCCATGCTTAACGAAAAGGATTCGGACTTTTTCTTTATACAAGAACACGACATAAACCGCGCAGTGGCCACCGTGGCAGATTTGGCCGCAAGCCGCCTGCCAAAGTTTATGCCGGTAGATGTTATGCGGGACATACAGGTGCTTACGCCCCAGCGAAAGTCTGCCGCGGGCGTGGCAAATCTTAATATATTGCTGCAAGAGGCCCTTAACCCGCCGTCATTTGCCAAAGGGGAAAAGCAGATGGGCAGCTTTGTTTTTCGCCAGGGAGACAAAGTGATGCAGATAAAAAATAACTACAACATACAGTGGCGTATTATGGACGATAGGGGGAATTTGGCAGAAGAGGGTTGCGGCATGTTTAACGGCGACGAGGGGATAATAACCCACATCGACACCGCCGGTGCTGTGCAGGTGCGCTTTGATGACGACAGGCTGGTGGATTATGAAACCAGCCAGCTGGACGAGTTGGTGCTGGCATATGCTATAACCATACACAAATCCCAGGGATCGGAATATGACATTGTGGTTTTGCCCATACACAGCGGACCGCCCATGTTGCTAAACCGCAATTTATTATACACTGCTATAACCCGGGCAAAAAAGCTGGTGGTTATTGTGGGCGTGGCGGGTACATTGCGCCGCATGGTGGACAATGTGAGGGAAAGTGTGAGGTATTCCGCCTTAAAATATCGTATCGAGCGGCTACACCGGCAGATGTATGGTGATGTGTGATGAATGATAAATTCTTGCTTAAAAAAACCGCCGGAATGGTGGCACTTCAAATGGTATATGGGGCGGTATTTCCCAACAAGTGTCTGTTTTGCCGAAAAGTTTTGGATAATCCCACCGAAATTACGTGCGCTGACTGCGAGATGGCTGCTCGTGTTGAGACAAAAGCCCCCGAAGGTGGTTGCCGCATTTACGCCGCTTGTGATTATTCCGAGGCGGTGCGCCATGCGGTTTTTCGGTATAAATACGAAGGCAAGCGGGTGCTGGCCCGCCCTATGGCTGGTTTGATTTTTGGCCGTTTTGGCAAAATCGATGCGGATTTTTTGCTGCCGGTGCCATTGCATTCAAAACGCATAAAGGAAAGAGGCTTTAACCAGGCAGCCTTGCTGGCGGCGGAGCTTTCTGGCCCTATGGCTCTACCTGCCTATGATGGCATGGTGCGCACAAGGGACACGGCAAAACAGTTTGAGCTTAATCCCCACCAGCGTGCCGCCAATGTGGCGGGGGCTTTTGCCCTTAAAGACGGCTTTTGTGTGGAGGGTAGGGATGTGGTGCTGGTGGATGATATTTTGACCACAGGGGCCACGGTAGCGGAATGTGTCGGGGTGCTGAAAGCCAGCGGGGCAAAGTCCGTAAGCCTTATCGTCTTTGCCGTCGCGTCATTGTAGGGGTGACCGTCCTCGGTCGCCCGAATGAACGCTTAGTAACGCATTGGTCTGCGCCCCTATTAAAATTGTGGCAGATATGATATTAAGCCACAGCATGGTAATGAAAATGCTGGCGATAGAGCCGTATATAAGGGAATGGCGCGAGAAGTTATTGACCCAGAAATTAAAGGCCGAAGAGGATATGGCCCAGACGGCCAGGGTAAACATAGCACCCGGCAGCAGGGATATTATGGTCTGCTTTTTGGAGTAAGATAGGCGATAAATGAGGATAATTACAGCCAGCATTATGGTTATGGTTATTAACACCCCGGTAAAGCCGAAGATTACCACAAAAAAGCCGTTGAAGTGGAAATAACGGTCAATAAGGCTGTAGATGGTGTCGCCGAAAATGATAACCAACAAGGAAGAGACAATAGCCAGAGCCAGAGCTATAACCAGCAAGGTACAGTAAAGCCAGCGCACAACGGCATTACGGGTGTCTTCTTGATCATAGGCCTTGTGTATGCCTCGCATGACAGCACGAAAGCCGCTGGCCACGGTGAAAATATAAAAAAGTAAGCTGGTGGACATTATGCTGGGGTTGCGGGTGTCTACCACGTCATATATAACATCGTTTATCACCTGGGCTATTTGCGCAGGGAAAAGGCCGGAAACTTCATCCAATAGAAATTCCGGGTCTATTTCAAAAAAACCTACCAAGGATATTAGAAAGATGATGAATGGGAACAGTGAGAAAACCAGGCGATAGGTAAGTTGGGTGGCCAGGGGCAAAATCTCATTTTCGTTGATTTTACCGTATAGGGCATACAGAAAGCGGCCAAATTTTTTCATGGAAAAGCTCCTTGGGTTGTGGTATGGTATAATCAGTTTATGAAAACTTGGGGGAAATACGACAGTGGCGGAGATTTTGAAGCGGGCAGATGTGGTACTTATTGTGCTACTCATATTATTGGCCATATCTCTGATTTTTATTTTTCTTATTGTAGGCGGACGTGAGGGGTCTGTTGTGGCGGTGCATGTAGATGGTGTGGAGGTTTTGGCTGTGGACATCAGGCGAAATGACGGGGAGATTTTTCGTATTAAAACAGAGCGCGGTCATAATGAGATAATGATAAGCGGCGGCAGGGTGCGTATGGTTTATGCAGACTGCCCTGACCAATATTGTATAAGGATGGGGCCGATTTCAAATATTTGGCAAACCATAACATGCCTGCCAAACCGCGTTATTGTGGAATTACGCAATGGCACGTGATATAGCAATATAAATTTTGCCTCCCCCTCTCCTCCAGTCATCCCACACCCCCAAAGGGGGTGTGGGATGACTGGAGGAGAGGGGGAGGCCTTAGCCCAACCAGAGTGCGCAAAGCGCACTCTGGTTGGGCTAAGGCCTCAAGGCCGGTTCTACTGTTTCGCTTCGCGAAACAGTAGAACCGGCCTTGAGGCAATCAACAAAAAGAGTGGAACAATGGGAGAGCGCGATGGCAAAAAAGATAGCATATTTTGGCATATTGGGCGGGCTGGCTATGGTGGCCGCCTATATAGAAAGACTTTTCCCTATGCCTATACCTGTTCCCGGGGTGAAGCTGGGCTTGGCTAATGTTATAGTTGTTATGGCCCTTTATGCCATGGGATCCAAAGCGGCTCTTGGCATATCTGTCTTGCGCATAGTAGCAATAGGGTTGCTTTTTGGTTCCCCTTTTAGCGTAGCTTACAGTCTGTCCGGTGGTATTTTAAGTTATGCTGCCATGGTTTTGGCCAAAAGGGTGAAAATCTTTGGTGTGGTTGGTGTAAGTGTTTGGGGTGGGGTTTTTCACAATATAGGACAGATTGTAGTGGCTGCTCTTATTGTGCAAAACGCGGGCCTGTTTTATTATGCTCCTGTGCTGATTATAGCCGGAGTACTTACTGGTGTGCTTGTAGGTCTTATCGCCGGATATGCACTCAAGCACACCAAGTTTTTAAAAGCCCCAGATTTTTGATGGCCGAAGGCCATCAAAAATCTGGGGCCAGGGGGCCACTTGGGGGCCACCGCGGGCTTCGCCCGCGGTGGCCCCCAAGTGGCCCCCTGGCCCTCCCACCAACCCGGCCCCATGACAGCTTTGCTGTCATGGGGCCGGGTTGGTGGGAGGGTAGATAAAAATTTATTGATTTGCAGCGTTGTCGGCTTTAATTTCTCTTATGAGCTCTCTGGATCCCTCTACATCTACAAAAAACCAACTGTACTCACGACCTACAGGGTTTAGTGCTGTGCCGGCATGTCCTGGCAATGTATGAAATTCGATACTGTCGAGGTTTAAGGCATCGGCCATACCTACATAGCGTAGGGCACTCAATATGCCAAAATCTGTACGCACATGGGTAATAAATGAAGATGCCAAGGCAGGTAGACGACTCATTAAATCCTCACTACCCAGCACTTGGGTGAAAAATTCACGCATAAATATCTGCTGATTGCGTATACGGTCAAGATCTCCATGAAGCGTATTTCTTCTGCGCACAAATTGCTCTGCCATATTGCCATCCAAACGCTGGCGGCCGGGGGGCAAGTCGATTCTAATTGCTCCTCCAGTAACAGTATAGCGGAACCCTGGCGGCACGTCTACATATATACCGCCCACAGCATCCACGATGTACTTAAATGCGTCTAATTCAATAATTACATAGTAGTCAATCTCTATGTCCAGCATATTTTCCAAGTGGTGACTGACCAAGCGGTATCCATTGGTCCGCCCGGCATGGGCATGCAATTCGTTAATTTTCACTACACCATGACTGGGAAACCGTCTACCAATTTCGGCCATCATGTCACGCTCGGTTTGCGTCATGACAACTTGAGTATCACGAGGCACAGAAACTACGTCAATTTCGTGGTTTTCGCCATCGTACATGACAATCATAATAACATCAGGCAAATTATCGTCGTCTAGGCCCAACACCAATATATTAAGGTCATCCAGTGCTTGCGCTTCAGGCTCATCCGGCGGATTGTCCTGCCCTGTTGCTTGGTTGGCTTGGCCACCATTGCCGTTTATTGGGATTTGTGTAGCTGGCGGTCCTGTCTGTCCAGCCAATGTGAAATTGTGTGCCATAACCGCCGACAGGCCTATTATGGCAAAGGAGCCGATAAGGCAGGTCACAATTGCTATATATTTCTTAAACAAAGATTTGTTCATATTATTGCAGCCCCCTCTTCAGTTTTTCCGCCATATCCTCGAATTTTTCTGTCGCAAAGTCCTTTTGGTGGGAGACTATGCGCATGTCATCTTCGTGATAGCGAGGTACAATGTGCAGATGAAAGTAAAATATAACCTGCCCTGCGGCCTTGCTGTTGTTTTGTATGATATTTATCCCATCGCATCCGGTGGCGTCCATCACGGCACTTGCTATCTTTTTTGCCAGGGGATACAGCCTAGCGGCGCAATTGTCGTTAAGATCGAAAATATCCCGGGCAGGGATTTTTGGTAGTATAAGACAGTGGCCCAGGTTGTTGGGATAGCGGTCCATGATAACCAAAAAGTCATCGTCTTCGTATATTTTGTATGCGGGCAGCTGGCCATGAATTATCTTGTAAAACACCGTTTCTTTAAGGTTTTCCATTCTTCAAAGCCTCCACTTTGTTAAGTTGTTCCCATGGCAAATCCACATCTGTGCGGCCAAAATGCCCATAGGCGGCGGTTTGTTTATAAATAGGGCGTCGCAAATCTAAATCTCTGATGATGCCACCGACTGAAAGGTCGAAATTAGCGTCGATAAGTGCCAAAATAGCTTCATCGGGCATGGTGCCTGTGCCAAAGGTGTTTACAGCCACGCTGACAGGCTTTGCCACACCGATGGCGTAGGCCAGCTGTATTTCGCAGGTCTTTGCCAGCCCAGCTGCCACAATATTTTTTGCCACCCAGCGGGCGGCATATGCGGCGGAGCGGTCTACTTTTGTGGGGTCCTTACCGGAAAAAGCGCCGCCACCGTGGCGAGCAAAGCCGCCATAGGTATCCACAATAATTTTGCGCCCGGTAAGGCCCACATCACCCTTTGGGCCGCCTGTTACGAAGCGTCCGGTGGGGTTTATGTAAAATTCCGTTGCATCATCCATAAGATGGGCGGGTATGGCACAGCGCACTATTTTTTCAATAATATCGGTCTCGATGGTGGCGTGTTCTACATCAGGAGAATGTTGTGCCGATACAACGACGGCGTGCACACGTTTTGGGGTGTTGCCATCGTATTCCACAGTCACTTGGGACTTGCCATCGGGTCGCAAATATGGCAACAGGCCAGATTGGCGTGCCTCGTCCAGTGTACGAACAATCTCGTGAGAAAGATATATGGGCAAGGGCATAAAAGCCGGGGTTTCGTCTGTGGCATAACCAAACATCATACCTTGGTCACCGGCACCAATGGCTGCCTGGCCATTTATATCTGCCTTGGCCTCCAGAGCCACATCCACTCCCTGGGCAATGTCCTGTGACTGGCCGTGTATGGATAGTATAACAGCGCAAGAATCGCAGTCAAAACCGTATTTTGCCCGGGTATAGCCAATATCGCCCACTGTTTGGCGCACGATGTTTTCCACATCAACATAACAATTGGTTGTAATTTCGCCAGAAACAAAAACCAGCCCCGTGGTGGCCATGGTCTCGCAAGCCACACGCGCCGTAGGGTCTTGGGCCAAAATAGCGTCCAGCACGGCGTCGGATATTTGGTCGCACATTTTATCGGGATGGCCCCGTGTGACAGATTCGGAAGTAAAAAGTTTTTTCATGGGTGCCTCCTTGGTTGCGCAGGAAATATGCGCAAAATTTGCGCACTATCTATTTTACCCGAAAAATTAGAAATGTAAAGGGTTTTCCGCAAAGTTTAGTACAAATGTAAACTTATTGCAATTTTTGGCCCCATTTGTTATAATCTCGTAAACAGGAGGGCTAGGCATGGAAATTTGGGATATATACGACAAAAACCGCGCAAAAACGGGCGAAACCCATGTGCGAGGCGAAAAACTACCCGCTGGGGCGTTTCATCTGGTGGTTTTTGTTGCTGTGTTTAACACCGCGGGGCAAATGCTGATACAGCAACGCCAGCACGACAAAATAGGCTGGGCGGGCAAATGGGATATTACAGCGGGCGGGGCGGCCACATCCGGCGACACCAGCCAGCAGGCCGCCGCGAGGGAACTTTACGAAGAGACGGGCATTGCGGCAGATTTTACCCACACCACCCCGCATTTTACCATAAATACCGACAGCGCTTTTTGCGATTTTTATCTGTTGCGCCAAGATGTGGATATTGCCGCCCTTAATGTACCCAATGAAGAAGTAGCCCAAGTAAAATGGGCCACAAAAGACGAGATATTTGATATGATGGCCAACGGCAGCTTTGTGCCTATACGTGACGGCACCATACACCTGTGCTTTGACCTTATTGAGAGGCGCAGTACGCTGAAATATGACGAGGAGTAAAGATATGACAGAAATTTGGGATATATACGACAGCAACCGCATAAAAACAGGCAGAACACGCACCCGTGGTGAAGAGCAGGCCGCCGGGGAGTATGCCACGGTGGCCATGGTGCTTATTTTTAACACCGCGGGGCAGATGCTGATACAACAGCGGGCCGGGCACCTTAGATGGGCACCGGGCAAATGGACAATGACGGCGGGCGGGCTGGTTGAATCCGGCGAAACATCCGCCGTAGCCGCTGGTCGCGAGCTTTGCGAAGAGCTGGGCATACAAATGGACTTTACCGGCCAACGGCCTAATTTCTCCATGACAAACGAAGGGGCCTTTATTGATTATTTTGTGGTGACGGCTGATGTGGACATAACCGCCATAAAAATGCCCAAAGAGGACGTGCAGGCGGTGAAATGGGCAACGCAGGAAGAAATGCTGGCCATGATAGACCAAGGCCATTGTGTGCCGTACCGCCGGGGGTTTTTGGAGTTTTGCTTTGATGGCGGCAAGGTGACAGATGATATGGTGTAGGGGGTGGGCTTCTGTATTTGTCCGAATAAAAAGGCGCGCTCACGAATATCACATATTCAAAATCCTGTAGCCTT